>CAYVAZ010000028.1:0-1113 GCA_964449065.1 uncultured bacterium
TAGCCTCCCCCATTGCATTGGGGGAGGAATGAAAAAATCGATTCGATTTTTTGAAAATGCACTTCATATCGCTGACCTGTTACCCTTTTTCTAGCCCGTATATCTTCTCCAACCCATCCGGCCCAAAATCCCAGCCAAAGCCAATCCCAGCATCCACGGAATAAAGAAGATCATTGTTGAAATTACCGCGGCCGCTATCCCCGTCATGATCGAGCACGAATACAGAAACACCGCTCCGGCATCCCTCCAAACCCGCTTTAGGGGTGACCAAACGTTATACGGTTCGGATTGCGCAATCGGCTTTTTCTCCGGCGCTTGCTGGATGCTGATTTCAATGGTGGAAAGCGCGATTTGGCGGTCCCACATGCGGATTCTGCCTTGCAGTTGCTCGATTTCCGTCCGCACCCGCTGGATTTCTTTTTCCACTTGCAGAATTTCATCCAACTTCTTAACTTCACGTTCATACAGTTTCAGCAGACGCTGTTCTTGGATGATGAGGTTGCGCATACGGGACGCGATATCAAAATACTGCTCGGTGATGTCATTGGTGAAAATTTCCAGATTGAGCGTCTTGCCCAGTTCGTTGAGTTCTTCGATGGTGTCTTCCAGCACTTCCGCGGGAACCCAAAGCGTCATGCGCGCGCTAGGTACCTGTGAATCTTGGTTGATATTGGCGTTGGAAACAATCCCCTTAATCTCCTTCACCATTTCTTCAATGCTGTCTTTGGTCGCCAGCACATCCTGCACCTGCAAATCCATACGCGCGTTGCGGATGATCTTACGGCCTTCGGTCACGTTTTCGTCCTCTTCTTCCATGCTTTGTGAAGTGTCTTCCACGCTTGTGCTTGTAGGTTGAGTGGTTTCTTGATCCCGGCCTGCTTGCGCAATTGGGGGCGCTTCTCCAACTGTATCAACGTGTGGTAATAGTGTATCGGCTGATAATGTCACCGCGGGATGGCGGTTGCTGGTAATGCTCTCTTCGATGGATGTACTTGAATTATCAAGTGGGGATGGTATTTCCAAGACACTACCAGAATCTCTTATAGCATCACCGTCATTATCGATTCCATTGCTATATTGAGTTCCAAATTGTTGCCAATATTCTTCTAAGGC
>CAYVAZ010000028.1:1213-24500 GCA_964449065.1 uncultured bacterium
TCTAAGGCCGTTTTTTGTTCCTGGGTAAATGATTTAAACCTATCGCCATACACACGCATATAGTAAACATAGGCTTGTTCCTTTTCTTTATCAGAAAGCGGCCTGCTCATATTGCTTGGTAATGCAGAGTAAAAATTTTGTGAGTTTGAAGTTGAGCCGGACGAGTTGCCCAAGCTTTGCAACGATTCGATTACGGGAGATGTTGGCAAGCCTCTTCTTAAAGCAGGCTGCTGGATTTCCAAGACACTACCATTATCCCTCGTATTACTCACCACACCGGGCGGACCGGAAATACCTCGAGATTCCGTCGTTTCCGCATAAGTCTTTTGACTGACGCTTTTTGGTTGAGACCTATCCGTGGATGGACGAACGTCTTTCAATCCTGCTAATCCGGATGCGGTTTCACCTTGATCTCTTGTAATGGACTCCCAAGGGACAAACCAGCTTGCTAAGGGTATCGGTTTCTGTTGAAACAAAGCAATATGCTCTTGATTATCTTGCGCGATTTGTTTGGCTTTTTCTGAAGTAATGGGCCCGTTCATCACCGCAAACAATACAATGCAAACGAAAAGCGCCGCCAACCCCACCACCGGACGCGGCAGATTGGGGATGTTGAGTTTGGTTTGCAGGATGCGGTCAAACCAAGATCGTTTGATCTTAGCGGCCTGCTGGGGGAGTGTGGAAAGGGTGTTGTTCAATTTCGCCTCCATTTGCGAACGGATTCTGGGATTCGACAGCGTACTCTTCAAGTGTGATGAGACCGCTTTCTGCGATTCGATGTCATCCCGTAATTCAGGCGAGGATGCCACCCATTCGTCGATGACTTTCTTTTGCGCAGGCTCGATTTCTCCGTCGATATAGCGGGACAACCAGGTATCGATAAACTTGGGTGTTTTCATCGGTCACTCTCCCAATGGCGTAAATGCTTTTTCAACTGCCGCCGGGCGCGGGTGAGACGCTGGTCGACACCGTCTTCGCTAATGCCAACGCGCGCGGCGATTTCGCTGTACGAAAGGTCTTCGAAATAGCGCAGGATGATGACCTCGCGGTAGGCAAAGCGCAGCTTCTTCACAGCCTCGAGCGTCTCTTGCAGATCGGCATCATTTTGCGCGTGTTCCGCCGGGTTTGGATTGTCGTCAACCGTTTCCGGCAACGGGCCGTTGCTGAAATCATGATCCTGCTTTGCCAGCGGATCATTCTTTTTCTTGCGAAACCAATTCCACGTGCAGCGTTTGGCAATGCCTACCAGCCACGCTCCGAATTTGGAGCGGTCGCGCAGAGTGCCGAAGCGGGTATAGGCGCGCAGCAACGCTTCCTGCGCCAGGTCCTGCGCCAAGTCCGCATCGCAGGTTTTGGCGAGACAATAACTCTGAAGTCGCGGCAAATGCTGGCTGGCGAGTTCATGAAACTCTTCTTCGTGGTTGTTCATACGCTGCCCGCATCGGTGTGATCGTGCTGCCTTCTATCTATACAGTAACGTATGAGGGGTAGAGTCCGACAGGTTTTTATTGACTTTAACGGATATACATTGTCTGAATCAGGCAAGTGCCGCTATCTTGTGTACCTCATCGGAATAATTATGAAGAAATCAGTGAGTTTTGGGATACTCACGATACCGCGGATTATTGGGATCAATCTATGCCAGTTGAATTTGATATTGAAATTCAACATGTGTTTCAGTCAGATTATTTTTCTTGCATTGAAAATAAGGATGCTAAAGAGAATGAAGATAAAAATTGATGAAAATCTACTTTCCGAAGCTCAAAATTTTAGCGGCTTGCAAACAAAGCATGAAACGGTAAATTTGGCATTGAAGGAATATGTCCAATACCACAAACAACAAGAAGTGATTAATCTATTTGGTCAAATTGATTATGATCCAGACTACGATTACAAAAAACTTCGCAATCGTTAATCCAGTTCCTTCAAAACCGCCAACACTTCTTCCGTATGCCCATCCACTTTCACTTTGGGGAAAATCTTTTTGATCTTCCCGTCTTTGCCGATGATAAACGTGCTGCGTACGATGCCCATTACTTTTTTGCCGTACATATTCTTCTCTTTGATCACATCATACTTATTGCAGATTTTTTCATCCTCATCGCTGATGAGCCAAAAGGGCAGGTCATACTTATCGATGAACTTGTTGTGCGATGCCACGCTGTCGCGGCTGACCCCGATGATGACGGTATTCGCGTCATCGAACTGTTTGTGGTTATCGCGGAACGAGCAGGCTTCTTTGGTGCAGCCGGGGGTGTCATCTTTGGGGTAGAAGTACAGCACAACGTTCTTCTCTCCCTTAAAATCCTTCAACGCGACTTTCTCACCGGTATGCGCTACCCCGCTAAACGCCGGAGCCGCTTTGCCTTCTGCTGGTGCTGTCATGGGGAATCCCTCCTAACATTCATAATCGTCTTATTTTGCTCCAATACGTTGAAAAGAAAAGTGGATAAAGAACCAGAAATACTGTATTATTTGATCAGATGATTTTACCAATATAGAATTGATGATTAAAATGAAGTATGCAGTAATCATGGAACCGGCAAAGAATAATATCTGTGCTTATGTTCCGGATCTACCGGGATGTGTCGCAACAGGCAAAACGGTAGAAGAAGTGGAGAACACAATTAAAGAAACCATCCTATTTCACATTGATTGCTTGCAAAACAGTGGAGAACCTATACCTCCACCAACCAACCATTGCTTCTATGTGGATGTGTGATTACAGGTAACCATATAATAGTGAGATAGTTAATTGGATCATAAAGATTCTCAAGATTTAAAAATAAAAAAGATCGTTGCTTATTGGATCGAATCATCGGATGATGACTGTCGGTCGATGGAGAAGATGTTTGAGTCAAAAATGTATGACTGGGCATTGTTCGTTGGACACTTGTCTCTGGAAAAGTTGCTCAAGGCGCATTACGTAAAAACACATGGAAGGCTTGCCCCAAAAATTCACAATTTAGCCCGGTAGCGGTATTATGCGAGTTGGAGATGTCGGACGAACACTCGGACTGGCTCACTACGATTACCTTATTTAATATTGAGGTACGATATGATGATTATGATAAAGAGTTTTATCGGAAGTGTACCCGCAAATTTACGGAACAGTGGATTCAACGTATCAAGGAATTACGAAAATGGATAAAAACAAAGTTTTAAACATGACCCGGGAATTTGCTGCCGCAATCCAGGCTAAATATGATTGCAAACAAGTGTTTCTTTTTGGTTCGTATGCAAAGGGAACGAATCAAGAAGAAAGTGATATTGATGTTGCTGTCATTCTAAGCGATTTTGAAAATCGGTTTGATACGCGAGTAGAATTAATGAGACTGAGTCGAAAAATCGATAGCCGGATCGAACCGCACCCGTTCCGGGAAAAAGATTTTAACATGGATAATCCGCTCGCCTATGAAATCATAAAATATGGGCAACGAATTGATCGTGTTTCTGTTTGAATTCATCTAAAACGATATCGAACAAGCCTGCTCGTAGTCAATCAGTTCCGTGATCGTCGGGTTCTCGCCGCACACCGCGCAGGACTTATCGCGCGGCACTTTTACTTTGCGGAAGTTCATTTCCAGCGCGTCGAAGATCAGCATCTTGCCTGTGAGCGTTTCACCGATATTTAAAATCACTTTAATCGCTTCGGTGGCTTGCAGGGTTCCCATGACCCCGGCGACCGCGCCCAAGATTCCTGCCTCTTGACAGCTGGGCACCATGCCTTCAGGCGGCGGTTCGGGGAACAAGCAGCGGTAGCAGGGGCCTTCACCCGGTTTAATCGTAAGAATCTGCCCTTCAAAGCGGAAAATCCCTGCGTGTACCAAAGGCTTTTTTGCCATGACACAGGCATCGTTGATCAAAAAGCGGGTAGGGAAGTTATCGGTGCCGTCAAGCACAACATCATACTGTTCGATCAGTTCCATAATGTTGGTCGAATCCACCCGCATGGCGTGCTCGACCACTTGAACATCCGGATTCAATTCACGCACGCGGTCTCCGGCTGATTTGGTTTTGTGGATACCGACCGTTGCGGTCGAATGGATGATCTGACGCTGTAAGTTGGAGAAATCCACAACGTCGTCATCCACCAAACCGATGGTACCGACACCGGCCGCGGCAAGATACATAATGGCGGGCGAACCCAGGCCGCCCGAACCGATGCACAGCACCTTGCTGGCCAGTATTTTTCTTTGCCCTTTGCCGCCTACTTTCGGCAGGATGATATGGCGGCTGTAGCGTTCGATCTGTTGATCGGTTAATCCAAACATATAGGTTTACCTTTTACGGCTCATCCACCTGCTATGGCGGGGATAATCGAAACTTCGTCGCCGTCTTTCAATTCGGTTTCTTCGCTTTTCAAAAAACGGATATCTTCATCGTTGACATAGAGGTTCACAAAACGGCGCAGATTGCCGTTCTCATCGCACAAGCGTTCTTTGATTCCCTCGCATTGACCTTCCAACTCGTCAATCATTTCGTTAATGTTGCTGGCTTCCACCTCTACGGCGGCTTGGTTGCCAGTGAGTTTTTGCAATGGAGTCGGGATTCTAACAATCACAGACATCTTTCTCTCTTCCTTCCCTCGATTTGTAATTAAGCCGTTAAGGCCGGATGATTTTCCAAGTGGTCTGCATATACACTTTCGAATGAATCCAGCGATACATCGATTACTCTACCCGCTCCGGCCTTGCCTTCAACCGGTTCGCGAACTTTATAGCCGTTACCGGTGATGCAGATGACGGTCGGTTCATCGGATTTGATTTTACCCGCTTCAATCAGTTTTAGGGTCACGGCAATGGTGGTGCCGCCGGCCGGTTCGGTAAAGATGCCTTCGGTTTCCGCCAGCAATTTAATGGCATCGATGATTTCATCATCGGTCGCGCTGTCGGCAGAGCCTTCGGTTTCTTTGAGGACATCCAAAACATCATACCCATCCGCCGGATTGCCGATGGCGATGGATTTCGCGATGGTATTCGGTTTCACCGGTTTAATCGTATTGCTGCCTTCTTTAAAGGCATTTACAACCGGGGCGCACCCTTCCGCTTGTGCCGCATGGAATTTCGGTAATTCGCCTTCCGCCAGACCAATGGTCCGGAATTCCTGCATCCCTTTGTATACTTTCGGCAGGATGGTTCCGCCGGCGACCGGAAGAATTACGTTTTTGGGGAACGTCCAACCCAACTGCTCGACAATCTCAAAGCCATGGGTTTTGGCGCCTTCGGTGTAGTAGGGGCGCAGATTCACATTTACAAACGCCCAGCCGTATTTATCGCCGATTTCCGCGGAAAGGCGGTTGACGTCATCATAATTGCCGCGAACCAGAACCACATTCGCGTCAAAAATCAGCGAACTGAGGATTTTGCCCGGTTCGATATCGGCAGGGACGAAGATATAGCGGTTCAATCCCGCTTGCGCGGCATGGGCGGCAACGGCATTGCCCAGGTTCCCGGTGGATGCGCAGGCAACCGTTTCAAACCCAAACTCTATCGCTTTGCTGAGCGCCACGGAAACCACGCGGTCTTTGTAAGACAGCGTTGGGCGGTTGACCGAATCGTCTTTGATGTAGAGTTCTTTCATGCCCAAGCGTTCGGCGAGACGGTTGGCTCTGTGCAGCGGGGTCCAGCCGGAATAAAAGCCGGTCTTTGGATCCTTTTCTATCGGCAGCAGTTCCCGGTAGCGCCAAACATTGCCGGGGCGGGATTGAATGACTTCGCGGGTCATGGCTTTTTTGACGCCATCGTAATCGTATTGAACATCCAGCCCGCCAAACGAGTATTCACAGACATAAATCGGGTCGAGCGGATAGTGGCGGTCGGATTCTTTGCAGTATAAACTCTGTGCGAACATCATGATTTGCCTCCTATTTGCAGTTCTTCAACCGGCAGCGCAACAAGCCATTAATAATCAACAACTTTTTTCACGATAATGTGGATGGAGCCTTCATCGTCTTTGAACTGATCCAAAATTTCCTGCCCATCTTCTTTCAGGCTTTTGGGGACGTGTTCGGACGGCTCCCCCTCATCCACGACGGCTTCCAGCACATCGCCGATATCCAGTTCTTCCAAATACAATTTGGTTTTGACGTAGTTGAACGGGCATTTCACACCTTGTAACTTTAATGTGTCTACAGGCTTATACGTAGCTTCCATCGTTTTCTAATCCTTTCTGTCAGCGAAATCGATGGGTGCAACATGAAGGGAAAAAGATATGTTCATATCTTTTTGGCGTTGGGGAATTAAAACCCCCTTCGGGGCGAAGAGGGTGAAGGGTTCACACGACTTCGTCTCATATCCCGGAAGTTACACACCATCTACTACGCTTTGGTGATCGGAAGCCAGGTTTGCTATCCTGAACTTCCCCTCCGCAGGAATTGGCACCATCGTTGGGACGTAAATCCAACCGGTTGCCGTGGCATCGACGGGCCAGCCCCTCCACCACTCTCTATGAGAATTCACTGCGCTTAAGGTTCCAGCAAATTTTCTATCAATATACCCAATACACTTGAGTCTGTCAAGTATATTTGTGAGAATGTGGGCACTGTGTGTTTCTTTACTCAAAATGATGAGTAAAATATGTAGGCAAATTCAAAGCCGGAGTCATTGAAATGAATACCACTGCAACATACGATAAAAAAGATATTTTAAAACAAGCCGGATTTAAATTTCACTTTGATAAAGACATTTATGTCAACCGCAACAAAAAAAAGATATTTAGCCTTGAAGCAATAGAAGATCATGACGAAAAATGGCTGCAACAGTGTGTTGATGAAGATCATGCTGATTGGAAATTTTATTGTAATACTCCCCCTACAGAATATGTAAAACAAGAGTTAATCAACGAGGTTTCATGATGGCAAACCGGCTTATTGCAGATCGACTTCGTGAAGAATACTTTTCACTTTTGCCGGAAATCAGATTGATTTTTGAAGAATTGGAAACGAAAGTCCGGCATTGTATTCTTCCTGTTATTCTAGGATTAAATCCCTATGAACGTGTTTTCGTTAAATCAAGAGTGAAGGAATGTGAGAGTGCAATACATTCATTGCGGAAACTCTGATGATTCATTTGTTCCGATTAAAATAACTGAAATCATGTTGATCAAATCCGATAATGGTGTAGAACTTGTCCATTGCAAAGACGGAGACGACCTGTTTAAAAATTAAGGATTTGATCACGGTGAAATGGAATTGAAGGAATGAAAATGGTTGTTTCAAAACAAGATATTTTTTCTTCAATAATCAATAACAAAAATCAAGTCAAATCTTTCGGTGTTAGAAACATCGGCTTATTCGGCTCTTATGTGCGGGGGGAGCAAAACGATTCCAGCGATATAGATATTCTCGTTGAATTTGAAAAAGAAAAAAAGACCTTTGATAACTTTATGCAACTTTCTTACTTCTTAGAAGATGTATTAGAGCATTCCGTTGAGTTGGTTACTTCAGATTCACTAAGCCCATACCTACGCCCTCATATCGACAAGGAAGTGGAATATGTCGATTTTACCCATTGAATATTTACGGCATATATCAGATGAAATTCATTATTTAATGCAGCAATCACAAGGCATGACTTCGGCAGAATTCATCAAAGACGAAACAGCAAAAAGAGCCTTTGTGAGATGTTTGGAAATTATTGGTGAGGCGGCAAAGAAATTGCCGAATGATTTTAAAGCGGAGTATCCTCATATCGATTGGCGGTCGATGGCTGGAATGAGAGACCGACTGATACATGATTATTTTGGCGTGGATTATGACATTGTTTGGGATGTTGTTATTCACAAAATTCCCATGCTTCAAAAAGAAGTCCTGGAGATCATTGATAAAGAATCGGAGTAACCCTTCGTTGACTCTCTCATTTCATAAAATAGCCTATACTGTACAACTCAATATCAAACAGGAACAAACCGAATGGTCCAAGCGCCCAACGATATCCATACGCAGATGAAGCAAAAAGGCAACTTTGCCGGCGAAGGCATCCCCAAAGACGCGGAAATGCAGCGTTGTATACAATGCGGGATGTGCCTGCCGCATTGCCCCACATATATTGAACTCGATAAAGAGCGCGCCTCGCCCCGCGGACGCGCCGCCTTGGTGAAATGGGTCGGTGACGGAAAACTCGAGATCGATCAGAGTTTTTCCGACCAAATGTACCTGTGCTTGGACTGCCGTGCCTGTGAAACCGCTTGTCCGGTTGGCGTGAAAATCGGGTATTTGATCGAAGGTTCCCGCGCGCAGGTTGAGCAGAACAAACCCATGAATCCGTTCATCCGTCTTTTCCGGCAATTTGTCTTTGGCTGGCTGTTTATGCGGCATTGGCGGTTGGAGTTGGTCGCCCTTCCTCTGCGGGTTTACCAAAATACCGGACTGCAAAAGGTTGTCCATTCGCTGGGGCTGTTAAACCTCATGCCCAAAGTGCTCCGTTTTATGGAAGAACTGCCCCCGCAAGGCTTAAAACGCCCGTTCCGCAAGACGATCCCCGATGTCATCCCCGCTGAGGGAAAAGAACACGCCCGGGTGGGCTATTTTCTCGGCTGCATGATGAGCATCCTGTTCAACAAAACCACCAACGCGACGGTGAATGTACTCAAACGCAGCGGCTGTACGATTGTGACGCCCAAGGAAATCCGCTGCTGCGGCGCCCCCCTGATGGCGGATGGCTTCAAACCCAAAGCCAGGGAGTTGATGAAATTTAACATCGATCTGTTCGAGAAGTTGGACGTGGATTACATCATCAGCGACTGCGCCGCCTGTGGAGCCGCCATGAAAGAATATGCGGAAATCTTTGAGGATGACCCGGAATACCGCGAGAAAGCCAAACGCTTCAGCGGGAAAGCGCGCGAGATTACCGAGTTTTTAGGCGATTGGGAACATTTTAAAGGCGGTGAGATGCCGTCTCCTGAATGCCGTTGCGGCGGCAACGGCGAATGTGACGCACCCAAACAGGATGCCCCCAAAAAGAAAGTGACCTATGACGCCCCCTGCCACCTGTGCCATGCCCAGCAAGTGTGGGAACAGCCCATCAACGTTATCAAGCAGATTCCGGATATTGAGTTCCAGCCGTTAAAGGAAACGGATTTTTGCTGCGGCAGCGCGGGCATCTATAACATCACCAACCACGATATGTCGATGAAGATTCTCGACAAAAAGATGGAGCGCATCGAAGAGAACGGCGCCGATATTGTTCTCACCGCCAACCCCGGCTGCATGCTGCAACTCGATTACGGCATCCGCAAACACGGCCTGAAGATGCAAGTCAAACATGTGGTTGAGATGCTGGATCAAAAAGGGGAAGACTAATTACCGTTTAACAGAAATGATATTTTTTTTAGGTTTTAATAGTGAACAGTTCAGGAGTGCGGATGGGGAGAGAATGCACAATGCAATCTTTCATTTGTATGCATTCATTTGTATGCCTGATTGATAATGGATTTACTTATGGTAGAATGGATTTGGTCAAAATTTGGTCAAAATTGACAGTTTCGGTTTTAAAAGGTAGACGTAACCTTATAATTTCAGCAAGATGGGGCGCTAGCTCAGCTGGGAGAGCATTACCTTCGCAAGGTAGGGGTCGTGGGTTCGAATCCCATGCGCTCCATTTTTTTGCAGTCCAACTTTTTTGTTCACCCTTTTTTGTTAACTACGGTTTCTATGACCATTTCTTCCATCACACCAAATTCAACGCGCAATTCACGGACCATCCTCATTGTGGATGATGAGCCCATCAACCTTGAGCTGTTGGAGCATATTTTAACGGCCGAGGGGTACGCGGTTCTCAAAGCGTTTGACGGGCATGATGCGATTGATACGGCGTGCAAAGATCATCCCGATTTGATTATTATGGATATCAACATGCCGCGGGTGGATGGGATCACCGCGTGCAAGACCATTAAAGAAAACGTTAAAGACCGGTTTATCCCCATTATTTTGCTAACCAGCCATCATGCCACAGAGGTAGAGGTATTAGGATTTGATTCCGGCGCGGATGAGTATCTTATCAAACCTCCCAAAAAGCCGGAACTGCTGGCGCGGGTGCGTGCCATGATCCGTACGCGCGACCTGCACGAAGAACTGCACCGCACCAAAAAGATTATCGAACATGACCTGGATGAGGTCGGCGCAATTCAACGTTCGTTTTTGCCGACCGAGTTTCCCTATCACCCGCAGATTGATTTTGGACATTTTTATGGTCCCTGCCAAAGCGCGGGGGGCGATTATTTTGATGTGATTGAGATCGGGCATTCGCACTGGGGACTGCTGGTGGCGGATGTGACCGGGCACGGCGCCTCGGCGGCGGTCGTGATGGCGATTACCCACACGCTGATGCACTCGTTCACCAATTCGTTTCGCTACCCCAGCACGGCGTTGAAAGTGGCTAATGAAAAATTAAACGCGCATTTGGCGCCCACCTTTTATGTGACCATGTTTTACAGCGTGTTAAACCTTCAAACCATGACGCTGCGGTATGCCTCGGCCGGGCATGAGCCGATGATGTTGTATAAAGCCAAAACAAACGATATTGAATGGCTCAAGACCGAACATGGATTTCCACTGAAACTGATGGCAGCGGATGATTATGATGAAAAGACCATTCCGGTCGAAGCGGGCGATAAAATTATTTTTTTTACAGACGGCATTGTCGAACGGCGCAATCCACAAGGCAAACTGTTAAGCGAAGAACAGTTGCGGAAGTGGGTGGTGGAGTTTGGGCATTTGCAGGCACAGGCGTTTGTGGATGCGGTAATCGAAAAGGTGAAAAATTATAACCCGGAACTGCCGTTTCAAGATGATGTTACGATGTTTGTGATTCACCGGACTGTTTGAAGGTATTTTCGTAGCGTTCCCGCACGTCTTTGTAGTGAATATCGACGGCATAGACCTGGCCATAAGCCTCGCGGGCGCCGGTGGCGTCGCCCAATTCTTCTTTGCAGAGCCCCATATAATAGTGTGCGAGTTTAATCTCTTCGGTAGGGACATGCGAGTAACTTTTCATCCGCAAATACGGCAGCGCTTTTTCGAATTGCGTAATCGCCAATTGGCGGTCGCCTTTTTTGCGAAAGCATTGCCCCAAGAGCAGAAAGCCCCGGCCGGCAAAGGGCGGCTCGTGAATCAAACGCTGCAGGATGGGAATGGCTTCTTCCTGGCGGTCATACTTCAGCAGCAGCTCACCCAGTTTCGCGCGTTCTTCAGACAATTCGGGGCGGGCGGTGATTTGCTGTTGCAGCATTTGGATCCGGTTCATATCGCGTTCGTGCTGCAAGTTTCCGGAATCGTCTTTTTGAAGGGCAATCACGTTTTCGGGTTGGGATTTTTGCAATTTGATTTGGGCTTCAAGATATTCATCCTTCAGCTGTTGATTTTCCGGGTCGGCATCCAAGAGTTCGCGGAACAGGGTCACCGCGATTGCGGTTTCACCGGAGGCGCGCCAAACGCGGGCTTGTTCGTGTTTGGCTTCTTTATTATCCGGCTGGGCATCCAAAACCGGGGCCAGAACTTTGTTGGCATCCACAAACATGCCGCCGCTGCGGTAATGTTCCGAAAGGGCAATGGCCGCGGCTGTGTTTTCTTTGTTCTTGTTATACTGTTCAAGCAGCAGATTTAACTTGCGGGTAAATTCGGGCGTGCCGGGTGATTCTTTCAACGCTTTCTCCATTTCCGAACGGCGGGCGGTGAGTTTTTCGGGAATGCTGAATTTCGAATACGCGTTGGCGGATATGTTGCGCAAATCTTGTTTAATTTGTTTGTTGTTGGGCAGCAATCGGCTCAGGGTTTCAAGACGTTCCTTGGCTTTGAGCAGTTGATCCAGTTGAATCAGCAGCTCGACATCCGCTTTTAGTGCGGGGATGTATTCCGGCTGTAGCGATAACACATGTTCATACACCTCATGAGCGGTTTCGCGTTTGCCGCATTTGAGAGCGCAATCGGCAAAGGACATGGCCAAACGGATGTTGGTGGGATCGAAGCGGTAAATCAGTTCGAGATCGTTGTAGGCTTTTTGCGGTTTGCCAAGCGTTTTTAAGCACCAGGCGATAGCATATTTGATATAGAGAGTTACCGGGCTCCAACTGCTTTGCGCTTTGCAAACTTCCAGATGCTTCATGCCTTCCAACGCTTCGGGGTTGGCGGGGCTGTGTGACAGAATTTGGTGGTAATAATGCGCGGCCATGTCGAATTCTTTTTGTTCGATGGCTTTGTTGGCGCGTTCGAGGTATTCCGGAATATTCATATAAATAGTGGTCTCGATCTATAGTCATTGTTGGGATTGCCATAAAAAGGTTTTGACCGCGCTCACTTTTCACGTCACGTTTCCACACACCGGCTGGAAGCCGATGCTGCCCAAAACGAACCTATTTATGGCAAACACCCTGCACGTTAAGTGTAGTACAAAATTGAGAATTAAACATCGTCTTTGCATGGGATGGCGATACGAATTTGAGAAAGAACCGGCCAATTCGGGGTTGAGACCGCTTTCTCGAATTCGGCGAAGTATTGAACATAATCGCCTTTGCCCATGAGTTTCATTTCGCCTTCTTCCGCATCCACCATGCGCGCCCAGGGCAGAAATCTTAGGGATCCATCAGGATTTTGAATGACCCAGCGGGCTTTTAAGCGCAGGGCGGTTTGTTTCGGCACTTCGGCATCCCATTTAATTTGGACAGGCATTCCGGTTGCACCCTCTGCGGGGAAGTAAGGAGATAAATATCCCGCCGAGACGGTTTGGTTATCTTCACCGGCAAAGATAAACCGCAAATCACCAACATTGGTGGAGAATCCGCCGGGGACGGCTTTAAATTCGATGACAAAGGTATCGTCTTCAATGGTGTAGGTGCCGATTTTGTGGAAGGCTTTGGGATCGTCGCTATGCCCGTAGACAAAGGTTTGATAATCGAGCTCTCCCGCCACCTTGAATTGGATGGTATCGGTCGCGCTTTTATCGGGATTGTTGCTGTAGAGTTGGGCGTACACATCAAACGTTCCGTTGAGGGTGGGGACCCGGAAACGCAATACGGCATCGGATTTGACCGGCGATGAAAATACATTGTATTTGATATTCCATTGCCAAAGGTTAATCGGACTGGAGGCATGATAATTTTCGGGATTTTCGACAAACACCGGGTTAAGCCGGAGTTGTACTTCATCGATGGGCGGCCGCATGGTAAGCCCTTTTTGACTGGGATCATAATAAAGATGATCCCCCAGCCCGGCGGAAAATTGGGTTTCGCTGGTGATGTTGTAATAGCGGCGGTTATCGACAATCGGTTCCCGCGGCATTTGCAGCTGTACATAATGCCGTTTGACCTTGCTGATGTTGTTGTCTTCGGGAGAGGAAAATTCGTTTTTTTCCCCGATAAGATTGTATTTATCCGCATAGACCATTAATTCGTGTTTCGCGGAAAGCAGGGGGATTTCCACTTGGGTTTCGGCGGCGGCAGTGGGGCGCAAGCGGGGGATGAAACGCGAGATTTCTTCACGATTGTGGATGAATGACATTCGGATATACTCGGCGGGCGTATCGCCGGTATTGCGGACGCGGGCGGTTAATTTCATCGGTTCGCCCCAAACGGGGATACGATTTTCATCGTTGATTTCGATATGGTGATCGACCCAGGGATTGACAGCAAGATCGGGCAGGTCGGCCAGTGACATGGTGATGGAACTGGTGTTGTTGTCTTCGCTGAGTTCCTCAATACGGTTAAAAGGATCAATGACAAAATGGATTTCATGAACGCCCAGACCATCGTAGGCTTCGGGATCCCACAAAATTTCGACTTCTTCCATTTCTCCCGGAGCGATTTCGGTCACGCTTTGCGAGCGGTTGGAGCGGAACGAGGTTAGTTTTTTGTTGAGCGAAGGATCGCCGTCATACGCTGTTACGGAGACATTGCGGGCGGTGGACTCGCCCATGTTGTAGATGTGGGTTTTGAAGATGACGGTTTTGCCGATCACGGGTTGTTCGGGGGTGATGGTTATGTCTCCCTCGGCCAAAGCCAGATCGGGCTTATCTTTGACTTCTACCGTGATGGGGTATTCCTGCTTGGCTTCTTCGGTTTCCACCAAGAGGGTATAGGTGATGGTTCCTGTTTCAGGCGGGGTAACTGAATAGACCAGTTGACGTTCTTGTTCCGCGTTTAGGCTCATCAGTTTGGGTTGGGTGGCACTGCCAGGGCCTTGCAAGAACGTCGTGGCTGACATGGTTTCGTTGGAAGACAAGTTGCGAAACGGAATTTGCAGCCGGGTCACGTTTTGGTGGATCATTTCTTCCGGTGAGGTTGAGATCATCCCGGTCAGCGGAATAATGCGGTCGTGGGGTTCGCGGTAGACCGGCAACGCTTTTTTGGCGGTATGGTTCTCAAATTTGACCGGATGATCCGATTGGGTTTGCAGGGTGACATAAACCACATCCACATCGTTTGGAAGAATGCCCTGCCATTGAACCGGTAAAGACGATTGGGGTTGAATGGTATCAACGGATATTGTCTCCATGGTTTCGCCGAATTCGACCAAGCACTGCAAGCCGCTGACCGGATGTTGAGAAATGTTGTGTACGGTAATATTCACTGTGTGGGGATTGTGTTCGAGGATTACAGCGCCATCGCCGAGAGAGACGGTTGGGTTCATCAACAGGATGCGGATGCCGCCCCACGCGTCGGTATTGGTTTCTTCGTTCCAGGCATATACACGGAGGATGGCGTCTT
This sequence comes from uncultured bacterium, assembly GCA_964449065.1. GTDB lineage: Bacteria > Hinthialibacterota > Hinthialibacteria > Hinthialibacterales > Hinthialibacteraceae > CAYVAZ01. Next base: position 15,911 of record CAYVAZ010000028.1, read on the forward strand.
CGCTGTCGGTTTCGGGGATGTCTTGTGTCCAACCGGCTTCAATCAAGCCGTCAACCACCGGGACCGGGTTGCTTTCATAGATGTTTTTGCCATCCAATGATATGGAGATGATGGCCTTGCCGTTTTGCACGGACGCGCTTTGCGCGCGCAGGGATAGTTCATGGGTTTGGCCGGGATAGAGGTGTTTGGTATTGGTTTGAATGGTCAGTTTTTCCGCGGGCATAGCCAGTTTGATTCCGGGATCGCCGAAGAGAATGTATTGTTCCATCAGTTTAAAATCGTTGGCGTTGTTGCGGTGCAGCAGGTATTCGGCTTTGGTGAAGTTTGCCGCTTCACCGAGGCGGTAGAGGCCGTCGTTGATCAGATTGCGGACGACAAAATGGCTCATCAGCTCGTGCTGGTCGGTATAGCCGTTTTCGCTGGGTGCCCAGACGGCAACGGCGCCGCGGTCTTCGTAGCGGATAAATTCTTCCGCCAGGCAGACATCAAAAGGCGGCGTGCTGATGTTCAAATATCCCGTGAGACATGACCAGTTTAAAACGAAAGGAAATTTGGTGGTTGGGTTTAACTCCCGAACATTGCTGGTATGTTTAGCGGTGCCGTAAAAGAGACGCTCATGGCTCCACAATTGGGCGCCGCCGTGACCGTAATATTGTGTAATCAGCGCTCCTTCGTTTAAGGCATTCAATACAGCGAGCGTGGCTTCGGAGGAGATTTTTTTGTTGGAATATTCCCGGCGGAGTTGTTCGGACGGGTGATTGTGGAAACGTTCGTAAAGGTAGGGGCTGGTTTCGTGGGGAAATTCATTTTGGTTTACGAACTCGGGGAACAGCTTTTCGGTGATACTGGTTTCCGCGGTGGTATAGCTGTATTGCCAAAAGTTATCATCGGAAATAAAGAGGTTGCGCGCTTTCCATACGCCGACGGGCGATTCTTGTTCATACCGCACCACTTTCTTGATGTAGTTTTCCACTTCTTCCGGCGTGGAGAGAGAGATACGGCCGATGATCACATCGGAATAGGCGTTATCGTCTTCCGGCCATAGGTAAGCATACCACTCATCGGAGGCGTAGTTTTGAGGGTCTTCAACCGGGGCATAAGTGGGGATTTGATCGACAACATGGAACCCCTCGTAGTCGCGATGATCCCATGAAGATTCTCCGATGAGGGTGACAAACTCAGGCGATACGCCATCCCATTCGGATTGCGTGTAGCGCAAGAAGCGTTTGATGGCATCGCAACTGGGATAGCCGTAATTGAATTCATCGTATATATCCTGCACATCGGTTAATAACACTTCAAAGCCTTCTTCCGCACGGAGTTTCGCGAGACGTTCGGCTTCTTTCAGTAAGGTGCGGTAAGCGATGATGATGTAATCAAAGCCTTGGTCTTTGCGGTGCAAGGTGGAGGGGTAGTCTTGATCGACCGTGAAGGGCCCCGGTTCGGTACCGGCCGCATGGATTTCAACCGTATCGCGGGGGACATTGGGCAGGGTGAATTCCGCCAGCGGGTTGCGGGGCCGGATGCAATGGGTGAGTTCGTTGTTGTGCACGACCCACGCGGTGATGAGTTCATCCGTCGCGTTATCCAGCTGCACGGTTGAGAGGCTGTTGGGATGCAACACCATTGGGGACTCTTTGGGCTTCGATTCTTTTTGATATTGAAACGCAATCGCGTCTAAAAACAGCCGGTTGACTACCCCCTTTTTGGGGCTGTTGACATCAAAACTGCTGGCTTTCGGTGGTTCATGGAGGGATATGTGCACTGTAGGTGCCTGAACATATTCAGCGGCGGGAACGCGGAAGGTGGTGCTGGTTACGGCGTCCACATCCAAATAATAACTGCGGGTTGCGTCTCCCACGTTAATCATTACGCCTGTGGTCGATTGATTTTTGTTCATCCAGGACAGCGTGATTTCCACTTGGCCTTTGCCGGAGAAGCCGGGAAGCGAGACCGGGAATTCGGTTTTTTGTTCATCCAATTGGGCGTAGAACCAATCGCCGGAATTAACGGAATCCATTCCCAATACCCGGTTGTCATCCACCACGAACTCGGCGGTGTGAGTGGGTTGTTGCGAGAGGTATTCAATGGGTTGAACCATTTCCACCCGTTTTGGCGGGGATTGGATTGCTCCCCATGTTAGATAATAGGGGCGGTCATTGGTATAGGGTGAATCAGATTTCTGACCATAGAAATAGATGGCATCATCGTTGTTGAATACCGTATCTCCATCGTCAAAGACGGCGCTAGCGACTTCTTGGCCTTTGTGCCATACCTTAACCCAATCCAACTTGACCAATGAAGGATCAACGCCTTGTTCAATGAGGTCGGCCGGACGTACGGCAGTTACCCCCGTTTCACGCACCAACACGCGGACGGCGTCATTGCGGGGGGGGACCGGTTCACCGCCCGGGGAAAAACGGTTGATCAACGTGCCTTCTTCGATGTACCCCGCTGCAATGGGATGAAAGCCTTGTACTTTTTCGGATTGGGGCAGTTGCCGCTTGGCGCGCAAGCGCAGGGCATCGGTACTGTTTATTACTAGATTGCCGAAGAGTTTTTCGTATCCTGCGTCTAATGTTGAGGCCGGCGCCGGTTTTGGTGTGCCGCGTTCTTTCCACGACACTTTATAAACCAGGCGGTCTGCAATGACTTTATCGCGGCGGTAGGTTTGGGTGGAATCGGATAGGTCTGCGGTTTGGGGAAAGGCGATTTCCAACTGCAAGATATCCAACTCCTGATACTCGTTGCGCTTGGTTTTAATGGCGGGGTCTACCAGTTTTTTGATCGCGCGAAAGTCGATACTGGCGGAACCGACTTCACCGCTGATGGTTTGCACAACCTCATTGCCTTGGATGAGGCGAAGGTCCCACCCTTGCAGTTCCACATTGTGAACGGATGAGGGTGGTATCCCCAAAAATACCGATTCAGCCACACGTTCGGACGGATTTTGTTCGTTGATTTTCGGCACAAATTCAAACACCGCATGACCGGTTGCCGATTCGATCAGCCGGAAGTTTGGGTTCTGCGACGGGGGGTAATTGGGAAAAGCCTTGTATGCAAATGCGGTGGAGGGCAACAGCAAAACCGCTGCGAATATCCACCCGAATAGATTCCGGTATATTTTCATTCTGGCCGCCTTTTACTTTACTTATACTTATCCAAGAAAATAGTTATTTTAGACTTTGGCGGGCTGAGGGGAATGCTTTGGACCAGTCAAAGCGAGGGGTTCTGGGTATCCCATGCGGAGGTTGAAACACTGTACCGCCTGCCCCGCGGCTCCTTTCAACAGGTTGTCTTCTGCCGACAGAATGATAAATTCGCCGGTTTCTTGGTCTTGCTGCAACGAGACATCCAAAAAATTGGTGTGAATCACTGCTTGCAGGTTGGGGGATTCTCCCAAATCATACACTCTCATAAACGGTTCGTGATCATAAAGGTTATGGTATCCGTCAAGAAGTTGTGCCAGCGTGGTACTGTTAGCGGGCTTGCAGAATATGGTGCTTAAGATTCCCCGCCGAACCGGCAACACATGCGGAACAAACGAAATGGATACCGGCTGACCGGTAAATTTGGTCAAAACCGACCGGATTTCCGGCAAATGCTGGTGTTTGCCGATTTTGTAGGCAAAGTAGTTTTGATCCATCTCCGGGTAATGAAAATGGGGTTTGGGATTTTTCCCGGCCCCGGATATGCCCGAAGCGGAGCTCACATGAATACCGCCGGGTTCAATCAGGTTATTTTTTAAAGCGGGGTATAAGCCCAAGATGACGGATGTGGCGTAACATCCTGGACAAGAAATCAACTGCGATTCAGATAAGTTTTCACGGTTCAGTTCGGGCATACCGTAAACGGCTTGTTCGCATAGTTCTTTCGATGGGTGAGGTTCGGGATACCAGCCGATGCGGTCGTTCGGGTTTTGAAAGCGGAAATCGGCAGAGAGATCGATTACGATGCAGCCTTGGTTGAGGTAATCCCGCGCCAACTTCATGGCAACACCGTGCGGGGTGCTGAGAAAGACAACATCCGCGCCGCAGCGGTCCGAAGAGTCTTCTTTGGATATTCTTAGATCGGATACTCCACGCAGATCCTTCCAAAACGCGTGCAGCGGAACCGATTCTTCGACACTGCTGGCGGTAGCGGCCACCAATTCCACTTCCGGATGCTGCAAAAGAATGCGGATGAGTTCGCCGCCGGTGTATCCGGTTGCACCGACAATTTTGACGTTTACGGTTGACACGATTGCTTCCTATATCCGATAATCCGATGGGGTTCGCGAACGGCCTTGACCCATTCTACGTGTTATTCATTGAGTGAAACTATATCTGCAAGTGTAAAGAATGTCAAAACGTGGCCGAGGGTGTTGTTCACTTTGATCCCTTTGCCCCGGGCTGTGATAGGCAACACCAGTGGGGTAATACCACTGGATTTAGCTGAGAGGAAGCCTCAAAATACTATCTAGTTGAAGCGAATCTGCAGTCATGATTTAACCGCTTGCATTTGCGGGTGGGGTAGTAAAGTTAGAGAAAGCGTATTCGCCGGTAAGGGTTGCCCCTGACAAAAATTGAAGGAGAAAAAAATGAAACGAAGAGAAGCCGTCCTATCAACCGGACTATTGAGCGGGGTTTTGTTGGCGCAAAGCGCACCTACCATTGCGCAAACCAAAAAACCCAGAATCGCATTGATCATGAAGGCGCTTTCCAATCCCTTCTTTCATCAGATGGAAGTGGGCGGCCGTGAAAAGGGAGAAGAACTCGGCGTGGAAATGCTGATCAATGGAATTGATAAAGAAACCGATGTCGCCCAGCAGATCACATTGGTCGAAAACGCCATCACCAAGGGTGTGGATGCTATCGTGATCGCGCCTGCCAGTTCCACGGCTCTTATTCCACCATTGATGCGTGCAAAAGCGCAAGGCGTTTTTGTCGTAAACATCGATAATCCCCTGGATGAACAAGCAAAAAAGCAGATGAACTTTCAGTGCCCCTTTGTCGGTTCGGATAACGAAATGGGCGCGTCGCTGGCGGCACATGATTTGGTTGCGGCCATCGGCGGCGTAGGGAATGTCGCAATCCTCGAAGGTATCCCCGGCGTCACCAACGCCGAACTGCGCAAAAAGGGAGCGATGCGCATCTTTGACGCGGAAGAAAAGATCAATGTCGCCGCCTCCAAAACCGCCGAGTGGGAAACCGAAGAAGCCTACAACGTCTTCACCAATATCCTCACATCCAATCCGGATATCAACGGCCTGTTTGCCGCCAACGACAGCATGGCGCTAGGAGCCGTTCGCGCTATCGACGCGGCCGGCAAAAGCGGGCGGATCAAGATCACTTCATATGACAACTTAGAAGCAGCCCAGTCAGCGATTAAAGAAGGGAAGATTCATTCAACGATTGAGCAGCATCCTTATTTAATGGGAGCATACGGCGTACAAGCCGCCGTGGATCATCTAAACGGCAAGAAAGTGGAGGATGTGATTCAAACGCCTTTGGATGTTATCGACTATGGGTATTTGATGTTAAAGAAATCGTAAGATTATGATTTACGTCATCGGCAGTTCCAACACGGATATGGTGGTGAAATGCCCACATCTCCCCAAACCGGGTGAGACGGTTTTGGGCGGCGAGTTCTTCTGCGTGCAGGGCGGCAAAGGCGCCAACCAAGCCGTCGCGGCGGCGCGTCTGGGTGGGGAAACCCGCTTTGTCTGCAAAGTCGGCAACGACTCGAACGGCATGAAATCCGTACAAGCTTATAAGCAGGATGGTATCGATTGCTCATTCATCAAAACGGAGGAAGGCGGCACATCCGGCGTGGCGTTGATCCTGGTTGACGCGCAGGGAGAAAACTCCATTGCCGTGGCTTCCGGCACCAACGCCACCTTAATGCCCGGTGATGTGGATCCGGCGCTGCAAGAAATGCAATCCGGCGATATTGTATTGATGCAGTTGGAGATTCCATTGGAGACGGTGCGGTATGCCGCAAAAGAAGCGAACGAAAAAGGCGCGGTCGTTATGCTTGATCCCGCCCCCGCCCCGGAAGAGGGACTGCCGGATGATTTGCTGAGCGCACTAAACTTCATCCTTCCCAATGAAACCGAAGCGGCGATGTTAACCCAACCGAATTTACCGCCGCAGCAAATGGCTGAAAACCTGTTCGAGCGTGGAGTACAACAGGTCATCATCACGTTAGGGAAAGACGGCTGCTTATTGCGGAATCAAGACGGTACGCAACACTTTGCAGGACATCGCGTGAACGCCGTTGACAGCACCGCCGCCGGAGACGCCTTTGCCGGGGCCTTGGCGGCATCGCTATCGCAAAAAAAGAGTCTAAATGAGGCCATTGCCTTTGCGCAGAAAGCGGCTGCGTTCTCAGTAAGCAAAGCCGGGGCACAGCCTTCATTGCCGAGGATCGAACAATTGGATAGACACGATTAAATTTATTATTTGTTTGCCATGCAATGAGCACGCGTACCTATGCCATCTCCTTAGTCCATCTCCTTAGTACTGTGTCAACGATTGATTGAAGGGTATCGATCCCCTCTACCCCAATGTCATTGACTTAAAGAACCTACTCATTTCTTTGACCCTTTCGGGGTCAGATTTTCTCTCAGATTTGCAGGGGCGGCGGTCCCTTTGGTTACTCTGCCCCTGGCTATCATCTGTAACCCCGTTGGGGTAAACGGCTTAACCGATTGTTTTGTGTGATTGCCCAGGAAACGACTTCTAAACAATGGGTTGAATCATTCTAGTTTATGGTTTTCTTCGCATCTCCTCTGTCTTCCTTGCGTCGGACATCTCCCCCAAATGCTTTGGATGAGACAAAGCGTTGTTTTTCAGGTTAATTTCCTTCAGTCAATGACATTGCCCCTAGCCCCCCTTATCACGGAGGGGAGAATGGATGACCAGCAGTCTTTTTTTTGATCGAGAGACTACCCGTAAGGATGGGATAACCGCGGCAGTTATTTTGATCTATTGCCCAGTTGAAGTATGCTGTTGTTCACGCGATAACCTTGGGATTGCCGCCGCCGCGCCGCATCCGGTCATTCATGGATTTCCATCAAATTTTATTGTAGCAATCTTACCATTTTTCATTGTGTTATCTCTTGTTTGCTATTGCTAATCAGGGGCGCCCCTGGTGTTGCCGCGGTAGTGATGGGGAACGCGCGAACTTATGGATTGCCGCCAAACAATCCATCAAACCGTCCATCATGAGTGAGACGAATGCCGCCCAATTGTTATCCGTCTCAGGCTTCCTGCAGGTTCGGCGCCAAGCACGGCTCATGAGAGGGGTGCCGCATGTTCCGGAACACGACCAATGCCACTACCGGTGTTGCTTGTGTTCCTCAAGTTCTCCTCTACTTTTAGTGGAAGGTGTGCAAAAAAGCGGGAATAAATGCAAGTGGGTTGTTGTGTGGGGCGTCGTTCCCTTTGGGAGAACAGCATAAACACGGATACCATTTGCATTGTGGAATGTTCGCTATATGGATTCAGGCATACACGACTTTCATATGTTGTCACAATCCCCTCTGTGTCCACTTCCAAACTTGGAGGAGAAAAGGCTTTGCGTTTTCAGACGGATTGCCCTAAATCAATGGCATTATTACAAACTCCCCCGCGGGCGTATTCCGCTGCCTTTTTTCTCGCCGTCGCCCAATTCGGCGATGATGGTTTCCGACATGCGGGTTAATTGGGTGACGACATCCGGATGTTCATCCGCCACGTTGTGTTCTTGCCCGATATCGTTTTCCAAATCAAACAAAGCCAAACGGGTTTTGCCTTGGCTGTAGGGTTCGGGAATGCCGCCCGCGCCGCCGCGGCGGCCGTTCATGGTGCGGTAGCGGTGGGGAAAATGCAGTTTCCATTTGCCGCTGCGCATGGCTTGCAGTTCCTGCCCCCAATAGAAGTAATAGGCTTCTTGCGGAGACGTTGCCCCCGGCTTGCACCGCATGACATCAAAGATATCTTTGCCGTCGATGGTGTGATCCGGCAATTCCGTTCCGGTCATACGGGCAATGGTTGGCATTAAGTCAATCGTCATGCAGGGTTCGCTGCACACTTCGCCGGCGGGGAGTGTTCCTGTCCAGCGCATGAGGGTGGGTTCGCGGACGCCGCCGTCCCAGGTGGTGCCTTTGCCTTCGCGCAACGGGCCTGATGTTCCCGCGTGGTCGCCATAACTCAGCCACGGACCGTTATCGGATGTAAAGATGACCAAAGTGTTTTCATCCAAGCCGTTTTTCCGCAGCGCGTCCATCACTTGGCCAACCGACCAATCCAGTTCCATCACCACATCGCCATACAACCCCTGTTCGGATTTCCCTTTAAATTTGTCGGATACAAACAGCGGCACATGCACCATGGGATGCGCCAGATACAAAAAGAACGGCCGGTCATGGTGGCGGTTGATGAAATTTACGGCGCGTTCGGTGCATTCTGTTGTTAAGCGGGATTGATCGGGATTGAGTTCGCTGCAACAGATCCATGCTATTCCGAAGGCAAGATGGGGAGAGTGCGCTGGAAAACCGCTCTCCCCTTTGCGTTGACGGGGGCCTTCTGGACCCCGGCATCCAGCGAGGGTCCGGCCGGGGTCCACC
>CAYVAZ010000029.1:0-24463 GCA_964449065.1 uncultured bacterium
TATCCGTGTTACGGCAGGATGCTCTTCAAAATTCAATCCAAATGGGACCTCAAGCACCCATGCTTTTTGCGCTGTTGGGCGAGGAAGGGGCTGCAAACTCACAGGCTCTGCTCTAAAATTACATCTTTCTGCTTTCGCTATATCATAAAAATAAATGACACCGACACCTTCATTTACGGGAACCCATTCTCCATCCTCCTTCCTGCAGGTTGCAAAAAATGCTGCAACATCAAATTCATGACTGATATCAATATAACCAGTTTCTAATTCGTAGTGCTGGGCAAGTGCAATTTTGTTAACTGTGTATCTGTTTTCTTTGGCCCAAGCGATTGCTGGATGTTTATCAAGCTCATGAGCAAACCAATGTGATTTGGCCACCCTAAGTACTATTAGAGCTTGGTCTGCAAGACCCATTTTTCCAATCATGGAAGTGTAACTGGCAAGTCCTCTTGATATAGAAGGCAAGCACGGTTCAATATGCTGATATTGTCCCCGAAACAAATGGCATGGAAATGGATAAGGTGTGTGAAAAATATCTTCACCATTAGTGCTCCATAACCATTCTGCCCCTAAAGGATGTCTCTCCCTAGAAAATCCCTTGGACATCTCAAGTAAGTTCTCTGCTCTATAAGGCTCTGCTAGTTTTGTTAGAAGCACGATTTATTCTCTTCAAGCATAACGCTGAGCTCAGCGGCGTGCGCCAGCGCGTCCGCTGGAGCGTTTGGTTGGAATTGGTTTCTGATGCAAAGGCACGGTATGCAGCTCTACGCCCAACGCTCTGATTACTCTCAAAACGGTGTCATAACGCGGCTTTGCTCCTGGGGTTAAAGCCTTGTACAGGCTCTCCCGACCGAGTCCAGCTTCCTTGGCCAGCTCCGTCATTCCCCGCGCCTTTGCTATATCGCCAATTGATGCCAGAAATACATTTGGATCTTCATCTTCTAGCGCAGCATTGAGGTATTCTGCGATTACCTCTTCGCTATCCAGATATTCTGCGGCATCGAATTTGGTTACCTTAGTCATCAGTATGTCCTCGGTATTTCTGAGCCAATTCTTGGGCTCTTTTGATGTCCTTCTTCTGCGTCGATTTGTCGCCACCACACAGAAGAAGGTATATCGTTTCACCCTCCCTTGTGTGATACACCCTGTAACCAGGTCCGTAATGGATTCTCATCTCTGAAACACACTTCCCAACAGATTCGCAATCTCCGAAATTTCCTGCTTCGGCTGAACGGATACGGGCGATGATGCGGGCTTTTCCTATCGGATCTCGAAGTTTTTTCAGCCAGATATCAAATTCGGGTGTACGAAGGAATGTGTACATATGTAACAGTGTATCCGTACGGATACGTTCCGTCAAGCAGGGCTATGAGCCTGACCAATTCCAACAAAATATCCAATGGATTCCGTATTTTATGCCATATAGTCTTGACAGTCAAGAAAATTCGTATCGATTTTCTCTATATACTAACCGTTGTTTATTACAAATAAGATTTAAAATGTAAATCTATTGTTTATGAAAAAATTAGATCAGAAATTGACTCATACCTATTCTGAGCAATTGACGAATCATTGCGTTTCTTCGTCTGACCGAAGGGATTTCTTCAAATGGTTTTGAGGAATTTCTTATCACCGGTTTTCTTTACGGTCGAAAAGTTCAATCATCGCGTTTCCCATGGATTGCCCGATGAGATAATACGTTTCCCAATTGCGCATCCAATGGTAGCCCTGCTTGGAAGGCGATTCTTGTTCGCTTCGCTGAAAAGCACGGGTTTCCACTCCGGCAACGTTGCCCGCAAATTCCGGATACAAATCCGAATCGCTGAGTGCGAGTTGAGATAGAAAAAAAAACGATGCATTGGCGTTTCGTTTTAGTTTATCTCAGCGATTAATCTAAAATCCAAAATGGGAATGATGTTTGCATTGACTCGAATGTAGCAAAAAAACACAATAAGATCAATAAAAATAAACAGAAATATAAAAATAAACAAAAAATATCCGGTGACTTTTCCGGATCAATATGCGAAGAAGGTTGCGGTCAAGATTGTCCAACGTTTTCTCCAGTGGTATTTTGGATTCACGCACACACCGTTCCATCCAATCACTGATCAATCTACTGGAAACGAAATACGTGATGTAGAAAACATGATTTGTGCTGCCGGATCACACGTTCAATTGGATGCGCTTGCAGTCATTCAAAACTAACTTAGGCAACCGCAAGGAAAAAAGAAGTATGGGCACAGCAGGACTCGAACCTGCGACCGACCGGTTATGAGCCGGTGGCTCTAACCAACTGAGCTATGTGCCCTTGGGTTTGTAAAGATAACGTTTGCAAACAAAGTGTTTGTAGTGGTAGTGTATCCTATAATTCATACAACAACAGGATAATAATTACGGTTTTCCCTATTTTATTTCTCTTATGGAAAATGACCGGATTCCAATCAAATCGATCCGTACAATTCCAGAAACATCTTCGAAAATTTGATACGCAATAAACACCCGTTTCCATTCCACCGGTACAGGAAAACCGGTCACCCAGATGTTTTTATCTTCATCCCGCAAAGAACATTCATATTCGTGTTTCGGCGATGTTTTTACCAATTCAATTCTGGATTCAATGCATTCCTTGATTCGGTTTTGCATCGAGCGAAATTTAACGAATAAATCGTTTTATTTTGCCGGTAATTATCTGTTTCAACAATCGGAATGTTCATGCTGAATGCACTGTCGATGATGCTGGAAGTGTATGAATCCATTCATCCACTTCCTCTGGCACTTGTATCTGTGTTATGGGCTCTCTTTTTTCATAATACCGGATCATTGCTGGAATACTGATTTCTTCATCCGCGTGTTTCCAAGGATCTTCTTTGTGCGTTAGCGCGACCAATTCATCCGTTTTCATATTCCCATAATAGGCTAATACGCGATCAACCAAATTTTTTTGCGTAACGGTTAGGTTGTCCGCATCCCCGAATTCCAAATCATCAAAATGGATGGTAAAAAACTTCTTATGCTGCAAGAAAAGTTCTTTCACAACAGGACCGTTTTCCCATGCCAATACTTTTTCAGGAAACAACGGCTCTTGGTTTAATGTGACAGACCACGCTTGAGCATAATATACTAATTTTTGAAGTTTGAACGTTGATATACCATCTTCATTCAACAATATATATTTTGCAACATCCAATACATTCGCCATGATTTAACCTCCCAACGTAAGTTAGGAACAAACAAAAAAATTATAACGTATAAATTGGATTATATCAAAATTAAAATAAGTGAACAAGTGTTTATAGTAGAATTTCAAAAGTTCGAATCCCTTGAGAAAAATGATGCGCTATTTAGTATGTGAAGGCAGTAGCGTCATTCAAAACTCATAAGGAAATACAATATGTCTGATTCAAATTTATTGATCGTCGGTTCCGTCGGTCTGGATACCGTCACCACCCCATTCGGCAAGGTCGAGCGCGTATTAGGAGGGACAGCCTCGTACGCCTCCTGCTCAGCCAGCCATTATGCTTCAGCCTCCATAATTGGTGTGGTCGGTAAGGATTTTCCCGATGAACACACCAAAATGCTGGAATCCAAAAATATCGATCTCACCTGTTTAGAGTGCGTGGAAGGCAACACCTTCTTTTGGCAGGGCAAATACGAAGGCGACATGAACGAAGCCATCACAGAAGACACCCAACTCGGTGTCTTTGCCGAATTTTCGCCCAAAATTCCCGATTCACACACATCCATTCCCTATTTGTTCCTGGGCAATATACATCCGCAGTTGCAGTTGGATGTATTAAACCGCATGAGCGGCAAACCGGTCATCGCGGCCGATACCATGAACTTCTGGCTCGAAGGCGATACCCTTCCCCTGTTAAAAGACGTCGTCAAAGGGGTAGACATCATGCTGGTCAATGACGGCGAAGCCCGTCTTCTCACCGGCCATTCAAACCTGCTGGATGCCGCGGAAGCCATCCTGAAAATGGGGCCAAAAGCCGCTGTTATCAAAAAAGGCAGCCACGGCGCCATGTTATTTATGGACGATAAAATCTTCAACGTCCCTGCCATTCCATTGCGCACCGCAAAAGACCCAACCGGCGCCGGAGATACCTTCGCGGGCGGCATGACCGGCTATTTGGCCAAGCAAAATTCATTCGATTTTGAAACCATGAAACAAGCCATCGTTGCCGGAACGGTCATGGCATCGTTTACCGTGGAAGACTTCAGTTTGTTCCGCTTGAGTGAAGTCACCAAACCGGAAATTCAAACCCGTTTGGATCTTATGAAAGAACTGACTCAATTTGAAAACGTAAACGTGTAAAATAACGTATAAACAGAACACGCAGCCGGAGTGGAATGAAATACACCATCATCATACCCGCCTACAACGAAGAATCCCGCATCGAAGCCACGGTGCGGGATTATGCTTCCTATTATGAAACGCTGCCGACCGCGGCAGAAACGGAAGTACTGATCGTCGTAAACGGTTCCGGCGATCGAACCGCGGAAATATCAGAACGCTTGGAACAAGAACTGGCCAGTGTTCGAACCTGGGCCACCCCGGCCAAAATGGGCAAAGGCGGCGCGGTGTTAAAAGGATTCGAACTTTCAAAGGGCGAAATCATTGCCTTTACCGATGCGGACAACGCCACTTCCCCACAAGAACTTTATAAACTATTCCAAGCCATAGAAGATGGTGTAGAATGCGCCATCGGCTCGCGCTGGCTGCCGGAAAGCCTGCAAGAAATCCCCCAACCCCTGGGCAGACGAATCGCCAGCCGCGTATTCAACTTAATCGTCAGAATCCTATTCCAGATCAACCTCACCGATACCCAGTGCGGTGCCAAAGCCTTTCGCACAACCGCCATTCGCACATTGTTGAATGAAATGAAATCAAGAGGCTGGGCCTTCGATGTAGAATTGCTATGGCGCTTAAAGCAAAACAACCATTCCATCCGCGAAATCCCCATCGTCTGGCGTGATAATTCCCAATCCCGCCTGCGCCTTCACGTTGACGGCCCCGCCATGCTCTGGGAACTGATCAAACTGCGCCTGCGTGGATGATCGTTTGAACTCTTCTTAAAAGTCATAAATTCTAAGTGGAAAATTCCTTATCCATTTCATGCTGAAGTTATGCTATAATCACCAAAACTATAAATTTAATGGAGTAACTCCAATGCCAGAATTGCTTTTACGTGATGTTGATGAACGATTACTTCATGATCTTCAGCAATGCGCAAATGAAAAGGGATGCACAGCAGAAGATGAAGCCAAGAAAATCTTATATCAAGTTGTAAAACGAAGACACGATATAAATGATTTTTTGAAAGAAGCCAATGAATTTGCTCGCCGGGTAGGTCCGCAAACCATTGACAGTGCAGAGATCATTAGGGAAGAACGAGAGAAATTAATGAAAAATACTATACTAATTTCTAAACTCTAATCCCTTTTTTTAGGTTTATGCAACCATACGGGGTGATGAACCCTGTAGGTTGGGCTCAAAGCGAAGCGTAGCCCACCATGACCATATTTGCTCACTCTATTTTATCTAACATTCTCATTGCAACTTGGTATAACATAAGTGTTCAACAACAGTGAACCATGTTTCATTCATAACTCGATTATACCTCAATGAGTTAGTTCAAAACAAGATAAAAAACCATTCACAGAACAACATGTATATCGTTCTAATCTTCCAGTAATCGGATATACTATCCTGCCAATTTACCATCTTAATATGAGTGAAGCAATAAAATGAATCCAGAACAAATACACAAACTTCTAACCGAAGTCCAAAACGGCGCTTGCAGTGTGGATGACGCTCTTACATCGCTGAAAAACCTGCCGTATGAAGAAATTGGGGTAGCGACAATCGATCATCACAGAGCGCTAAGGCAAGGTACGCCCGAAGTAATCTTTGGTCAAAACAAAGAAACTTGTGATATCCTACGTATTATAGAGCACATGCGCGGCAAAGGCTCTCCGGTGCTGGCCACACGCGTCCGGAAAGATTCCATCCCCATATTGGTCGAGAAGTATCCGGAAATCGTCGTGTATGAACGTTCCTCGGCTTTAACATTGGGATTTGACGATACGAAAGAGGGCGTTGGAAACGTTTTGGTGATCTCGGCAGGGACATCGGATATGCACATCGCGGAAGAAGCGGTTTTAACCGCCCGTTTCACCGGTTCAAAAGTTGTCAGCACAAACGATGTTGGCGTCGCCGGTATCCACCGCCTGTTTGGAAAGTTGGACCTTATCCGAAACGCAAACGTCATCGTAGTCGTTGCCGGCATGGAAGGCGCGTTGGCGGGCGTAGTAGGCGGGCTCAGCGAAGTCCCCGTTATTGGGGTACCGACCAGCGTAGGGTACGGGGCCAACTTCGGCGGGCTTTCGGCCTTGCTGACTATGTTAAACAGTTGCAGCGCAGGAGTGACGGTTGTCAATATAGATAACGGCTTCGGCGCGGGTTTCGCCGCCAGCCAAATCAACAAAAAAATCTGCGCGGCAGGAGAAAAATCATGATCAGTTTTTCCTCTATCCATCCTCGTTTTATGGCATTGTTTGTCGTGGGATTTCTATGTTTATACACTGCTGAAATCAAATTGACTCATGCTCAAGACAATCCAGAATCGTCAAACTTTCCTGAAACCATAATCGTAAAAAATGTACGGGGATGGGCCTATATTTACCAGGACTACGAACGCTCTCCTAACAGCGGTAGAAAAGCATTAGAGAAAGGCGAACCCATTCCTCTGGCTAAAGATATTGTCGTTTCACCCAACTCACGCATAACACTCTCTTTAGGAGAAATCGCTTCCATCGGCGTGTTCGGCCCCTCTCATATTCGCTTTGATCAGATCACCTCCAGCCGGTCTACCTATCAAATCGATGTCCGGCTTGAATCCGGCTCCAAATGGTTCAAAGTGAACAGCCAAGAACTCGGTTACCGTTCGTTCATCTATCGTGTAAACCTTATCCGAACCGTTCTTAAAGAAGATGTTACAATCTACTTTGAAAGTGGCAAAAAAACCGGTGCCGTGGATATAACCTATGTTGAAGGGCCGGACCGGTTAAGCTTTTGGCGCGCTTCCAATGAGAGATATTTCATTTCATCCGGCGATTTCTTGCCTGTATCCCCGGATACTACGCAACCTGAAATTAAAACCAATCCTAAACTTCCAGTCATTAAATCGAAACTATCCGCATGGGATAATTGGCAGCCCGAACCGCTGGCAATGAAATTGGATTACTTTATCCCGCCACTGGAACTCTACGCTCCTTACGGAACCCTACCCGCGTTGCACCCCTACAAAATCCCCATCGATCACACCATGCTGTTGCCTCCAGAAACCCGCAGTATGGGCGAAATTTTGGAACTTTATAAAAAAGGGTTGCGGGAATACAAAAAGGATACAGGGAATTTTCCGACCAAAGATCAAGGGCTGGATGTATTGATTGCCCAAGACAGGACGTTAGGCTGGAACGGCCCTTATGTGCCGCTAAGCATTCCCCGCCGGGATTTATGGGGATCAAAGTTCGTCTACGAAGTCATTGTGGATGGCGAGAAAAAATATCCGGATGTGCGAAGTATGGGGCCAAATCAAAAAGATGATAAAGGATTGGAAGACGACATCCGCTAACAAGTTTTTGTGCTGAACATGTTTTGATTAAGGTGACGTTGCCGCCTGTGCGGTTTGAACGTGCGGCGGAAATTTATGCTCGTACATTTCTTCATATATAACTAAGTTATATTTCTCTTTTAATTCATCCCGCCATTTTTTGATCTCTTCATCCAATATCATGCTGGGAACAATTTTTTGGATCGTCTCGGATTCAAAGGGATGAACAAAAGATTGGTGCTGCGTTTTTACCAGCAGAAAACCATATCCATGTTGGGAGCGGTACACCTCAGACAATTCGCCGACGGGCGTGGACTTTGCGGTTTGCATACACCCATCCGAAAACGCCTCTTCAAAATCTTTGTTGTGGTACATCGTTACATAACCGCCGTTATAGGACGCCTCGAAACTATCGGAATACTCGCGGGCGTATTCACGCATCACATCCCGCTTTGCGTCTAATGTATCCAGCTTCGAGATTCGCTCCGCCACTTGAGCGCGTAATTCAACAGCCCGTTTTTTGGCTTCTTCTAACGTACGGTCTCCTTTGGCATGAATATCAACCCGGTTGAAAAACGTACGGTGGGCAGGAGTAAATTTGTCAATGTTATCCTCATAAAATTGCCGCATGCGATTTTGAGTGATGCTGTTCCATATCTCTTCATTTTTTTCTTCCACGCATTTTTTTCCCAATTCAATATTCACAAGAATATTGAGAAAATCATCTTCGGTTTGATCGGCATCGGTTAAATATTTTTTATAAATATCTTGTGACTCAAAATTCCCTTTTGCTTTGTGCAGCAAGGCTTCTTGTTCTGCGTTGCTCAATGAAATTCCATTTTCTCTTGCTTCTAATATAAGCAGATAATTGCCAACCAACGTTTCGGTCACTTTGCGGCGTTCCTGCTTGATCCGCTCTTTGTTCAGTGTGGCATCCTCTATATCTGGACCCGCCGGGTTGTTGTTCGAAAGAACGAATTGATCAATCTGCCTAAGAGTCAGCTGTCCGCCATCCCACTTCGCCACAATGTGCTCATCTTTTCCCGCCATCCCGGCAGAAACGGAAGGAGGTAAGGGGGTAACAGAAACCAAAGGCTGCGGTTTTGTCAGGTCTGCCTGTTCGTCTGGTTGAGACCCGCAGGAAGCGAAAAATACAGCGGCACACATACAAATAAATTTACTGTCTAATCTCATACAATTCATCCACATACGGTCATCCAACACATTGAAAATTCAAATTCACTCAAAATTATTTCGCTTTTGTTATTGTTGCTGCTGAAGCTGTTCGGCAGGAACAAGCCTCGCATCCGGCCCTGTATTGCCGGGTTTTTCAAAAATATCTTCAAATTGAGGTTTTTCTTGTCCGTTCCCAAACTGATTCCAATATTTTTCATACGCGTCCCGCATATTTTTCGGGTAATGAAATTCCGGCTTGTAATTTGCGCTTTCCTTACTAAATTGCTTGCCGTATCTTGACCAATATTCTTCCAATGCTTTTACTTGTTGCTCTTTGCTTACACGGCCGGGAGTCGGCATTCCATGAGGGGGTTTGTAATTTTTTGACATTTCCTTGAATTTATCCCCATACACCCGCATGTAATAATCATAAGCTTGTTCTTGTTCTTCCGGTGTAAGCGGCCGCATGGTTCGCTTAACTTCCTCGTAAAACTTCGGTTGTTTCGCTCGGCGCAGGGGAAACTTCGCCTCTCCTAATGCCAGCAATACCGCATCATTTGTTAACGATTCGATTTCGATACCGTTGTCCAATTGTTCGCCTTCATACACAGTGAATGAAAGATTTTCCCGTGTTTTTTTAATCGTCCCCTGCTTAACCCGGCCCACTTCCATAAAATCCGTATACACCCAATCGTGAATCAAAGAAATGATTCGGTTCTTATCCAGTTCTTTTTGAACTTGGGCGGAATCCAAGGCAGTTTCTGCCACCGTACCGCTTTGGCTATTTTTAGGAGAAGGCTCTGCATCTTGTAATGCTTCCGTAAGCGAGGGGTCATTTTGTTCCGGTGTGGGTTCTGGAAAGAATTCCAGAATATAATCCCCACCGGGATCGCTTTGCACAACGGGTTGCGGTTGGCGGTTAAAATCAATTCGGTTCACGATCACGTTTGTCTTATCAGAGTGCGGCAAAAATATCACCACAGAGAAAACCACCGCAAACAGTAAGAAGCCTATGATCAAAAGAAAAAATGGACGCATACGAAATCCTTACATCAATTATCGCCTTATTTTAATCCAATCCATCCATAAGAAAAGTATGACGACATGCACGACAGATTCAACGGTTTTTTTTACAAAAAGTAACGGCACTCATGATTTGAGTGCCGTTCTAATCTCTCGTGTAACTGTTCGCCGTTAAAAGTTGGGCGGCAAGACAAACGAATCTTCAAACCGGTAATCCATAAAGAATATGGTATCGGCATCACCCTGATCCAAAGCCGTGAATTCCGGCAAGCGAAGGAGACCAAAGGTCTCTCCATCGCGGTTAATGACAAGATACGATCTTCCTTGTTCCGCCGTCGCGCCAAAGCCGGGGAAGTTTAATTGCCCTGCGTTGGGGTCAAACGGGTTCACGCGGACGGTTGTGCGGCTGAACTGCGCGATCAACTGTTGTGGGTTCACGGCAAAGATATCCGTATTTTCCGGCAGCATCATCACCGCGCCTTTCGGGCTGGTGGCAACCAATTCGCCGTTCGATAGCACCACATCCGCCTCACCTGGGAATAATGAGAGAACCGGGCCGCGGTCTTTAAAACTAAACCCGATCGGGTTGGAAGAGGTCTGACCGTCTAAGGAACTGATTGGCGGTTCGGGTTCATCCGCATCGTCACCCAAGCCCAAATCGATATCCGCGTTTTCTTCAATCATCAAGTTCAAGAACATGCTGTTTAATTGCGGAGTACCGTCTTCATTCGGGGTAAACTCCATTTGCGCGTTCCCCAATGGGTTCGCCGAAGTTCTGTTCCCAAAGAAATTCACGAACTCCATGATTGGAGGAGCAATATCACGTGCCAAAGCCCCTTCTCTAAATATGGCCATTAAGCCAGTGGAAGTTAGCGGATTATTCTCATCAATGTTGATGAAGAAATTTTTCGGCTCATCAATAAACCGGCTGCGGGGTTGATAAAATCCAAGCCGCCTGTTACCGGTTTGCCGCGTCAAGAATGTGATATCTTCAAATTCCAAGTCATCGGTATCAATGAGTTCATCGATATTGCGCCCGAATTCTGTAATCTGCCACAATTCCACATTCCAAGACCGCCCATCCGAAACTTCACGCAACCGAATCGATTGATCAAAGGCAAAATCATTCGCGAAAAATGTAGCAAACAGTTCCGGCGTTTGGGTGCCAACCTCGACATCGACACTGAAAAATTCAATATCCGGTACAAAGGCTGAAAAGTCAATCACGACATTCGCTTGAACCGTGTCCCCGATAGAAGAAATGGTAAAGGCGTTTTGCACGGTACTGGAGACCGCGTAATTTTCCATCTCATAATAATCAAAGAACGTTGTGAGAGCACGCCTCAACCCTGCCGAAGTATTTCCGTGATCATCCTTATAATCCGGGGCCACATATTTCATCACCCCTGCCACGTTTTCATCTTCAATGGCTTTCAAGATATCTCTCACAATCTCAACAACCGTCTGCAGATTGACATTCATGGTTTCGATATCCACTACCGCGTCATTATCAATTCCCGGATTTTCCGCGAATATAAATCCATCGCCGGGGAGCGGTTCATCCGTATCGCTGGCAATCGATACTTCCCCGCTGCCTTCCAGGAACAATAGCGAATTCGGCTTATTGGTAAATGATTTAATCTGCCGCACCGCGCCCGCGGGGAATGTCAAACTTTGTGCTTGATCTGCAATAGCGGAAGCGCGGCTGGAACCAGCAACCGAAGCCAACCTGCCGTCGTCATCCACAATCATAATATCGGATACCGAGTTGCCGCTGACCAGCAGTTCCAAATCACGGTATTTATCTTCCGCGATCAAATTGTTCCATTCACCAACCTGGTTGGGTCCGGCGGTTGAGAACATGCCGTTACCCGTTAAGAAATACAGAGTGGAACCGTCGGGAGAAAGTTCCATATCGCGGTATAAATCAATATCAACCGCTGGAGGACGCAAATCAGTGTTGGCGTTGCCAAGATAAAGCATATCGCCATCGCCATCCAATATGTAAATTGCGCCATTCACGAAATCCACTTCTACATCACGGGCAAACTCGATACTGATTTGCCCCGGTGTTGGAGACTCGATCAATTCCGATCCACTTACAGCATTCCGCAAGAACGCTTTTTCATCCGCATTGAAGGCAATTTCACCGTTGGGCTGAATCCGCCGTTGGAAGGAAGCAATATCCCCGCTGCCCAAGATGTTGCCGTCATCCTGCAAGATGACCGCTCCGGAGTTATTGTCTGTTTTTTCCATATCCGTACTGCGGGTAACCACTGAAACATTATTGAATCCAGGGCCGTCACCCAATGTAAAGATTCTGCCGTCATCGGTTAATTTAACATAGTCCACAACGTTTTCTAAATCGCCTTCCACAACGGTGGTTCCATTGTTGGATGCATCATCACCAGTTCCCCCACCCGGGCCATCGCCGCCTGAAGGAAGAGCCCTGATGGGGCCGTCCGCATAGACAAAAACGGGGGCATTTACACCATCATTGATTTCGGCATAAATGAAAAACGATTGCGTCGGATCAAAATCAGGAATATCTTCCCGCATATCAACCGTAAATGAGTTTTCAAATCCTTCCCGCAGCTGCGCTCCCGGAATAAAAGTCCCATCAAAGTTTTGGTTATCCGTATCGACAAATAGGCGAACGGTAGCCACGTTATCCGGGTCATTGGCCTGGAAAATAACTTCAAACGTAAAATCTTCCGATGCCACGTTTTGCTGCGCGCCCGGTGACAAAAATGAGATTTGCGGCGGAACATTCGCGCTGCGGACTAAAATCGGCCCGGTGGTAATTTGATTTTTGCTCACATTAGGAAATGCGGTCGACCCCACATCAAAATCGGTTTTGATGAAGGATTGATATCCGATACCGCCATTGGGCGCATCCACAATTTGTTGCGTGTTATCGGTAGGATCGGTTACGATGAGTTGACGGTTACGCTGACCGGAACGAATACGTACACGAAACGCGTCACCGGTTTGAGCCGCATCCCCCGCGCGCAAAACGACATAAAAATCGTTTCCGGCAAGCGGCCCGAAGTTCTCATCCGGTATTTGTACCTGGTATTGATAATTGGTATCGAAAAGACCATTGTTAGCTTCCAGAAAATCGTTCAAACCTAATGCTTCATACGGGCTGTCAAACGAGAGTTCAACCGGTTCCGGCAACTCCAAATCCGCAAAATCCGGTTCTTCAGGTGGGTCTTGGCTGGCGGCGTCATCTTCAATATCCGCGATTTGTTCTTCAAAATCGGCTTGCAAATCGGCCGCATTCTCAATCGCATCAGCAAGCGCGTCCGCGATTTGTTCCAAATAGTTGCCGATCGCTTCGTCATCCGCAACTTCCACAAAGAAACCGTTCTGATACACGCCATCGTCTGCATCCAGGTTATCCCCTTCCGGATTCTGCCCGTTCGGGCCGTTCACATCCACAATCAACGGAGTCGTTCCAACGCGAACAAATCCGGTGCGGGGGTCGGGAAAACGAAGCGCGGCGGCAAGAGACAACAAAATCGTGCGGCGTTCGTCTCCATCCGGGTCCTCAAGCCTTGTAATTTGGTTGGCATCATCCTGAATCAATGTAAGCAAGAACAGTTCTTCTCCAGTAGCAGGATGGGTAACAACCAAGTCATCCGGAATCAGATCCGGCAGACCTAACGCTTTAAATAAATCCAGCAGTCCGTTGTAAGGCTGCAAACCCGTAAAGGTTCCTTGATTGAGCAACGGTGGATCAAATTCCGGCGCTGCTGCCGGCGTGATTCCAATCCGGCTGAATTCAGAGGGAAATATGCTGAAACGGGATAGCTGATATTGATCAAAGTTTAGCGCGGTCAAATCCAACTCGGAAAACCAACTGCCTTCCGAAAGGTTTAAAGGGAGCAATCCCCCGTCCACCAACGTGAAGGGTTGGTTGTCCGGCTCAATCGCCTCAATAAATTCCTGGTATTTATCTTGATCGTTCGGCGGCCATACATAAGTCGAGGCCTGAAATCCAGCGGGAGAGCCAAACCGGTCTCCGGAAGAGGGCAAGAACGTGTCAAATACATCAAACAAACTGTTATCCCCGGCAGGGGTGCCATCGCCTAAATCTTCATCAATCAGCCCATCGCCATCGTCATCCACCAAGTTATAGTCTTCTTCATCGGTTAACCCATCGCCATCGTCATCTATTCCGTTCCCGGGAGGGGTATCGTCCTCTTGATAAATCGCCACGGAATGCTGCGTGATAATGCGGTTAAACGGCAAATCGACAAACAACTGCACCGGAATCGCGTTAAAAATAAGCGGATCAAACACCGGACTCGACTGTGTCGGCAAAAATTCAACTTGTATCTCACGAAAAACCGATGATTCGGTAAAGAACACATCAAAGTTATCCGGTGAGATGCCTTCAAAGTTTTGCACCCGGTTGGGATTCTGTCCGAAGTCAATTGCGTTAATACCAATGACCCCTTTTGGCGGTGAACTCAATGAGCTGTCAAACAAAATGTTGTTGCGGTTGGCTTCTCTAGGTGTTGCCCCCGGTTGGGTCAAATCTTCAAACTGAAACCGAGGATTCGGCCGGCCGATCATGGCAAAAGTACGGTCTGTATTGGGGCGGCCAACACCCAGGCTGGAGACCGAATCAAATTCTGTAACCCCATCCACATTGCCTTGGGTGAATTCCGTTACATTCGTCCCTACAACAATATCACGGGGATCAATAAACGGAACAAATGAGTCCAACGCACGCAATCTGTCGCTGGTTTGAATCGCCACAAAAATATCGGGGCCCGCAAAATCTCCGGTACGCGATGCCGGGATGGAAATATCACTTAACGCGTTTTCTTGTCCAATCGGTAAAATGTAAGTAAATCCTTGAACAATGGGGAACCCAAACAACTCTTCCATGTTGGTAATCCCGTTTTCTTCCGTAAATTCCGCCAAATAACGTATTTGCCCTTCGGTTAAACCTAAATAAGGGCGCAACACGTTGATCATCAAGTCAAAGAAGAAGCAATCGGGGTCTTCGTAGCAGGCCAAGGTTCCATAGGGAGCCCGAAGACCGTCAACGGCATCCGGAAGCGCGGTAACGCCAAGCAAATCGGCTGCAAGGTTGGTATCTTGAAATAAAAATGAAACGGTATCATTCGCGCCTTCATTTAACGTACCGGGTATCAACCGTTTTACGATTCGGCTAATGGGTGAACCCGGTGTATTCACATCATCGGGATTGATTCCAAATGTTTCTACACGAAATTGGTTGGAATCCAACTCCAAGATTTGATCGACTCCGGCATCAAACTGGTTGGGGGTTCCTCCCAATTCACGGTACAAGAAAATCCCTCCCGCATTGTTACTGGAAAGCGTTTGCAATATATCCGGCCCGATCGTTCTCGGTGTCAGCGCATCCACACCGATGTTGGGAAGACGCGGACCGAATGGCGTAAACCCGGTAACATGAGCATCCAGATTATCCATCCCCAATAAAAAGGCCGGCAGAGGAAATCCGCTGGGATCCAACGGAGCCGTCATCGGAAATTCTATAGGACCATCCGGCGTTTCAATCGTAGAGGTCAATAATTCCCCCGTTTCAGGATTCGTTGGAAAATTGTAAAACCACGGGCTGTAGAAAAATGAGGGAAACAAGTTCAACTGACTCAATTGACCGGATTGTGCGGCGGCCAGCAAACCGGCAAATTGCGCGCCGGCATACTCCGCTTGCGAACGATTTGCCATCAAACGGGCGATTTGCCCCAAATTAAGGCCGATAAAGTTGATTCGGAGTTCTTTTAAGAAATACCCCTGATCCTCACGGCCCACTGATTCCAAACCGATGATGGTTTTGGGTTCGGAACTGGCATCGACACGGGTGGTATTGTCGTTTTCATTCACAATGCTGAATAATTCAAACAAATCGCCTTCAAACAACGCCGGTTCGGCAAAATCTGGATTCAAACTACGGAATGCTTCTCCAGGAAAACGGTCATCATACAGTGTGTTATCCGGTAATGGATTGGAGATATCGCGAATGGTGATCCCATTGGCTGGAATGCTGACTTCAAAACGGTCCCCGTGAAGAATATTTAAACTGGTTTGTGCGACAACATAAAAATCTGGAAACTGATCCTGAAATATACTCAATTTGTGGCTGCCCCGTATGGGCGTAAACGTAACAAAAAAACGGCGGGGATTGGCGGGGTCTTGTTCAACTGTTGGCGCTCCAAACAAATCCAGTGGAGTATCGCTATTTTGATCGCCGATTTGAAAGTTGAACCCTCCCGGCTGAGCACCGCTTTCTTTAAACAATGCCAAGCCGCTAGAAAGCGCGGAAGCCGTCAATGGAAGAAAATCTTCATCGATGCTTAACGTATCCCGCTCTACCGTCCGGTCTTCAATCGCGATGGTGAGAGACTCCAGCTCTTGAAAGCGGTTTGAAGGGAGAAAATTTCCTTGGGAAGCATTCACAAATGGAAAAACCGAGAGCGGAAAACTCAGCAATGGGGTCCGTTTTGACAAAGGAGCTATCCCTAAAGGAATGACCTCATCATCTTGAGATTGGGTTTTCATCGGATGGACAACATTTAATACCAACAATGCTGCTGCCAAAATGAACATTACAAACGGTGATTTTCGGCTGATAATTTTCATACCACTCCTCACAAATAATCCGTAACTTTGTATTTCGTTTAATCTTACTCTTGAATTCAGTTTAACACACATGTATCACACAATGATAGAGAGGATAGCATAATAGTGCCTCAGCGCTTTGAATCAAAGGCCTTGCATTCAATCTAAGGGCAAAGAATACAAAAATGCTTTGATCAAAACACAACATATCCAATTTCAAGATTAACAACGACCTTTTATCTGATCGTAAATATATATTGTAGTATGTTTCAGTGTCAAGTAACTCCCAACATTCCCCAAAATCCCTTATCGCGTTTTATTTCATTGTCTACACACATTGGCTGAATTTTTAGAGCCACCCGCTTGGGCAATTAATTCTAAATTGAAATATTCCAATTGGTTACGTTTATGCTATACTCGATCAAAATACAATTGAAATGTTCATTCCAGGTTTTTAATCATTTCTCATACTTAGAATTGGGCCATCATGCAAAACAAATGGATGCTATCCATACTTCTAGTTACCGTCTTTCTGATAGTCAACTGTGCACAAAGCGGCAAGCGGTTGGATGAAATGGATCAAAAAATTCAACAGCTTAACCTAAAACTGGATACGTTAAGCAAACATAAAAGCAGCCAAATCGAACGGAGACAGGAATTAGTAGGGCTAATCCAAAACGAATTGGAACCCAGGGACAAGATTACGCCAACCCCCACCCCGCCTGGCAAACTCAACCAACCCAACCCTTCACCAACACCAATCGTATCCGATTCTTCTCTGATTCAATCGGTCCCGATAGATAATGCGGGCGATGACAACGGAAGGACCGATCAAGACAATTCTTTCCAACAATCTTTCCAACAAGCCCAGGAACTCTATGAAAAAAATAATTATGCAAACGCCGCTTACCGGTTCTATGAAGTATATTTGAACGCGAATGAAAACAATCCTTTAAAAGAATCAGGACTCTATAAAGCGGGAGAAAGTTTTTATTTGAGCGAAGATTGGAACCAGACAATTGACACCCATTTCCGGCTGTTTCGGGAATTCCCCCAATCCGAACACATCCCGCAGGCTCTTTTGCAGGTTGGCAAAAGTTATGAAGCATTACAGCAGGCCCCAAATGCCAAGGCGGTTTACCGGCATTTGCTCGAACATTACCCTGACTCCACCGAAGCCCAAATAATACAAGAAAATTCACGGCTTGAAGAAAGTCAATAATTGTGATGTATGAGCATAAAGCTTCTTGATTTTCTCATCATATTGCGGATGGTGTATCCGCTGGTAATGCTCATCACAATAAGCCCACGGCTTCTCAGAATCAATCATAAATCGATTAAACAAATCTTGATCGCTAATTTGACGCCTGCTTTGAACCCATTCCCGCTTATTTCGCCAAATCGCAATCCCTCTCCAAAACTCATTTACCCCGTTGAGTGTATAAAACCCATCGGGTAAATATGAGAGCCCCACATCAACACCGCTGTACGCTTGCGAACGATAGAGAATCTCTTGCATGGCCGCGGGAAAAATCACACTCAAAGAATCTGCATCCAAATTTTTATATAATGTTGCAAGTGAATTCCGCTCCAAAAAAACCGCTTTTCTCGCGTAATCTTCTTGTTTAAGCGAGTCATGCCCTTTGTGATACACAACCGATTCCGGCGCGATATACACTTCATGTCCCAGCAGCCGCAACCGCCAGCCTAAATCGATATCCTCATAAATCATAAAAAAGTCATCGTCAAAGCCGCCGCATTCCAAAAAAACCTCCCGCTTGATCATCATGGCGCCGCCGCATGAAAACAACGATGGATAAGGAGATTCCGATTCAATCTCTTCTTCTTCAAACCCTTTCCCAAACCAGTTTACGCTTCCCTTGGCGAATTGAATCCGCTTCCCATCCCAATCCTTAAGAATAGACCCAATACAGGCCGCGTCCGTGCATTCCGCAGTTTGCAGGAGCTGAATCAACCACTGTTCATCAACCTTCATATCGTTGTTGAGAAAACAAAGCCATTCCGCTTCAAACGCGTTGACCGCCTGGTTTAAAGCCGGGGCAAATCCTCTGTTTTCCGGCAATGAATAAATGGTCACATTTGGATAGTTGGTTTGAACATATTCCACCGACCCATCGCTGCAGGCATTATCAACCAACACCACCCGAACCGGGCCATCCGGCTTGTCCATCTCTTGCAACGACTGCAAGAGCGGCGGCAGCAAAAGGGGGTTTTTATGATGGGGAATGAAAATGCAGACGCGGTTCATTGCGTTTCCAATTTGGAAGAGATTCTATTGATCAATAACTGCTGTTGTGGTGCAGGCTTCCAGCCTGCTACTAAATACTGATCAGGTAAGATGCCTGAACTACAATATTCGTCATCGTGTTATTGTCCATTTTACTTTTTGCGGGGGTATTATAACAGACTGAACCACTCTTATTACCGCCCTAAAAGACGGTCTAACCAATGCTTTCCTTGCGGGCGGATCTTCGCTACCGGTTTCATCGGTCTGGGAAGTTGAACATGCTTTTGCATGGAACCGTTTTGAAACGCCCAATCATTAAGAATTTGATCAATATGGCTCAGCGCTTGGTGATTTTGATGAAGCCGTTCGGCATTGTCGCCGGACTTGGCGGGATCTTTCACCCAACTTAGCAAGGGTGTAACCGACTCTTCAAAGGTAAAATAGTTATATACAAACCGGCGCGCTTTCCCACCCAACTTTTTCAGCTTCACCGGATACCTAGCCGCATCCAAAATCGCTTTCGATACCGCTTTGCAGTCTCCTACCGGAACACAATATCCCAATTCATGCTGATGTATAATTTGAGACAGTTCCGTGCTGACGGTCGTGAGAGTTGGCAAAGCACACTGCATCCAAAATAAAATACGGTTGCGGCTGCCCAAAAACGATTCATAAACAGGAAGATCAACGTTCAGGCCTAAATCGCATTCCTGCGTCACCGCGGCAACCTCTTCGTTCGAAATCCATCCCAACAAATGAAAACGCGATTCATAAGGGCTTTTCCCAATCAGTGTTTGAAAGCGTTTGAACCCATCTTCATGGTGCCCTTGTATTTTCCCGCCAGTCACAATGCAATGAATACGCCGGTTCTTTTCCATTGCTCCTTCAATACCATAAAATAAAGTATCAACATCCGTCCAGGTATTAAAGCCGCCGCTGCACAGCAGCAAAAAATCCGTTGCATTGTGTTTTTTTCCCCGCAGCAAATTTCGTTTCAATACCGGAGAAACATTGCCGTCCACCGCGCACGGAATGGTATGCACCAACTCCTCACCCAGCGTGTATTGATTCAAGCGGCCGATGAACCCCAACTGCCCCACGGCGGCACCCTTTTGTGGGTCGGAAACCACCGAAAACCGGTCGCCCCGAAGCAATACACGGGTAATAATCTGATGAAAAAAGTCAAATTGGTCTTGGGTATTCATAAACGGCGTCTTGGCTTGTACTTCCGCAAACAAATCACCAAACATATCCATCCAAATCGGCAAATCCGTTCGCAAAGACGCGGCAAGATTGGTCGCGATGGTCGAACCGGCAGTAATTATTGCATGGGGTTGATGGGTACGAATTACCTCTTCTAAGCGGGTCAATAAAATGTTGCTGTTCCGCGGAGACGGTTCCGGCAGGGTGATGTGTTCCAATTCGCCAAAGGAAGACAGGTCTTGCTGATAGCGGATTTGCTTTAAATCGCTCTCTTTTTGAATCCCGAATTCACACGTAACCAAAGTCAGGTTATGGCCGGCTGCCAACAAGGGCAATGCAAATTGCCATGTCCGGATGCCGAATCCATACAATTGATCGGAATCATAAAACGGCAGCGGACCGACACCGATGAGTAAGATGTTTTGCTTCATACCCTCAACCTATTCGTTTCAACCCTCAAGAGTATTGATGACCATTTCAACAATACCAATTCTCATGATACTATAATACTGTTTTGCAAAAACAAGTACAACATGAATATTCAGGAACGATCATGCAAGAACAACGCATCCCGTCAACAATTCAATCCGTAGAGCAATTGGAAGACCTCTTATCCACCCCCTCACCCGGTGTCATAGAAGCCGCAAAACAAGTCGAAGGCGATGTCATGCTGCTGGGAATCGGCGGTAAAATGGGTCCCACCCTGGGCAGACAACTCAAAAAAGCCTTTGAGAAGTGCGGCAAGAAAAACCGCGTGACCGGAGTGTCCCGTTTTTCGGATCAAGAACTGAAGCAACGCTTAGAGAGCTGGGGCATCGAAACCCTCTCCTGTGATTTGTTGGATCGGGCCGCTCTCGAAGCCTTACCGGACGCTCAGCATATCATCCATCTGGCCGCACAAAAGTTCGGTTCAACCGGAAACGAAGAACGCACCTGGGCCATGAATGTATATTTACCCGGTATGGTCGCGGAACGCTTTCACAACGCCAATATCGTTTCGCTCTCCACCGGGAATGTATACCCGTTGGTACCGGTTCACAGTGGAGGATCAATCGAAACCGATCCAATCAACCCCATCGGAGAATACGCGCAATCGTGTGTCGGCAGAGAACGGATGTTTAAATTTATCTCCAAACAAAACGGAACGAACGTTTCGATGATTCGGCTCAATTATGCTGTGGAATTGCGCTATGGAATTTTGCTGGATACCGCGTTTAAAGTGTGGCAGGAAACCCCTATTGAATTAGGCATGGGCAATGTAAACGTATTATGGCAGGGGGATGCAAATGCTTATATTATACAATCTCTCATTCATACATCCTCCCCGCCAAACATCATTAACATTACCGGGCCGGAAACGGTTTCCATCCGTTGGCTGGCCAATCAGTTCGGTGACATTTTTGGAAAACCACCTATATTTATGGGAGAAGAGGCCCCAACCGCGCTTCTGAATAACGCGGCAAAGGCGTTCCACTTGTTTGGGTATCCAAGAGTTCCTTTAGAAGCCATTATTCAATGGACTGCCTATTGGATACAAAACGATTTACCTGTTTTAAACAAGCCTACTCACTTCGAGCAGCGGGATGGAAAATTTTAACGATGTAACAAATTTTTACTTGACCATCTCAAAAGTATCATTAAGATTTGCTTGATGCGGTTGAGGGGATATTATGGTCGATTGATGTGTACGGAATGTTATGCAAACACCGCACAAATTTCGCTTCAAAAGCAAAATAGAAAATATCAGCCCAATCCAGAAAGAAATCCTGGATTTGGCCGGCGATTTAGGGTTCGAAGAAGATGCCCTGTTTTGTCTTCGTTTGGCATTGGATGAAGCAATGGCCAATGCCATCATGCACGGCAATAAATTTGATGAAACCAAAGACGTGAACGTCCAAGTTACCACACAACCGGATGAAATCGTAGTGGCAGTATGCGATGAAGGCTGTGGCTTTGATCAATCCTGCTTAAAAGATCCCACGCAAGGCGAAAACATTCAAAAACCGAACGGGCGGGGAATCTTTTTAATCCGCGAATTCACAAAAGACGTTCGGTTTAATGAAAAAGGCAATCAAATTACCTTCACCATCCATCGCACGACCCGCTACTCTATGTTACAATCTAAGGAATAAACTCCAAAACGGAAAAGGTTACTATGAAAGCAATTATCCCATGCGCCGGGCGCGGCAAGCGTCTGCATCCGTTAACGTTCACCAACGCCAAACCGGTGATTCCCATAGCAAATAAACCCTTGGTATTATACGCCATCGAAGCCATCAAACAGGTCGGCATCACTGAAATCGGCCTGGTTGTCGGCGACAACGGCAACGATCTAAAAAACGTCCTCGGCGACGGCTCCGATTACGGCGTTAAACTTGAATACATATTTCAAGAAAAACCACTCGGCATCGCCCACACTATTAAAGTCTCGCAAGACTTTTTGGGAGACGAATCCTTTTTGATGTATTTGGGCGACAACTTGCTGCAAGACACGCTGGAAGGCCCGGTTGAGAAGTTCACCAATAACAAATGCAACAGCGTGATCGTATTGTGCGAAACCGAAAAGCCCGAATTGTTCGGCATCGCATTAATTGAAAACAACCGCGTCGTAAAACTGATCGAAAAGCCCAAAGATTCACCTTCCAACTTAGCGGCCATCGGCATTTATCTCTTTGATAAAACCGTCCACGATATCATTAAAAACCAAAAACCTTCCGGCAGAGGCGAACTCGAAATCACCGATGCCATTCAGGGGTTAATCGATAATGGCGCACGGGTAGAGCACCACACCATCACCGGTTGGTGGATCGATGCCGGAAACCCGGACGATATGATCGAAACCAACCGCTTGGTTTTGCAAGACCTTAAAGGAACCATTGAAGGCGAAGTGGATGAAGACTCTAGCGTGAAAGGTAACGTCATCATCGGCAAAGGCTCCAAGATTGAAAAAAGCACCATTCGCGGCCCGGTGATCATCGGCGAAAACTGCATCATTCGTAATTCCTTTGTCGGCAGTTTTACCTCCATCGGCTCTGATTCCATTTTGGATGACTGCGAAGTGGAATACAGCGTCATCATGGAAGAATGCGAAATCAAAAACATCAAAGGGCGCATCGACCACAGCATCCTGGGCCGCAAAGTGATCGTCGGCAGCACGGAACGCCGCCCGCATTCCTACAAACTCGTCCTCTCCGACGAAAGCATGGCGGATTTGATATGAATTACCGGGCGCAGTGAATGCAGTATGGACTCTCCGGCACCACCAGCAACCGCTCAATCGCAATGGGCTGTTTGCAGACCGTGCAAATCCCGAAATCGGCATCATCCACTTTGGATAGTACATACCTTAAATCGTTTAACCGCTGTTCCGCCTGACGCAACCCCGCTTCGGTCACACTTTTCGAACCGATGGCATCCATGCGCGAAAGGCGGCCGATGGCAACATCCGGCTCGACCGGTTTGCTGGACTTTTTGTATGACTCGACATTCTTTTCGGTCTTCGCAATTTCATCCAGAATAATTTGTTTGATATCGCTCATATAACACTCGCTTTTTTTTGGTTTTGTATTGCCAGAATTGTAATATTTTACTTTGAATGAAGCATTGAATAAATGCTGAACGGCCAAATTTTAGGATAATTCAATACCGGCAAGCTCTGCAATTTTTTTCGCCATAGACTTGAACACTTTGCGTGATTGCTGGGCCGCATTGTAATGTGCGCCTAAAGCTCCATCCGCAGGCTTTAAATGAAAAATGGGTTTTCCGGCTTCTTGGGATAAGGGGATCAGGCTTTTGTAATCTTTTACCAGGGCGATGCAATTGGGATCATCCTCCACTTTGCGTTCTTCTCCCGGCTGGCGAATCACATGCTTCCAATAGGTATTCGGAATTCTGGACACCCACTTTTGATACGATACGACAGGACGATTAAGCCGTTCGGCATGCTGCATAACAATATAACCTATCGGTTCCATTTGCCCATCAGGAAGCATCAACTCATGATCGGGATTTTTTTCAAGCCGTTCTTGCCATTTTTCCCGCCAGTCTTTTATGGCTGGGCCTAAATTTTGCAGTCCCTGAATGGAATATAGATCCGGTGCCAACGGTACCACAATATAATCGGTAGAAATTAAAACCGACCGGTTTATAGCCCCTAAATTCGGCCCAATATCTACAAGGATCATATCCGCTTGCTTCATGTCTGCCGCACGCTGCAAAATTCTCCAAAACGCTGCTGTAATTCGAAAGGCGCGTTCTTCTCCATCCGAACATTTAGGCCAAACCTCCGATAAACTATCTTCAAACTCGGTTAAGGCTAAATCGCCGGGCAACAAATACAACGTTTCATTTATCTCTTCTAAATACGGGTCGGCAATATCTCCGGTACCTTTTTTGAGAGGAAGAATGCTTCCAAATATGGTGTTTCTCTCTTTCTGTCCTGTCCATAATTCCTCCAATCGATCTTCCGTTAAAAAAGCAGCCGTAAGGTTTGCTTGAGGGTCTAAATCGGCAACGATGACTTTTTTTTCTAGATCGGAAAACATCCACGCGGCATGATACACGAGTGAGGTTT
>CAYVAZ010000030.1:0-24422 GCA_964449065.1 uncultured bacterium
TTATTAAGGGGGGTAGGGGGGATTAAAGACGATCTCTTTCTATCTACGCAAACCTGAATTGCTCTAGTAGGGATTATTTCTTCTTCCGTTTTTGCACCGTATCGTAATCGGCCAATTTATCCTTGAACTGCTTTTATGGATTGTATCACATTTTTTACATTACCGGAAAGAATGTGTTTGAATTTCCACGAAATCAAATAATTCAATTCATAAAATGAAGCGTCGGCGATAAAAAAAGGGAAACTGCATTCCGTTTCCCTTTACAATATCGAATTTGGTTGAAACCGTCAAAACTATTTCTTCTTGCGTGATAAGTGATGAGTGGAAGTCCCATAGAACGACTCGGCGCATTCCATCATCGTTTCAGATAGGGTTGGGTGCGGATGAATGGTTTCGGCAATGTCTTCCGCCGTGGCGCCCATTTCTATAGCCAGCATACATTCACTGATAAGTTCTCCCGCGCCCACGCCGACAATGCCGGCGCCGAGGATTCGTTCGGTACCCGGTTCGAGGATGAACTTGGTCATGCCGTCGGGGCGGTCAAAACTGATCGCGCGGCCGGATGCCGACCAGGGGAATTTAGCGACTTCATATTCGATCCCTTTTTCTTTCGCTTCGTTTTCGGTTAATCCACACCAGGCCAGTTCAGGGTCGGTGAACACGACGGCCGGTACAATAATATTCTCAGCGGAGGCAATGTCGCCAAGAATAACATCAACCGCGATGCGGCCTTCTTTATGCGCTTTGTGCGCCAGCATGGCCCCGCCTATGACATCACCGATGGCATAGATTTTCGGGTCGGAGGTTTGCTGTTTGTTGTTGACTTTAATAAAACCTTTTTGGTCGGTTTGGACTTTGGTGTTTTTGAGTCCCAAGTCATTGCAGTTGGGGGTGCGGCCGACGCAAACCAGTACTTTATCGTATTGTTCTTCGATTGGATCTTGGCCTTCGGGCTGCATGTTCACTTTAATCTTCTTGCCGCTGGTGGCCATTTTGGTAACTTTGGTGTTAAAGCGGATTTCCTTCATCATCTTTCCGGCGTGGTCTTCCACATACTTCACCAAGTCACGGTCGGCTCCACCCAGCATGTGTTGGAAGGCTTCCACTACAACCACATCACTGCCCAAGGTGGCGTATACGATCCCCAGTTCCATGCCAATGTAACCCGCGCCGATGATGAGCAGGTCTTTTGGGATTTCTTCCAGTTCCAACGCTTCGTCGGAAGTCATAACGCGTTTGTTGCCTAAATCAAACACAGAGGGCAAAGCCGGAACCGAACCCGTGGCGATGATGGCTTGCTGGTATTTGATGAACTTTTGGCCTTCTTCGGTTTCCACGCGTAACGTGTCGGAATCTTCAAAATGGCCTTTGCCGTACATGGTTTCAACTTTTTTTCCTTTGGCGAGACCGTTGACGCCGCCGGCCAGTTGATCGACGATGGATTCTTTCCAGTCACGCATTTTTTTAACGTCGATCTTGGGCTCGGAATACGTGATGCCGCGGTGAGAGGATTCACGGGCAATGGCAATTTGATGAGCCGCATACAAATAGGCTTTGGAGGGAATGCAGCCGCGCAGCAAGCAGGTTCCGCCCATGCGGGGTTCGCGTTCCACCAATATAACTTTTTTTCCTTTATCGGCGGCGTAGAAGGCCGCGGCGTATCCGCCCGGTCCGGCACCGACTACCACAATATCTGTTTGAATAGGCTCTACCATAATCGATTACTTTCCGCCTTTTTTGCTGGATGATTTGTCGGATGATGATTTGCCGCTTGAAGACAACTTGATATCATCTTCGGTCACGGATTCAAATCCCTTCACCAATTCGGTGATAAAGCGCGCGCCGTCCGCGCCGTCGATGATGCGGTGATCGTACGAAACACATAACGGCAGCATGCTGCGCGCTTCGAGTTTGTCATTTCCGTTGTAAACCGGACGGACAACGCCTTTGCCCATACCCAGGATGGCGGCATCCGGTTTTTTGACGATGGGTGTAAAGAAGGTGCCGCCAATACCACCCAGGTTGGATATGGTAAAGGTGCTGCCTTCCATATCTTCGCCGCTGAGTTTGCGGTCGCGGGCTTTTTCGGCGACTGTGCCGAGTTCCTTGGCGATGACGAACAAGTCTTTTTTATCCGCGTCACGGATGACGGGGACGACAAGACCCGCATCGGTATCAACCGCGATACCGATGTTGTAGTAACTTTTATACACAATTTCTTCTTTCACTTCATCCAAACTGGCGTTGAACATGGGAAAGTCTTGCAGGGTTTGGGCGACTACTTTTACGGTGATCGCAGTTAGGGTCAGGCCTGCGCCTTCTTTTTTGTAGGCTTCTTTATGCTTGCCGCGCAGTTCCATCAAATGGGTGATGTCGGCTTCATCCATTTGGTACACATGCGGAATGGTTGACCACGCTTCATGCATCCGCTTGCCGATGGTTTTGCGTATGGAGGAGTAGGGTTTGGAGTTCACCGGCCCCCATTTTGAGAAGTCGATGGATTGCGGTTTGTAACTCGATGGTGCCGGAGACTGTTGCGCAGAAGGCTGCTGCTGTTGAACCTGACCGGAAAACACCAAACGCTGCAATTCTTGAATGTGGCTCTTCACATCATTCAAAACAATGCGGCCGCCGCGTTCGGAGCCGCGTATGCGGGTTAAATCCAAACCGATTTCCGCGGCTAAGCGTCGAACCGAAGGCGATGCCGGGGGCGGATAACCAGCGAGCGATTTGTATTGGTAATCCATGCTGGGAGGGGCACCGGTTTGCTGCGGTGTTTGCGCGTACTGTGGTGAACTGGGTTGTGACGGCTGCGAAGGCTGTGAGGGCTGCTCTTCAACCGCTTCTTCTTCAGCGGCTCCCCCCCCCAGGGTGAAGATCTTTTGGCCAACGTTAACCGTATCGCCCTCTTTGACATAAATGGCGGATATGGTTCCCGCTTCGGGTGAAGGGATGGGGGCCACGGCCTTTTCGTTTTCGATTTCCAGAACGGATTGCTCGGCTTCAACTTCATCGCCAACGCTAACCAAGATTGAGGTTACGGTTCCGGAATCAGCCCCTTCACCGAGTTGCGGTAGTGTGATGTCTTTTCCGCCGCTGCTTTTTTTCTTTTGGGGTTGAGATTTTTGCTGCGGCTGTTGTTTTTGGGTAGATGATTGTTGTTCTTGCTTTGCCGGACTATCTTGCTGTGATCCACCTTGCTGTGATCCACCTTGCTGTGATCCACCTTGCTCACCACCGCCTTCACCGATCGAGATCAGTTTTTGGCCAACGTTCACCGTATCACCCTCTTTGACATGGATGGCCGAGACCGTTCCGCTTTCCGGTGCGGGAATAGGGGCGACGGCTTTTTCGTTTTCGACTTCGAGGATGGTTTGATCGGCTTGTATTTCATCGCCGACGCTGACCAGGACAGACACAACTGTTCCGGAATCAGCGCCTTCCGCTAATTGTGGTAATGTCACTTCCATTCGATTGCCCTTTTTGCGAGCCTAAACGCTCTGTTCTTATGATTTCTGTTTCACAATCTAACGCATTAAACAAGTTGAGGAAATACTTTATCCGGATTGACATCCAAATCTTTGATGGCTTGTGGTACCAATTTTCTATCCACTTTACCTTGTTCAGCCAGTTGGTAAAGCGTTGCGATCACCGTGGTTTCGGCATCGATTTCAAAGAAGCGGCGCAGGTTTTCACGGGTATCGCTGCGGCCGAAACCGTCGGTGCCCAAGCTCATCAGTCCTCCAGGAACCCAGGGGGCGATTTGATCGGGCACCAGTTTGATGTTATCGGAAACGGCGATAAATGCGCCTTCCTCGTTTTCCAAAGTTTCCTCGAGATACGATTTTTTGGGTTTGGTTTTTTGATTAAACATGTTCCATCGTTTGCACTTCAGAGCGTCGTTGCGGAGTTGTTTATAACTCGTGACGCTCCACACATCGGCGGAGACACCGTACTTATCCGCTAAAATTTCTTGCGCTTTGAGGGCGGAAAGAATGATCGGCCCGCTGCCGAGGAGATGGGCTTTTTCGCCTTTTTGGGGACCGGGCTTGAACTTGTACATCCCTTTTAAGATGCCTTCTTCTACACCTTCACCTTCCGGCATAGGGGGCATGGCGTAGTTTTCGTTGTACACGGAGAGGTAATAAAAGATATCTTCGCCATCTTTGTACATCCGGCGGATACCGTCTTTGATGATGAGGGCCAATTCAAACGCAAAGGCCGGATCATAAGCCACTAACGTTGGGATGGCGGACGCGCAGAGATGACTATGGCCATCCTGGTGCTGAAGGCCTTCGCCGTTGAGAGTGGTGCGGCCGGATGTACCGCCCAATAAAAACCCGCGGGTGCGGCTGTCGCCCGCCAGCCAGAATAAATCGCCGACTCGCTGATAGCCGAACATGGAATAGTAGATATAAAACGGAATCATGTATTGGTTTAAGTTGGTATGCGCGGTTCCGGCAGCGATGAAGGATGACATGGCACCGGCTTCGTTGATGCCTTCTTCCAAGATTTGGCCGTCCGCTTCCTCGCGGTAATAGAGCAGGCTTTCTTGATCCACGGTTTCATACAATTGACCCTGCGGCGCATAGATGCCGATTTGGCGGAAGAGGCCGTCCATCCCAAAGGTGCGGGCTTCATCCGGTATGATGGGGACGACCAGTTTGCCCATTTCCTTATCTTGCAGCAATTTGGTGAGTACGCGAACGAATACCATTGTGGTGGAGGCTTCTTGTTTGCCGGAACCACTCTTGAATTCATCAAAGAGGTCCGGTTTTGGCGGTTTGATGGGTTTGGCGGTTATTTTTCGTTCGGGTAAGAAGCCGCCAAGTTCTTTGCGGCGTTCGAACAGATATTGGATTTCTTTGCTGTCTTTCGGCGGCCGGTAGAACGGGGTTTCCGCGATCTCTTCATCGCTGATCGGAATATCGAAGCGGTCGCGGAAGGAACGCAGTTCGCGCTCGTTCATTTTCTTTTGTTGATGAGTGATGTTGCGGCCCTCACCGGCTTCGCCCAATCCATAGCCTTTGATGGTTTTCGCTAAGATCACGGTCGGTTGCCCTTTGTGTGCCAACGCTTGTTGATAGGCGGCATAGACTTTTACTGGATCATGACCGCCGCGCAAAAGCTTGTGAATTTGATCATCCGTTAAGTGGTTGACCATTTCGTGCAGTTTGGGATATTTGCCGAAGAAATGCTTGCGGGCATAGCTGCCGGACTCAACCGAAAATTTTTGGAAAGAGCCGTCAACCACTTCGTTCATCCGTTTCATCAAGAGGCCGTCTTCATCGGCTTCCAGCAACGGATCCCAGTTGGACCCCCAGATGACTTTGATGACGTTCCAGCCGGCACCGCGAAAGACAGACTCGAGTTCTTGAATGATCTTGCCGTTGCCGCGTACCGGACCATCCAGACGCTGCAAGTTGCAGTTGACGATCCAGGTGAGGTTATCGAGTTTGTCTCTTCCCGCAAGCGATAACGCGCCCAGGGTTTCCGGCTCATCGGATTCGCCGTCGCCGACAAAGCAATAAACATGCGGTTCGTGTTTTAAGATTCCGCGGGCCTGCATATAGCGCGTAAAGCGGGCTTGGTAGATGGAGGCAATCGGACCCAATCCCATCGAAACCGTAGGGAACTGCCAGTAATCCGGCATTAAATAGGGGTGCGGATAGGAGGATAATCCACCGCCTTCCGCCAATTCCTGGCGGAAATTGTGTAACTTTTCCGCCTCCATGCGGTATTCGACATACGAACGGGCGTAGTTTCCGGGAGAGGCATGGCCTTGGAAATAAACCAAATCAGCCAGTGTGTTTTCATCTCCCCCGCGAAAGATGTGGTTGAATCCGACTTCATACAAGGTCGCGAGAGATTGATAAGTGGAAATGTGCCCGCCGATCCCGGGTTTTTCGCGGTTGGCTTTGACGACCATCGCCATGGCGTTCCAGCGGATAATGCTTTTGATTTTGCGTTCCATTTCGCGGTCGCCGGGGTATTCCGGCTCATCGGCACGGGGAATGGTATTGATATAGGGGGTACTGACGGTCGGCGGCACTTCAATCGAGGCTTTACGCAGACGGTCGATCAGGCTGTTGGCGACATAAGACGCACGTACAGGTTCGGCATCGCGCAGGGCGTGTTCATACAAATACTCTAGCGCGTTATACCAATCTAAATCTTCTGTAGTCATATCGGGCTGTTTAAATACCGGCACGTGACTTCTCCTCTGTTATGAGCTGGAATTCTGATTATAACCAAATCATTGAAAAACGTAATTCATGATCATCCAATTTGTGAGGCCATGCGCATGAATGAGTGTTTATCCGTTGGGATGATGGTGTTTCCGAATTGTTTGGATACAATAGATCAGCACGTTTTTTGTTTCATTTGCAGACCGCTCGATTGTACCTTAAAGTGGGTGGACAGAACACCCTGATACACCGTTAGAATCTTATTAAAAAAAGGCAAAGACCCGCCGTGAAATTGCTGGAAAAGACGTATGACACCCCCGAAGAAAATTTGGCCTGCGATGAAGCGCTGCTGCTGGATTTGGAAGAGAACGGGGGAGAGGAGGTTTTGCGTTTCTGGGAGCCGGAGACCTATTTTGTAGTGCTGGGCCATGCGAATAAAGTTGATTTGGAAGTCAATCGAAGAACTTGTGATGAGAAGGACATCCCCATTTACCGGCGGTTTAGCGGTGGGGGAACAGTGGTGAACGGGCCGGGATGTATGAGTTTTTCGCTGCTTTTGGAGATGGAGAATCATAACCGGCTGCTCTCTATACAAGAGACCAACCGGTATGTGCTTGCGCGCATCGCTTCTGCGTTGCAGCCTTTGGTGAAGAATACCATCGCACTGGAGGGGACATCCGATCTAACCATCAATGGGAAAAAATTTTCGGGCAACGCGCAGCACCGCAAACAGCGGTATGTGCTTTTTCATGGAACAATCCTGTATGATTTTGATTTACCGTTGATTAATGAACTGCTGCGGCAGCCCACCCGCCAGCCGGACTACCGCCAAAACCGGAAGCATCATGAATTTGTGATGAATTTTCCCGCGGAAAAAAAAAGGATAGGTAAGGCCATTCAAAGCGAATGGAACGCGGATGAACCATTGCCCGGATTTTCTCAAAAGCGAATAAATGAGTTAGTTGATACTAGGTATTCGCAATATTCCTGGAATTTTAAATTCTAACTCATGTTACGCAACGAAGAGATTGTCGTTGTTATCCTCCCTTATTAAGGGGCTACTCTCCGTACACAACCCGAAAGCATCGACTTCCAGCCGGTGCGTCAATCCGTCCAACTCAATGTAAATATACTTGAAAGAATCTGTCTGAACAATGTTTTTTAGGATGTCTGTTTTTTAGGAGGACGAGGCTCCCACCGGGCCAGGTTTTGGGAGGGCGAGGCTCCCGCCGAGCCAGCGGCACGCTTACCTTTCCCGACAATCCAAATAAAACCGATATGAAACCCAATGAACTAAAATTGCCCTCGTTGTTATTCGCGTGAATTGGCGTGTCCTCGCGGTTAAAAAACATGAAGCATTACAGATTAAAAATTTTTGTGTACGGAGAGCAGTATTAAGGGGGGTAGGGGGCAATGTCATTGATTGAAGTAATCAACCTTGAATACGCAATATCTTCTCCCCCAAGTTGGGGGAGACACAGAGGGAGTTGTGAAGAACGCAATCACCTAATTCATCACACAAATCGCGCAGAATTTTATTAAGTCAATGGCATTGGGGTAGGGGGATCAAAGACGATCTCTTTCTATTTACGCAAACCTGAATTGCTCTAGTGACTACCGAAACGGGTCTGAAGCTTGCAACAATCCCTGCCGTATAGAATTTCGCGTACCATCAGATTTTAATTGCTTCACATGAAGGAGACGCGTAGGGACATAATTTAATATGCCCCTACAACAACCTCAACCGCCAATCAACACCAAATCCCCGTTGGATATGATTCCATTGGAAACATCATAGCGCGCCGGGAGCCCTTCACCGGGCGCGTCATGGTCGCCATCGGGGCCATGACTTAAAAACAGAGAATTCGCGCTCCCGGCATTTTCACGCAGGATTTGCAAATAGGCATCAAAGCCTTGATCATCGCCGGCCGATCTTTTTTACATACTCCCGGGTGTAGTAGTGATAAAAACGGTTATCGGCGCCTTCTTCATGCTCGTGATCTTCTTCCGCCTGCAAGCCGGAGTTGAATGGATCATCCGGCAGGGATGACAAATAGGCCACCGGCTCGGTCAATACCGGCGTGGTTTTGGTTTCAAACCAAAAGACATTGGGAGAGTCGAACGGGATCAAATGCCCTTCGCCATCCGCTGGGAACGGCAATCCGTTCCAATCGACGCTATACGATTCCACCGCGGTCATGATGGAGCGCATATCGGCTTGGGCGCGCGCGATCTTCGCTTTGGTCAACGCCCCCAAAAAATTAGGGACGGCAATGCCGGCCAAAATGCCGATGATGGCGACGACAATTAATAATTCGATCAAGGTAAAAGCGGAACGTTGTTTTGCTGTCATGTTTTGTTTCATTTTTTTTCCTTTATTGGTTAGAAAAATATGGATAACTTCTCATTTGCGAGAAGTTATCACGCGGATATACCAAAACATGAGTGATACGATTTTATGAAGAGAACGATGAGAATGGACCGGTGTATACCAACCGGCAATGAGAATGGCAATACAATGATCGTCGATGGTCCTGGTGGGTTTCGCTTCGCTCAAAACCACCCTGTTTGATCACGCTATTTTACGCGTACCATATCACTCACGGTTTAAATGCGTCTTGGTATTACCACCGGCTGCGATGAGTGATGCAATCGCGAAACGCAGCGCAATCCAATTACCGAAACGCACCGGAACCGATCCGTGTATCTTTTGGCAGAACAAATTCCATGCCCTTTTCGGATAAATAAATATCGCCCCGGCTGATGATGCCGTTGGAGGAATGATAACGGGTATAGCCTTGATACTCCTGATCCGGTCCGACCGAAATAATCCGCCATTCCCCAAACACTTCTACATCCACATCTGTCGCGGGGATATCCACATTGTCGCGGTCCCGGACCAGTTGCCCGATATCATGAAACCGGTACCGCTGAAACAGAGGGGTATGGTCAATGATACCAAACGGGTCTTCATCCACTTGAAAGTCATCAACCGGAAGCAATGACATATACGCGACCGGTGTGGTTAAAAACGAGGGCAACCGGTAATGGCGAAACCCAACTCCAAAATCGGTCATCGGGGGGAGACGATTTTGATCCAAGCGGTATGTTTGAATCGAATTGGCAATGCTTTGAAATTCCGCCCGGGCAGCGGCCACCCGTGAGCGGGTCAGCGCGTTTAGAAAATTCGGCACGGCAATAGCGGCTAACACACCGATAATGGCCACCACAATCAGCAATTCAATGAGTGTAAATGCAGGACATTTTTTTGGCATAGGGTCTCTCACTTTTTTTCTGCATAGAGCGGGTAGTCAAATACCGCCGTTTCGATTGCGGATTGCCCCATCAGTCGAACATCCGGGTCCAGCGCGGTGACTTGATACCACATCATGAGTTTTGCGGGCAGCGGCTCTAAACGGCTGCCGGTCAATATCCCCTCAACCGCTTCCCCAGCCAAATTCCATTCGCTGCCCGTGCCGGAATCAATCCACCGGTCATCTTGCGCGGTAAGTTGAATGGCTTGCCCTTCCAATTGAGAGCGGTAAACCGCACCGGCATTAACGGTAGGATCCAACAACACCTGCCACGAACCGAATTCCGGTGGAGCGGAATAGGCCGCGGGTTCTCCGTCTTCCACATTCAACGCGAAGAGTTGATTCTCGATAGCAAACGTTAACATGAGAGTCGAGGGTGGAAAGCGGTCATCCTGCCCCGCTTTCCAAATGGGAAAGGCGAAATTTCCCCGGTCCAGAAACGCGGGGAAGGATTCAAACGGATCTTGATTGTAATTGCGCACAAAGCCGGTGCGGCGCGACAATACCAGGGTTTGAGGGTACAGTTCAACCCACTGTGACCAGGTGGTGGTGATGCTGGGCAGCAAAGTCAGTTGTTTGCCCGCCAATTCACCCACAATCGCTTCGCCTTTTGCCTGCCACCAATAGCTGCCGGTTTGATAATCCAGCATCACAAAATCGCTTTCAAACAGTGCGTTGGTGTTGCCAAACTCCAGCAGCCGGCCTTCGAGTTCCCGGTGATATACCGCGGCGCAAAAGCAAAGCGGGCAGTAGGATACGGCCACCGGTTCACCGCCAAGCGTATCATTCACCATTTCGTGAAAATTCATAATGCGGATGGGAAACGCCCAGGCCTCCTCTCCGGAAGCGTAGCCAATCACAACATCATCCTCGTGCATCCACAACGCTTCGTCCACCGTTTCGTAATCCGGATTGTTCAATGGCGGTATCGCGTCGATAATATCATCAATAAATGACTGCGGCGCGTCGGGCAGCCGAATATACGGAGGAGAAGAACGAAAGGTATCAAAATAAATTTCTTGCAGCGGCACTGTATGTTTTGTGGTATCCAAGGGCGGAATACCGTCCGGCCTGGATTGCGCGGAAGCGCCTTGCGAAATCAATACAAATACGACAATGAGAAGCACAATCCCAATGGATTGGCGGTACACGAAAATCCTCCTTCTTGTTTTGTTCCCCCTCTCAAAATGCCTTTCCAGACAAATTGAGAGGGGGTAGGGTAATTAAAACGTCGGGCTCCAGCGGATAATCTCACCACTGCTGTTTAACCCATTGCTGGGTTGGTACTGCACCGCGACCATAAAAATCGCGGGGCTGTCAATGTTGCAAACGGCGCAAAACTCTTCCCCTTCCGTAATATCTTCCGGGTAATAGGCGAAGTAATTCAACATGCCGTCCGGTCCGGCGGAAGAGACCATCCACTTATGCCGGCCAAAATCATACAACCCGCCCGGGCCTGCAATATCGGCTCGGAAATACCCATACGCATGAGCGCCCGGTACCACCTGTTTGTAATCAACCGTTTTATCCAACTCACGTCCGCTGTGGTGGGGAAAGGGGTCACTGGGGATCCCCTGCAGATAATCGATGGGGGTTGTGAGTGGAAAAAAGTGGCGTTCAAAATTATACAATTGCTTGCCGGAACGGCGCACATACCCGGGCACGTATTGCTCCGGATGGT
The DNA here is from genome assembly GCA_964449065.1 of uncultured bacterium. Taxonomy (GTDB): domain Bacteria; phylum Hinthialibacterota; class Hinthialibacteria; order Hinthialibacterales; family Hinthialibacteraceae; genus CAYVAZ01. The sequence goes on from CAYVAZ010000030.1 coordinate 11,184, forward strand.
CTAACCGGTAGGTTTCTATGGCGGTTTCCAGGGCTTTATGATCCGCCAAGACTTTTGAGATTCCCGCCTTGATTTGCGCGTTTAAATAATTGGGGACAGCAATGGCCGCCAATAGCGCTATCACGGCTACAACTATGAGCAGTTCAACCAATGTAAATCCGTGTTGTCTTGATGGCATTGAATTCATCCTTTTCTCTCCGGGGCAATTGGGAGTGGGTTTAGTCATACAACGAAAAATCAGATACGGAGGATGTGACTTGTCCCTCGCCGCGTTGGAGCGTATGAATTTGATCGGCATCCAATGTGCCGAAAGATTCCACCTCTCCACCCGGCCAAACCACTTGGACATCGGCGGCATCTTGTTGAGGCCCTAGACCAAAGTGGGAGGTTAGTGAAGATTGTGAGGCAAATCCGCTGGCGCCGATTCCAACCGGGCGAGTTTGATTGGTTTCTACGGTGGAAACGTCTATGGTCGCACCCACCCCAAACACGTTCATCCCGCTTTGCCGCAGCCGGATTTGAATCCAATGATGGTCGGAATTGCGGTTGTTGTTGCGAAACAGACGAAAAGGCCCATCCCCTTCATTTTCGGAAATCGCAAAATCCAGGTCGCCGTCGTTGTCAAAATCCGACCATGCCAAGCCGATCAAATGAGTGATGTCTGCCACACCGGTTTCAAACAAGGCATCCACATCATCTTGATTAATATTGGTAAATGTGCCATCCCCGTTGTTTACAAAAATCGGCTGGGGTTTTTCGTAAAATTCTCCCGCATCAAAATCCGCATGGGTGGGGTGCAGAATTACATTGAGGTCTAAAAAGCCGTCGTTGTTCATGTCAATCCACCCGGCGGCAAAATCAAACTTGCCAAGCCCAAGGCCTACATCTTGCGCGACATCCGTGAATGTGCCATCTCCATTGTTGCGGTATAAACGGGATGGAGACAATGTGCCTAGGTTTTCCGAGCCGCGGTTTAACACGAACAAGTCTAAAAATCCGTCATTGTCAAAATCCCCCCAAAGCGCGGAATGGGTGGTAGCAAAATTGGGGTCTCCCACACCGGCTTCTTCGGTGACATCGGAAAACGTGCCGTCTCCATTATTGCGAAACAAGAAGTTGTTGGTTTCGACAATGGGTTCTTCTTCGCCTTCTTCTTCGCCTTCTTCTTCGCCTTCCGCGCCGTGTCCATGTTCGTCTTCATCTTCCACCACGGCAACGCTGAAGTAAATGTCTAAGTGGTTATCGTTGTTGTAATCGCCCCATGAGGCATGATCGATGCCGACCAAGATTTCTTCGTCGTGCCCAGGTTCATCTTCCCCGGCTTCCGGTTCTTCACCCGGTGCGTGTTCCTCTTCTTCCACTTCCAACTCCAAGTGCAGACCGGCTTCTTCAGAAACCAAGGCAAAGGTGCCGTCTCCCTGATTTTGATACAGAAGAGCGCCGTCAAACCGGTTGCTGATCATCAGGTCTAGATCGCCGTCATTGTCATAATCCGCCCAGGATGCGCTAACAGAACCGCTGATGACACCATCTTCTAAACCAGAAATTCCGGCTTCTTCGGCCACATCGGTAAAGGTTAAATCGCCGTTATTGCGAAACAAACGATTGGGGGAAGGGACATCATCTTCCTCCGCGCGCAGGTTGGTGACAAACAGATCTAAATCGCCGTCCCCGTCATAATCGCCTAGGGCGCCGCCAAATGCCACCATTTCTTCATCCACAATTCCGGCCGATTCAGAAATGTCTAAAAATGTATTGTCACCTTGATTTACGAACAATTGGTTTTCCGGGTCTCTTGCCACAAATAAATCATCGAAGCCGTCTCCGTTGATATCTCCCCACGCAATACCAAATTGCAAATCGAAAAGGTCCCCTTGTACTCCCGCGTCGGGAGCGATGTCTTCAAACAGGGTATCTTGAGTAAAAGCCGGGATGGAAACGGCAAAAGCGGATAATGCGAACATAAGTTTCGTAAATCGTTTTGTAAGATTTTTCATGTTTTTTTTCTCCAGTTTATATAAATGATGCTGTCGCATACCAGCTGGTATGCACAATGAATCATGCTATGTCATCGATTGTTTTGGTATGACTTAGCAAACGGGAGGGGCGCGGCTGGAGAATCCGCCCAAGCAATGCTGCAGGGTTAGGGTTTGATATGAAAAGGTGTATGAAGGTTCAATCACTGGAAGTGTGAATGTATTTGCGTTAACGGTGACCGTATTAGACGAGTGGATGAATTCGCAGAGCAGACATTCGGCATCGAGGTGGGCGTGTTCGCCGCAGCAGGCAGGCGCTTCAATCTGGACGCCATGATCACCGCAAGCGGCATGCGGAGCGTGGACGTGCAGCATGGACGCCATCATGACGGCGGCATATACGAAAAGTACAGCGATACTTAAATTGTGTAATTTCTTTTTTGGATAGCTTAGCATATTGTTTTCTTAGATAAATTACGTACCATAAAAATACTAGACAAAGTTTGTCTGTCAATTGGCGAAATAGTGAATTGGTTCAACAGCCGTCTTCATCGCATTGCGGGCATTGTTTGCACAGATGTTGATTGGCGATGTGTGAGGAGGCGACCAATACCCCTCCTATAACAGAAGGCAGCACCTGCCAGGGGAGACCGTCTTGCGTTGCGGCGTGCAAGCTGCAGCAAGCATCGATTCCGGTTGCGGCATGGACAACCCGGTTGGTCACGAGCATAAATACACCGAACGAAAAGAGCAGAATGGCCGTGTAATTGCGGTGTATTCGGAACCCCGTGAGCGAACCGATTCCACCTACGATTGCAGCCAACGCAATCATAAACCATTCGAAACCGCTGGTAGCCAAAAACCCGACTCCAACTAGAGGCAGTATGCCAATAGCAAACGGCATGACGCAGCAATGTACGGCGCAGAGTGATGAGGCGAAGGCGCCTGTGCGGTCGAGCCAAATTTGACTATTCATTTTTTAACCTCCATGCTGTAAATAATTGTTGCACTTAGCGTATCCGCAAGGGTTATGCCGTTGCGGGCTGAATATTCCACGGTGGAAATAAATCATCGAATGCTTTAAACGACTGAATACCCTGTTTCATTTCCTCTTCAGTAACTAAGCATGTATTTAATATTTGAGAAAGTTCATCCTGATTGATTTCTGTGCCAATAAATACGATTTCCTGCCGTCTATCACCGTAAGGTTCTTGCCAATTCTCCCAAATCCAACGCCGGGTTTCTTCATCGTCAGGCCACTCGCTTTTTGGTAGAGCGGCGTACCACATCCCAGCAGGCTCCAACACGAGTGAAACACCGGCTTGCGACCACATTCCCGCCATGTCAAAACGCGAAGCCAGCCAAAAAAATCCTTTGGAACGCAAAATGCCCGTCATTCCTTCTTCGACTACCAAGTGATGAAAACGGGTGGGATGAAACGGACGTCTGGCACGGTACACAAAACTGGTGATCCCATATTCTTCCGTTTCGGGTGTATGTTCCCCATTTAGTTCTTTGATCCACCCCGGCATACGGCTGGCTTTGTCCAAATCAAAAAATCCGGTATGAAGAATTTTATGAAGCGGCACATTGCCGTACACCGTTTCAATCAATTGCGCGTCCGGATTCATTTTTCGGATCATACCCATGACATGATTCTTCATTTCATCGCTGACCAAATCGGTCTTGTTCAACAGGATGACATCCGCGAACTCAATTTGATCCACCAACAAATCCACAATCATGCGTTCATCTTCTTCGCTGCCAGCCATCTCGCGGTCATGCACATCATCCATGGAAGCGAAATCGTTGAGGAAATTTTTGCAATCCACAACCGTGACCATTGTGTCTAGCATGGTGATGTCTTCCAAACTGTTGCCCTGTTCATCGCGAAAGTGGAACGTGGTTGCGACCGGCATCGGTTCAGAGATTCCGGTGCTTTCGATCAGCAAATAATCAAACCGGTTTTCTTCTGCCAAACGGCGTACTTCTTTGAGCAAATCATCGCGCAATGTGCAGCAGATACAGCCGTTGGACATTTCCACCAATTGCTCTTCCGTACGGTGCAGGTTCGCACCGCCATTGCGGATCAAGTCCGCGTCAATATTAATCTCGCTCATGTCGTTCACGATAACCGCAACCCGCAACCCTTCACGGTTACGCAGCACATGATTCAGCAGCGTGGTTTTTCCTGATCCCAAAAAGCCCGAAAGGACTGTTACCGGTAATTTTTTAGATGCAGCTGTCATGGAATGAATCCTTATTGAATTTAGTCTTTACATCCTTGCGTTCCGCAACATCCACCGGAACGATTACGCCATGAATCACCGGGGCGTTTCAGGAAGAAACTTCCCCCGCCAATCAACCGTTCCACGGGCGCATCGTGCGGCGTATTCCCTGTGGATTCAGATACCGTTTCGCATACTTCACCCCAAGTTTGAAGACGAATATTGATTCCATGAAACACTTGGATTTTTCGTCCATTTGTTGGACAAAAATATTCGTACGTTGGCATCGATTTATTTTTTCCAATCTATACAGGTCACAAATACGGTCTTTGTACGTTCTGAGTTCGGATGCAGTACCATTGAATAAAACTTATGCGGCCCTCTTCCTTTTTATTTTGCTAATGATAACAAATTATCATTAGCAGTCAAGTAAACTGAATCAAAAACTAACGCACTGTCCCCTACATGAAATGAAAATTGTTTCTACAATCGTAATACGATCATAATATTCGTATTATAGGAGATAAGAAATGAAGCGTTTTAGATTGATTGTATTCGCGTGTTGGATTGGCAATTTGGCTGCGGCACATTTCCCGGTATTTCATCCGGCAGGGGCGATTGTAGAGACGGAGAAACCGGTTTCGTTTGCGTTTTGGGTAGGACATCCGTATGAAGGCGATTGTGACGACGCGGACAAGCCGCAAATGGTTTTCGCGGTCGATCCAAGAGGAAATGAAACAGACCTTAGCGGTGATTTGGTTGCGGGCGAAACCAACTGTTTGGGTGAGACCAAAACATCATGGAGCCTTGCGTTCACGCCGGATCAAAAAGGCAATTATATTGTCGCGTTGAATTCCGCTCCTTCAATCAGCCGCAATGGCGAAAATTTATACCAAGAATATTTAAAAACGGTATTGCATGTGGAACGCGGCGGCAGTTGGGAACAGCGTTCAGGGCAGCCGCTGGAAATTGTGCCGATGACCCGGCCCTATGGGTTGCTGGAAGGATTCACGTTTACCGGGCGGTTGCTGAAAGGCGAGGAGCCTGTTGCGAATCAAACCGTCTATATCGAACATTTGGAAGTGCCTTCACCCAAGCCGGATGAGATTCCGCCGGAGCCGTTTGTGACGTATGAGGTCAACACGGATCATCAGGGCTATTTCTCAACCACGCTGCCCGAAAGCGGCTGGTGGATATTGGCCTCTTATGTGGATGATATCGGCAAGATTGAACACGATGGCAAAACCTACAACCACAACGCCATGGCAGGAATTTGGGTGCATGTGGAATGAATATCAAATGGATAATTTTTATGTTGTATATGTCTTGCTTAGATCAATCCAATGTGGATTGATTGATTTCAATCTTTTAAAACGCGGATCCGTTGAGACAAAAAGTGTGTATTTATATTGAATTGCGCTTGCTGCATGATTAGCATCCTATGATTTTGGTAGTCTTTCAACAATGAAATGATGGTAGGTGGTCTACACCCATTGTTAAGGAGTCTGTTGTTGTTGCCCACCCCTTGATTAAGGGGGATCGAAGCACACTTTCAACAACGCAAAATCCCCCGGAGCCTACAGCCCCCCCAAAGAGCGGCTTTGAATTGACGATTGTATACACAGAACGGTACACTGTTCTAAATCATGGCAAATCTGGAAATTCAAAAATGAAATCAATACGGGTATGGTTGTGTTCTTTTGCCGTTGTGTGTGTCCTCTCGCTTTCGGTTGGATTTACGCAAAGTATCATCGGCGATCAATATTTTTATTACCAACAAGCCGGAAATCCATTTACCTATATTGAATCTCCGTTTAGCGGACGAATTTTATTACCATTGTTAACCTATAGCCTTCCCATTCCGCTCCGGTGGAGTTTTCTTGGCATAACCTTAGCCGCATTGGCCGCGTCCCTTGTATTGTTGTATGACATTTTACGAAACAGCCGCATCCCCGGTTTGACCGTTATTGTTACCCTGCTCCCTATGCTATTGGACCGGCGGTTCGCCGATATGATTCACAATTATTTTTATACCGATGGAGTGAGTTGCTTTTTGATCGGTTTGGCTTGGTATGCCGCGGTTCATCAAAAATACCGTTTGTTTTCCACAGCGGTTTTTTTCGGGGTTTTGAATCATGAAATTGTATTGATGTACGTCCCGTTTTTTTATTTCGTTTTCTGCAAACAAATAAGTAAACAGTCCGTCTTCTCGTTTTTTTTGCTGATTACACCCGCCCTGGTTGCCTTGTATTTAAGTAGAACGATTGCGTTTTATGTGAGCGATTTGTTTTTCTTGAATTCCTTTTTAGACCATGTCTACAGCATCAACGCTACCGGGTCCATTTATGACAATCTTTTTTGGGACCGCATAAATTGGTTGTTCGCAACAGGAAGCGAAGCTTGGATCCGGTTACTAGGCATCGCTATGTTTGGATTTACGCTGTACGCGCCTGTTGTGTATTTTCGATGCTTTACCAAACCGTCCCATGAATGGGTCCGTCTTTTTTCCCTGCTTATTCCGGCGGCTTTTGTGGTTGCCGTTTCTCAAATGACAGACCGTCTGTTGTTTTTCAGTTTCCCGATATTTATTCTGATTTACGCGCGAATCCTCGCCGGCTTTCCGGCGGCGCATCAAGTGGGTATTGGTTGTGTTACTCTTCTAAACATCTTCCTTCCCGGTTCGGCAATACCGGCCGTTCTCCATTTCGGTTATGTATCCGTGTTGTTGCTACGGCACAAAACCGCTGAACGCAAATTTCCGGAAAGCAACCCTTCGGCTGTTTCACTCAATATGCCACATTGCGTAAAGGCAGCGTGGAATCCTGTTGCGGTTGTTGCCGTTGCTATTCTGGTTGGTTTAACAATCGGCAAATACTATTGCGCTTCGAAATATCTAACGCGCTTTCAACAATGGATCCATTCCAACCCTGCGTTGCTGCGTTTTCAAACCAATCCGGTTCAACTGGCTTCGTATTCCATGCCCAATCTAAGTTCCATGCAGGTCGTTTCAACCGTGGATGCTGATGAACCCACTTATCTTTCCATCCCGATAGAAGAGATTTCGACCACACAAAGCGATTGCATCAGCATGGTGCTTTTGTTACATCCCATTCAACCATCCTGGGTACAAATTGAGATTCCGTCCAATCAAACCACTCATTCTCAACCCTACACATTGAAATTTCACCAAACCAACCCAGATAGGATTCGCATATCCAAATCCATTTATTTTGAAATCCCTACGACTCAAAGTTCATTCTTAATTAAACTATCGCCAGGATTGCTGTTGGTGGATATTTTGTTCTTCGACTCCAGCAGGCTTTACCGGTTTCAAAGGAAAGAGGTTTGGCGGCTTAACAGCAATGAAATAGAACAGTTTTAATACCAGGCTGCTAAAAGAAAATGAGTGATTTCATCTTTTATTTTGTATGGGTTACCCTACATCAGGGCAGCCACGGGGGGCTTCTTCTACAATGGTCAAGCAATTTATAAATAACATTTTTCACTGCAACTTGGGATAATTCTCATGGGTGCATGCCACTTCTCTCGCCGGTTATGCGGTGTAACCACTTCCCGATTGGGTTCGCGAAGCAGTGGAGATCGAAGCATAACTCAACGGCGCAAATCCCCCGGAGTCTGCGGCTCCATCCCCTTAAGCAAGGCAGGTTTGGAACGGCGCTCTTGCTTGTGATGAGGCAGGTTCCCCTCTTGTTAAAGGGGGCTAGGGGGGCGGTATACTGTCAGTGCACTTCAATCCCATTGCTTCTCTGGAACAATCTCTTTTACTGAGAGATGACATGCACCTTTTAGAGCAGTTCAGGTTTGTGTTGATAGAAAAAGATTGTATTTTTTTCCTTGAACATACCGGTCAGCAATGGTGGGTTGCTGACGCGGTCTTTCCATCGTTCGATTAAGCTTTCCCGGAAATTCTGGTTCCCATTGATCTTACTTCTTCATCTCGACCTTATACCATTCAATCGTCTCGCGCAGGCCGTCTTCAAAGGATACTTGCGGTTCATAGCCCAATTTTTCTCTGGCTTTATCCAGCGCCGCGCAGGAGTGTTGAATATCGCCGGAACGGGGGGGGGCGAATTCGGGTTTGATGGCGGTTCCCAAAATTTTGTTGATGCAGTCGACCACTTCCAAAATGCTGATGCTCTTTCCGCAAGCGATGTTGAACATTTCTCCCACCGCGTTTTCTTTGGTCATTGCCAAGTTGTTGGCATGTACATTGTTTTGTATGTAGGTAAAGTCCCGCGTGGCTTGGCCGTCACCGAAGATAATAGGCGCTTTGCCTTGCAGCATCAGTGGAATAAAGATGGCCATCACCCCGGTATACGATGAGTACGGATTCTGGCGCGGGCCAAAGACATTAAAATAACGCAGCGCCACGGTTTCAAAACTGTAGCATTCATGAAAGGCGCGGCAGTAATGTTCACCGCTGAGTTTGGCGACACCGTAGGGCGAAACCGGCTCGGCTACCATATTTTCCTGCTTGACCGGCTCCTCCAAATGGCCATAAGCAGAAGAAGACGAAGCATAAATCAAGCGTTTTACTCCCGTGTCTTTGGCGGCGGTTAATACGTTCAGGGTTCCCGTGCTGTTGCTGCGGTGCGATTCATCGGGATGTTGGATTGACCGGGGGACGGAAGGAATCGCCGCTTGATGAAAGACATAATCTACGCCTTCCATAATATTATGCAGCGACGACAGGTCGGTGATATCGCAATTTTCCAGATGCACTTTATCCACAAATGGCTGCAAGTTTTCGCGCCGGCCGGTGGAAAAGTTATCGACCACGATTATTTCGTGATCCTGCTTGGAAAAATAATCCGCCAAATGCGAGCCGATAAACCCGGCACCGCCTGTAACAACAATTTTGCTCATGACCTCTCCCTTTCATCCGGTCAAGTGTATTCCGGTCAAGAAGGCAATCAACCTGCTTGGTACAGGAACGGTTCCTGTATAATCCAAAGCGGGGCATAGTATTTGGCAAAATCAATATCTTGTTATACCATTCTTGAAAACATTGCAGGGGATTGGGAATGGAAATATCGGATCTGTTTCAACTGGTTAAAGAAAAAAATGCGTCGGATTTAATCTTGACCGCGGGCATTTCACCGATGATTCGGGTCCATGGCAATTTGTATCAATCCGGCTTTCCAACATTGGAACCGAAAGAAGTCAAACGCTTGGTCTACAGCTTGTTAAACGAGCAGCAACGCTTGCAGTTTGAGCGGGAAAAAGAGTTGGATATCTCTCTCGGTATGGGGATTGACCACCGCTACCGGGTGAATGTCTACTACCAAAAAGGCTGTGTCGCGGCGGCATTTCGCCCCATCTCCAACAAAATCCCCGATTTGAAATCGTTGGGATTGCCCGCTGTGGTGTATGATCTTTGCATGAAACCGCATGGGTTGATTTTGGTAACGGGGCCGACCGGGCATGGGAAATCAACGACTTTGGCCTCTATGATTGATCTCATCAACAACAACAAACGCATGCACATTATTTCTGTCGAAGACCCGATTGAATATGTGCATCACCACAAAAACAGCATTGTCGATCAACGTGAAGTGGGCGGCGATACGCTGAAATTTGCCACCGCGTTAAAGTATGCACTGCGCCAAGATCCCGATGTGATATTGGTGGGTGAGATGCGTGATTTGGATACCATCCAAGCCGCCCTCACGGCCGCGGAAACGGGGCACTTGGTATTGGCAACCCTGCATACCAACGATGCCGTACAAACCATTGACCGTGTCATCGATGTGTTCCCCGAACGTCAGCAGCAGCAGGTGCGCATTCAATTATCCCTCACGTTACTGGCGGTGGTCTCGCAACGCCTGTTAACCAACGCATCCGGTGATGGTCGAGTGCTGGCTTGTGAAATTCTGCGCAACAAGCACGCGACCGCCAACTTAATCCGCGAGGGAAAAACCCATCAGTTGTACAGTGTGATTGAAGCCAGCACACAAGATGGCATGATTTCAATGGATAAATCGTTGATCAAACTGTATCAGCGCGGCCATATCTCAATGGAAGACGCCCAAACGCACATGCGCCATCCGCAGTCATTGTTGCAGTATCTGGATAAAACCATTCGGAGTGAGGCGCTGGAACAGAAGGAAAACGTGTTTAAGTGAGAAGTAATCTTAAAAACGGTGCGAATGGCGCAGGAATGTTTTAGCTGCGGTCCCAAGATTTTCTCTGCGCTTCGAAGTCGGGCAAATCATCCCGGTCTTTCTACATCCCTGCCGCTTCCTTCAGGATGTCAGCCCGTCGGTTGCCCAAGTTGAAATCCAAATACTGATCCAATGCTTCGCGAATCAGGTCGGATTGCTTTTTGCCGGTGGATTTGGTCATGGCCGCCAGTCCATCCCGTTCTTTTTCCGTCAGGTAGATTTGGGTTCTCAACATAGTTCACCTCCAATGTATACAGTAGTATTATACATTACATTGGACGACGCCCAATTCCAGATGCGGTATCCGCACTCTTTGTTTGAATCGGTCGATTAAAAACGCCTAAACGTAAAGTAAACAAAGATAAATGACCAAAGAGATTCAAGAAGATTTTCAGCAAAACAAGACTTTCAGCAAAACATAGACATGATAGCCTCCCGTGCAATAATAAAAGGCATGAATCAAACCGCTGCCAAAATTCATGTTTTGCCGCCTGAAGTCGCCAACCGTATCGCCGCCGGAGAGGTGGTGGAACGTCCCGCTTCGGTCGTGCGGGAGTTGCTGGATAACGCCATTGACGCCGGGGCGCGGCGGGTCGATATCGACGTGGAAAACGGCGGCGTCAGCCTGATCAAAATCACCGATGACGGCTGCGGCATGTCTTCCCAAGATGCCCAGCTCTGCACCCGGCGCCACGCTACCAGCAAGATTGCCACCTTTGAAGATTTGGAATCCATCGGCACCAAAGGCTTTCGCGGCGAGGCGCTGGCTGCCATCAGTTCGGTCTCGAAATTCTCACTCAAAACCCGGCAGGCGGATGACGAATTCGCCACCTTAATCGAAACCCAAAACGGCACACTATCGCCGCCACAGCAGGCAGGCGGGCCATGCGGCACATCGATCACCATCCGTGATTTGTTTCACAACACCCCGGCGCGCAAAAAGTTTATGAAAAAGCCTTCGACCGAGCAGGGGCATATTTTAAATACCGTGACCGGCCTTGCATTGGCGCATGAACACATTCATTTCACGTTAAAGCACAACGGCAAGCGGGTGTTGGATTGCCCATCGGTACTCAACCGCCCGGAACGAATCCGCCAGTTGTTCGGCAACGATATTATCGAAAACCTGATCCCCGTAAGTTTAGAAACCCCGGCCATCTCGATATCCGGCTTGATATCCCGGCCGACTCTATCGCGCAACAACGCCCAGCAGATGCACTTCTTCGTCAACAACCGGTTGGTGAAAGACCGCCTGATGCACAGCGCCACCATGAACGCCTACCGCAACTTGATCCATGCCGGACGGTATCCCGTGGTGTTTTTGTATTACGAGATCGATCCCAAAGAAATTGACATTAACGTGCACCCCACCAAGCAGGAAATCAAATTCACCAATGAAAACGCCCTCTATTCCGCCACCTACGGGGCTATCCGCCACGCGTGGGATATCAAGGAAGAGCCCAAGAAAGAACCCCAACCGCAGTTTGACGGAATGAACCATGAAGATTCAGCGAAAAAAACCGAACCGGTTCCTGTATCTTCAACGAATAGCACTCCTCCTAAAGAAATTCATGTCTCAAAAACGGAACCAACGCCGCCAGTAAAAGAGCCTTTGCCCTCTGCACCTGCTGCCGCCCAAACTACCGCAAAACTGGAGCAGGCTCCAAAACCAGAACCGCAACCGCTGAAAGAAGAAACACCCGCAGCCAAAGAAACCAGCGAATCCATCCAGCAGCTGAACCGGACACCCATTCAACCGGCCAACAAAGAGAATCATAAAACCAATGAAACCAAACCGGCTTTCAAACAAAACGGCCGCGGCGATTTGCAGTCTTTGGATTTAGACAGCAAGCTGTTTGTCACCAAATCGCTGGAAGAGTGCGGTCAGCTGCGCGTCATCGGGCAAATGATGGATAGTTACATTTTGGCGGAAAGCAAAGACGGCCTTTTGATCATCGATCAACACGCCGCGCATGAGCGGATTATGTTTGAGAAGTTTTTTACCCGTGCCGAAAACGCCCCGCTGGAAAGCCAATCGATGCTGATCCCGATCACGATTGATTTTTCACCCAAAGAAGCCGAGATAGTCACCGATCAACAAGATTTGTTTACAAGACTGGGATTTGAATTAGAGCCATTCGGCCCCAAGACCTTTGTGTTTCGTGCCATCCCTTCCTCGCTGGATATGAGCATGGTGGAAGAAGCGGTGCACGATATTTTAGGTGAGATTCAAAAAGATGGCAGCGCGAAAGATACCCGCGACCGCGCGCTGCAAACCATGGCCTGCCGTGCTTCGGTGAAGTTTGGCGATAAACTCTCGCTGGAAGAAATGCAGGCAATTATTCGAGATTTGGAACACATGCCGCGGCGTAATGTGTGCCCGCACGGTCGGCCAAATATTCTCTTGGTGTCGGATCAAGCCATGCAAAAAGCGTTTAAACGCACCGGGTTTTAGCGCGTCGCGGAGTTGGATAGACAAAATACGCCGTTGTTTCCCAGCCTTACTATATCTTTTCCAATTTGGATTGTTCATGTAGCCCGGCTATAAGCCTCAGCGAATTAAAGACTGAGCACCTTTCTTGCCTGACAATCCTAAAAAACATCGGTATAAAAATACCAGCCGGGAATAATAGGGGGATTACTCTGATTTTGTTTCCTGCACACCGGTTACCGGTTCATCCGTATCGTATCGGAAGCCGTATTGCCGCATGATTTGCTCCGCGGCTTCGTTGGTTTGCCGGATAAAGTCATGCACATCCTTCGCTTCTTCGGACAGTTTCTTTTGAACACGCCACTTTTCTTCGAGGATTTCATTCGTATACATTTTTTTTGCTCCAAACAACACCATTG
>CAYVAZ010000031.1:0-23477 GCA_964449065.1 uncultured bacterium
GAAGAAACTTTTTGTGAAGAAATGTGAAATTGTAGGGGGACGCGGCAACATACCACTGTGTTTGATGATAATAGGTTCCCAACATCTCACCGTATATAATTCCTTAAGTTCGCATATACTCTCACAATCAAACCGAAAATTTTGAACTGAACAACAACATGTCTGATTTTATCCGTGCCCAAAACAATATTGGTGAGTTTCTGAAACGCTATGCCGATTCCATCCGGCAAATGGTGACGGACCCTTCCGCCTTTTACCTGCATCAAGCCGACAAGGGCGGTTTTATTGAAGCAACCGTTTTCGCGTTGATGAACATTGTATTGCAAAAATTGTTTTATTCGCTGATTATGGTGCCCTTTACCTTTGGGCTGTCGATGGTGTTCTTGATCCCATCCATCATGTATCAATGGCTGTTAATTGTGTTTATCGCCGTTATCCTGTTCGGTATGATCCGTTTTTTTAATGGAAGAGGCGATTTTGAAGCGGTGTACCGCAGCTCGGCTTATGCCAGCACGGCAACGCTGCTAATGCTCATCCCGATACCACTGCTTAACATTTTGCTGTTTGCCGCGGGAACGGCCTATTTGCTTTATTTCGCCCTTCGCGAAGTGCACGGCCTGAATCATCAGCAAACGGTGATCGCATTGGTGGTTCCGGTATTGCTGATATTATTATTAGGTGTAATCATGACCTTTATGATTTTATTTATCATCATCCGCGGTTTGATTACGTTAATGACTATGATTTAATTTTTACTCTGGAGAGTTGTATGAAATTTCTTATTCACCTTGCATTACTCAGTTTACTGCCCATTTCCTTTGCAAAGGCAGACGCGTTGTTGATCCCAATGGACAGCAAGCAATCCAATCAATTAAAAGCGTATGGCGTTGCCTACTGGGCGTTGCAGGCTCCGCGCGTTTACAAGGCGGAGTGGCTGCTTAACTACCGCGGTGGTTCGTTTTTGGTTTTACAAGGCGTTTCGGATGTGCAAAAAAAGGCCGCGATGAAAGGGGTTATGTCTGAAGTAGTCAGTAATAGTGCCGTTCAATCCATCTACGATGAGATCGATCAAAACAATATGGAGCGCGTGATATTGGAACGGGCGCCCCAAGTGGCTGTATACGCGCCGCCAACGCATGACCCATGGGATGATGCGGTAACCTTGGCCTTAACCTACGCGGATATCCCGTATGAGCAGCTGTGGGATAGCGATATGCTTTCCGGCAAGGTGTTTGAATTCGATTGGCTGCATCTGCACCACGAAGACTTTACCGGCCAGTTTGGCAAGTTCTACCGCTCCTACCGAAACTCACCGTGGTACCTCGTAAAGGTAAAGCAGTTTCAAGAAGCGGCTGTGCGAGCGGGATATGCGAAAGTGCACCAACACAAGTTGGCGGTAGCCAAAGCCATCCGCCGCTATATCAAAGAAGGCGGATTTATATTTGCCATGTGCGCGGCCACTGATACGCTCGATATCGCGCTTGCGGCCGATGGTATTGATATTGTGGCAACTCCGTTGGATGGCGATGGCCTAACCCCCGGCTTTCAATCCAAATTGGATTTTACCAAGACTCTGGCGTTTCAGGATTTTCAAATAGTCCCTGACCCGCTTCAATACGAATTCTCCGATATCGATACCAGCCCCAGTCCATCCACGCCGGGAGAGCGGTATCAATCCAAAACCTTTCAACTGTTTGATTTTTCCGCCAAGTTTGATCCGGTTCCGACAATGCTAACTCAAAATCACACACAAACTATCCAAGATTTTTGGGGGCAAACCACCGCCTTTCGTAAATCGAAATTAAAGCCGAATGTTATCGTTTTGGCGGATATCCCCGGCAGCGGGGTCGCACGATACATCCACGGTGTTCATGAACAGGGAACCTTCACCTTCTTGGGAGGGCACGACCCCGAAGACCCGCGTCATTTGGTGGGAGAAGAAGACACCGATCTTTCCCAGCATCCGCATTCACCTGGATACCGGTTAATTCTCAACAATGTCCTGTTCCCCGCGGCCAAAAAGAAAGAACGCGAAACCTAAAGCAATTGCAATCGAAAATGCAGGAGATATAACAGTAACGTCGACTACTTCGTTACATATAAATTGATAGTAGCCTCGCTTTTGTCCCCTCTTGATTAAGGGGGGAAGGGGGGGATCGAAGCACGCTTTCAACAACGCAAAATCCCCGGAGCCTACGGCTCCCCCCCTTATGCAAGGGGGTATAACACTGCGTTAACGCTTGTGAATGACTCATCCCACTCATTTCATGTGGATGGATAAGTTATCACCCATCGTATCATCCTTGATGGACTTCTAATTTGAATTGTCGATTCTCACCCGCTCAAACCGGATGCCTGTATCTTCTTCCTCTTCCTCGGGCTTTTTGGGTATCCCCTGAATGAGGCGGTCCTTTAACAAGAGTTTAAATTGTTCCACGTTCCGCCATCCCAGTGCCGTCATGACGGGTTTCCCGTTGGGAGAGGGAACTGTATAGCCGGTAAAATCGACCCGCAACTTCAAAGTTTTCATTTCCAACAGTTCTTGGGTATAAGCGAGATAGATGGCCACCGGATCAAACAGTGTTGTACTGCGCGCATCCGCCGGGACAGTCGTTCCACTTTCGTCCAGCCAAACCCGGTAGTTTTGTATAAGATTGTAAATCACCTTATGCTTGGGTTTTCGTTTTAACGGAAGGCCATAGGGAATAGTTGGTTCATACGATTTGGTCAGTTCTCCGGCATCTTTTAGGCGTTCCAACTGCACCAATTCTTCCAAAGTCATTTCATTTTCGGGCTTTTCGGTTAATCCTTCGTATTCTAAAAGATGTTGATACACCTCATCGCGTAAAATGATTTGGTTGGTCACATCCAACGGAGCCAGTTTGATCTTCCAGGGTGCGGAAAACAAGGCATCCGCCGCTTTGGGGTCTTTGCGGACATTGTATTCCGCATCCGGCGTTAAAACGTTGCCATACCCTCGATTGATGCTGCCCATTGAGGCCACGATATTCACTTTGTTGGCAATCGCCGGTGCGCGGCGCAGCATGGTTTCGATGTTTTTGCAGGGGCCGGTTACGATAATGGTGATGGGTTCCGTAGCCTGGTTGATCAAATTAATCATGGCACCTACACCATCCTCATGAATCCCCCCCGGATATTTCTCGATCTCTCCTGGATATTGTTTGGGATTTTCTTTCGGATTTTTGTTTGGCAGAAAGAATTTCGCCCATTCGTATTGGTAGCCTTTAAAATCACCCGTTTTTACACCCACACCCACGGGGATATGCCCCTGATCCAGCCGGTACAAAAATTTCGCGGCGATTTTGGCTTTGGCTGCCGTATCGTTAAATTCTGTAATCACCATCCGAAGGTCGAATTCCGGGCTGCACAACAATAAAGCCAACGCCCAGGTGTCATCAATATCTTCGCCGATATCGGTATCCAAAATCACAGGAATCTTTGGCGGCCTTTCCTCTTGCGAGAACGATTCGGCAATAAAGAATGAGGAGTGGTGAATAATGAGTAAGGTAAAAACCATTATGGATAAACGCGGCATAATCATGAATCCTGTGTGAAGTCATTTGCATCATCATACACAAAACCGGTGGAAGAATGAATAGTGAATTCCAAAGAAATAGGATATGCGGCTTCGAAAAAACGCATTTTTTCCAATGTTCCTTCCCCAATGTAATGGGGGAGGTTCGGTGGGGGGGGTAATTGATTAGAGGGTTCGATTTTGGCAGCCGAATAACCGGAAAGAGAATCAGCCAAAATTGAATGTAAGCAATATTAAATCACAGTCTTAAAGTATTCGATGGTTTGCGTTAACCCGTCTTTGAGTTGAACTTCCGGCTCCCAGTCCAATTCGGCTTTTGCTTTACTGATATCCGGCTGGCGGACCTTGGGATCATCGATTGGAAGCGGTTTGTAAACGATTTGGCTGTTTGAACCGGTGAGTTCAAGCACCAATTCAGCCAATTCGCGCACCTTCATTTCATACGGATTGCCGATGTTGACCGGCGTATCGATATCCGATTCCAGCAGTTTGATGATGCCGCGTACTTCATCTTTGACATAGCAGAACGAACGGGTTTGGCTGCCGTCGCCGAATGCGGTGAGGTCTTTGCCTTTGAGTGCCTGGCAGATGAAGGTGGATACCACCCGGCCGTCTTCCACCCTCATGCGGGGGCCATAGGTGTTGAAGATGCGCACAATGCGCGTTTCGACATTATGATAGCGCTGATAGGCCATGGTAATCGCTTCGGCAAAGCGTTTGGCTTCGTCATACACCCCACGCGGGCCGATAGGATTCACATTGCCCCAATAATCTTCTTTTTGCGGATGAATGAGCGGGTCGCCATAAACTTCTGAGGTTGATGCCAACAAAAACCGCGCGCCTTTTTCTTTTGCCAATCCCAACGCTTTGTGGGTGCCGAGCGAGCCGACTTTGAGCGTTTGAATCGGCAGTTTGAGGTAGTCGATCGGGCTGGCGGGGGAGGCGAAATGAAGAATGTTATCCACCGGGCCGGGCACATGCATGTAGTTGGTGACATCATGATGGATGAACAGAAAATTCGGATTGCCAAAAAGATGTTCGATGTTGCGCTTGTCCCCGGTAATGAGGTTATCCATGATCACAACTTCATGGCCTTTTTCGAGTAGTGCATCGGCTAAATGCGAGCCCAAAAAGCCCGCCCCGCCTGTAATGAGAGTTCTTGGCATGGCGTGCAGAATCCTTACTGGTTATTGAAGACTCAGCATGTTAGACAGAAAATGATCTTCTCGAAAGGGTTGCTCACTGATGTGACTTGACCGCGGTAAAGTAAACGTCATTGCAAGCACAAGAATAGACGTGAACTTGGAAATGAATCAATGAGAGGTGATTGCTTTCCCCCCCCGGTGCAGCAAGTTGCGGCGCGATGCCATGAAGGAATTGAATTACTCAATAACCGATATGATTTTACCGGATCAGGGTCACAAACGGTATTCAAAAAGTAAGCCTGTAATTTAACAGATGCCGGTGTGCAACAATCAATACGAAAAAAATGCGCATGATTATTCTAGTATTCGTGAATGGAGAAAACCGACACTCCAACTTGTCAACAAAAGCAACGCAATCAACGTGGTTGTTGGCGCAACCGGATCGGGCTCTGGTTGTTGCTGTTTTTCTTGAATCATTTGTTGTTCTTCCATCACATATCCTTCAACTTGTTGTGGTGTGTTTGGATTGGAGTCTGAATCTTGTGATGGATTCATCTCTTCAATATCTTGAGGACGGTGCCAGTTTTGACGGTCGGTGATTCGCTTTTGCAGCGCTTCCTCAATGGTCTTTCCCGTTGCGGATTCAACATTCTGAATCCATGCGGAAACTTTTGCGGGATCCATTGATGGAATGTTTTCGGCATTCTTCTTGATGTAGTCCTGCAAATCGGGGTTATCGCAGGTGAGATGATCACATGCTACATCATGCCGTGCCACCTGATCAATATAAATTTCCGTTAACTCGTTAATAATCTTTTGCGGCGCGTCCCAATATCCTTTGCGCACGGCTTCCAGCATCCGGGCGGATATCCCTTGTTTCGCATAGGGATTGTGTTCCTCAAAGAATTCATCCATGTTCAAGTTATAGCGGTCTTTCATCCATACTTCGTACAATTCCGTCCACTTCGTACCATCCACCGTTTCGGGATACACCACTTGCCAACCCCACAAATATTCCGCGGCTTTCCAAACATGACGTCCGCCTGCATAGCCTTCTTCCATCATCGCGTTTGCAAATTCCGGATTGAGATAACGGGAGCGGAACTCCTGACCCAAAAACCGTTCAAGAGGTTCATGCTTTTCCTGCCCTGGAGTACGTAAGTCTGTAACGAAAAACGGCGGGCTTTTCCCGCCATCCACTGTCCGGACACCTAACGCGATACTTCCTCCATAAGAAAAATAATCATCGTTATCAAGAGTGGAATAAATCTTAGACGAACGGGTATGAACAATTGATTCGGTTCCATGCAGCGCGTTTCGAAATTCCCGTTCCATTGGCTGCCCCCAAATGCCGCCGCCATACCCATGTCCCATGCGGCGAATGTAGTTGTTGCCTACTTGCTCTTCTTGATCCCAACTTCCGCTGGAAGCTGTCATTGCATGAATTTTGCTGTCGTGCTTTCCAGTGGGTTCCGCAAAGATACGAATGAGACTGCGGATTTTCGCTTGCTCTTCGGATATCCCTTGGGCAATGAGTTCTGTTTCTAATTCATTTGCATGTTTTCGAATTGGATTGTCTTCTTCCGGAGAGGAGGCCGCTAACCGGACCGCTGCATCAATTAATTCAAATAAAACGGGGAACGTATCGCGATATAGACTCGTGGCATGAAAAACAATATCCACACGGGGGCGCCCTAATTCATTCCGGGGAATCAACTCAAGGTCTTTGATTCTTCCCCGGTCATCCCGAATGGGTTTGATGCCTAACAAAGCGAACCCTTGTGCCTCTTGAACACCCATGTGTCGTATGGTTTCCACTCCCCAAAGTTGAAGCGCGATTTTTTTGGGATACGCGCCATGCTGTGCTTTATGGTTGGTGACCAATTCTTCCGCCAATTTGGCGCCTAATTCTTCCGAGCGTTCTGTTGGGATAATCCGCGGATCAAAGGTATAGAAATTCTTTCCGGTAGGGATTGCTGATGTATTCAACACGGGGTCGTTGCCGGCACCCGGTCTTACATATCTGCCGTTGAGGCCATGCGTTAGGCTGATTAATTCATGGGTACCGCTTGTCACCAAATCATACCGGTATGCCTCACGTTGTGAGTTTTCATTTCCTTTGACCATTAAGTCCGTGAAGTTTTCCAATCTGTCCCCAACCGGTGAAATCCCGAAGGTATGCAGCCCGAATGGGATGGATTGGACGCGGATTTGATTGATATAGTCTTCGAGTGTTGCGGCGCGTTCCGGGAATTTCGACGCGTCATTCAAATCGCTATCCGACCACCCGCGGTCTTGCAGATCAAGATGGATTCCACGGGTTAACACTTCCTGTTCAATTTCATAAACCAATTGACGAGCCGATTCCGGGTCTTTACTTTGCGCGTCGCGCCATTCTTGAATCAACGAAGATAGTTTTTTGAGTTCCGGCGATAAGCCTCCTTCACCTAAAGCCGGGGTAAGATGATCGATAATTGTAGACATCCCTCTGCGCTTCGCCACAATCCCTTCTCCCACATCATCAACAATGTACGGGTAGAGTATCGGCAATGTTCCGGCGAGCACTTCACCGGGATCACTGCCCGACAAGCCGGATTCTTTTCCCGACATCCATTCATGCGTGCCATGTGTTCCTGTATGGATGACCGCATGTGCCTGGAATTTGCGCTGTAACCATAAGTAGGCGGCTAAATATTGATGATGGGGAGGAAGTTCTTGCGACTGATACAGCATATCTAAGTTTTGTGTTCTTGCCCGGTCGGGTTGCGGCAACAACACAATATTTCCCACATGAATGGTTGGTAAAATGAAATGCAATTCTCCATTGACCGATTTCGCCATAATTTCAGCCTTCTCTGGTTCCCCCCAGAAGTTGTTTACATCCTGTTGAAAATCAGCAGGGAGTTCCGAAAACCATTGTTGGTATTCTGATACAGGGAGTAAATCGATTTGAGAAGATTGAATCAATCGGTCGAGTTCTCCCGGAGCCCAATTCCCGATATTTCGGCCCCGCTGCAAAATGAGTTCTTCAAGATCACGTGGATTTTCCAGATCGACTTCGCCTGTTTTGTATCCCTTCTTTTTCAAATGGTTCAACAAAACGGGAATGCTTCGAATGACGTTTAAATAACTAGCGCCAATGTTCTGTTTCCCGGGAGGGTAGTTCCAATACAGGATAGCCACCCGTTTTTCTTTGTTTCGCGTTTTTTGCAAATCAATCCATTGTTTGGCGCGCCCGACCGCACGGGTTATCCGTTCCGGTATAGCCTGATACGTTATGCTGCTTCGGCTGTTATCCACACCACCTACTACATTGGGTGGAGAAAGTCCTGCCAGTTCCGGCACAGCCAACTGCCATGCAACTTCGGCAGTGGATAAACCCTGGGTTGACCGTTTCCATTCCTCCACGGTACGTCCATAAATTTGAATGGCATTTATGACGGGGACGTTTAACTGTTGCAGAGCATCCACCGCTTCTTCGTCCGTAAATTTAAAGTGCATGGAGATGACGGCATCGACTCTGCTTTGATGATTTTCATCCAGTAAAAATTGCGTGACCGTTTCACTGCCACGGGTGGCAAATAGCAAAACGGGCTGCATGTCTTGCCGCTCGATTTCGTTTACGATCGCGTGCGGAATTTGGATGGTTTCGCGCCGTACTCTGGTTGCGTATTCTAAAACGGCGACTTTCGGAACCGTGTTGTCCGGGTTTGTCCATCGAACCCAATCTTTCCATGATTGTACAATCCGGGGTTCGCCATTATGTAGCGCAATCAATCCTTGTTCTATGACAGGTGCAGGAGGCTTCACTTCGAGATTCATGAAACCGAAGTGAGAACGCAATAGATACAAAAGCATTTCTTTGACTTGACCGGGCGCTCCATTATCCCAGTATTGATCCACCAACTTGTCCCGTTGCAGTTCATAGGAGAGCAACGCTGCTTCGGTTAATCCCGGACCCAATCGCCCCATTGCAAGGCGTTTGTAGGGAAATGAAGAAGCGTGTTGGGATGAGTATGTTGAAAGAGCATTTTCATGATTCATGACCCACGGAGAGGCTTTCACTTCCGCAATCAAAAGATCATGCTGTGGTAGCGGGTCATCTATTATCGATGTGGATGGAGCCCGAACCCGTATATCCAGTGAGTTGACGATGCTTGGATGATCTGAGTACAACAAATCAATCGCTTTAATGACCAATTCTGACCCCGGGTTGGAAACCAGAAATACAATTCGCGCACGTTCACCGGGTACATGTTTTTCTCGCAGGAAAAGCACAAGAAAAACCAATGCGAATGCGAGTACGAATCCGATGCCAATCCACGATTGCTTCATGATGATTAATTTTAGGGGGATTGCTCTTGATCCGGGACATAAACGACAGTGCCATCTTCCAAGCGGTAGGCCGTTCCTAAACGAATTCCGTCTCCGCCGCCCACTTGTTTGGTTAACCGCCGAATTGTAGTTTTGTTGCCTTCCCGGACCGTGATTTCCATCCCATCCTCACGTTCTGTAGTAATGGTAACTTTGGTGTCGGGTTTAAACATTTCCAACAAATTCAACGCACTGATTAAAGACACCATAAACCCAAGCGCAAACACGATTCCAATATCAAATAAATTGGCCAATCCGGCGAGAGGGTCTTCATCCCGCGAGTGTCCGCTTAATAATCCCAGCCCTTGATATTGGCGTGAATCCTTCATTCTTTGTGCTCCAAACTGTGCCGGATTTCTGCCAGGTCTAAGCGGTACCACCGTTCTAACGTGGTCGCGACAATCCACGCTAAACTGCCTGCAATTAACCCCAAGACGGTTGTGCCGAATGCGAGAATCAACCGTTGAGAAAGCACTTGTAAGTCGTTGGCAGCCAATGCGGTTAATGCACTTCCAAGGGGAATTAATGTCCCCGCCAAACCCAATGCCGGACCAAGTCTTACCCAAATTCTCGCAATATCCACACGGCGGCTTAATTCGGCTTCCGTACGGTCCAATAAAAGCCAGGGATCCGCGTTTGGGTCATTCATGGATTGCCGTTTCCATGCAACGAATCCTTGCCGTTTTTTCATGCTGCCGGTAGGATTTAGCGGGTCTTTCACCGCAACAGGTTTTCCCTGTCTTTGCAGGGCTTGATTGCAAAGGTCCCCCAATAAAAACAGTGCATGAGCCATCCCAAACAACAGGGCAATCACCACGGGCCATAGCAAAATGTTCGTCAGTAAATAAACCGTTTGTTGTAGCTGCTCGATCATCGTTTCGCTTCTTAATAGGAGGCAGGGTTGACCTGCATCCTACGTGTTATAAAGTCATAGAAAATAAATGCTTGCTTCAACAAGTGCGTAGCAGATTATTGATACAACATCCAAGCCGGGACAAAACTTGTGCTTTCCGTTTGCAACATGTTCAGATTAACCCGTCCATCCACATCACTTTCCCATAGAACCGCGATTTGGCCATTCGGGCTTATTTCAATTCCAGGTTTTTCATCTACGTTAAACTCATCTTGAGTAAGTTGAGATCTTTCCGATAACGATTGAGTCGATGGATCATACGCACGCAAATAGATGTCGCCTGAACCGGTTCGGAAATCAACCCACACCACATAAACCGTTCCATCTGGAGCCACAGCAACATCGGCTTGTTCTACCGCGTCGGGTAAATCATTCTCTGTTATAGGGATCGCAGCATCGAACGTTTCTGAACCGGACGATTTTGAAGCCAAATGGATATTGGGGATATCGTTAGCAAAATTAGTCCAAACCGCCCAAACCGTATCGTTCCCATCTACCGTTAGTTTTGCCGGATCGGTAGAAGACGTTCCACGTTCACTGATGGATTGACGCTGAGTGATGGTCGGGTCATCTGAAGATTGCATGGTTCCATAAACCGGTTTTTCATTTTGAAAAAAGAAACCGGAAAGTTCCGCGACAGTCCAGACGAAATGCAGTTGTCCTTGACTGTCCGCGGCAATTTGTGAAGTAATCACCCCTTCACCATTCGGGCTGGCCGAAGAGATTACTTGGCTGTCAAAATCAATCGGAGACGAAAATGCTTGATTGGAATCACTTCGAGCCATTAATAAATTGCCCAAAGAATTTTGAGAAAAATCATACCAAGATGCAACAAGTCTGCCATCCGGTGTCCATACAATTTTAGGCCTCCATGAGTTTCCGGAGTTATCGGACAGGCGAATTTCTTCACCGGCAAACTGGCCATTCGGTAGGAGTTTGCGGTAATAGATTTCCAATTGGTTTGTGCCGCTGGCGCTGGTGCTGTGGCGGTAATCATGCCAAATAAAATGCACGGTACCGTCATTCTGCAAAGCCAATGCGGGATTTCCGCCGCTGTTAAAAGGAACCCCATCACCCACTTCAGAACGAATCGCTAATGGGGGACTAAATGAGCCGTTGCTTCTTACGGTGTATAACATCAATCCAGGCGTTCCCAATCCCGTGCCTTCCGTATTTTGCTCTGTATAAACCAAATGCAGGTTTCCGTTGGAATCAAACTGAAAAGATCCATCCGGGCTGCGTGACAACTGGGATGCACGATCGCTATCCGTGACCGGAAGGATACTGCCAAACTCCGGGATAGCGGGTTGAGAATACACCGGTTGTACTACAAATACAATAAACGTAATACCCAACACACAAAAAAAATGAGACTTCATCATTCTACTACCTCCTTTTCAATTGAACCGCACGTTCGCGGATATTCCCATTAATCGTAATTTCATATTCACCGAACCGGGCAAGATCAGGCCTTTCGGCATCAATTTCTATTCGGTGAGGAAACCGTACTTCTCTGTCACGATAAAATTCACCGATATCAACATGCATGCAGCTGGCCAACCAAGCATCTTTTGTGTTTTTATCGATGTCGGACAAGCCGATTGCTTCGCTCTCTTGCCGCGGTCCTCCGGTGTCAAGCGCCGTTCGGTTGTAGGCATACCGTAGAAAGCGCCATTGGGGAACTTCCTTGCCCGAGAATGAGGAATCGCCACAACTGGAGTGAGCTTCTATTAAATGATTGTTTTGCTTCTTCAGAGCGGGACAATACAAACACGATTCAGAACAATAGCCCAATTTAGATAGTATTACGGGGACTCCAGACCAGTATCCGTTCGCAGACGGGCCGCATCCCCATGCGGTTATTTGTGGTTGGGGCTTCGTATCCGCAACACCATCCGCCAATGGAAATACGCTGTGATCCAGCCGGTATGAATGCATCGCTACAAAGAGTGAATGTAAATTTGCTTTGCAGGCAACGTCATCCGCACGGCGAATCGCGTCGAGCATGTTAGCACTGATAATCGAAGCAAGTATTCCAATAATTGCCGCTACAATAAGCAACTCAATCAAGGTGAATCCTCTTGAAGAGTTCAAATTGACTTTTCTCCTAGTAATACATAAATTATTATCGTATTACCAGACTATCATGGGTCTATCGTTGGGTCAAGTTTTAATCATTCCCTGTTTATCAATTTACAGAATCTAAATAGATGTCTTTTCGATACCCAACAGATGAAATTTTACTGATTTTTGGATGCCGCGATTTAGAAACACACACGAATTCAGCGTTCAACACAATGGCCGGTTCGCCATCTGGAAGGAATCTACTACCAGATCGTTTTCAATCTATTGCAACAATACAGACCCAATCGTCTGTCATGCGGCGGGGCAAGCATGGAAGCTTGCCCCGGTAGTGGATATTATTTGAGATGAATGTTGAAAAACTCTATCGTGCGCTTCCATGCCAACTCGGCCATCTCTTCATCATACCGCCCGGTCGAATCGTTGTGGAAGCCATGATTGGCGTCTTCATACATGTGCATGGTATATTCCACATTGGCGGCTTTCAGGTCTTCTTCATAGTCTTCCCAACTGGCGTTCACCCGGTTATCCAATTCCGCCAACTGAATCAGCATTGGCGCGGTGATGTTCCCGCGCAACTCCTTCGCCGCAGGGGTGCCATAGAACGGAACGCCTGCATCCAGGTCATCGCCCAAAACCGCCGCCAGCATATTGACAATATACCCGCCGAAGCAGAACCCGACCGCGCCTAGTTTTCCGTTGCCTTTTTCATGCGCTTTGATGAACTTGGCTGCCGCGATGAAATCCTGCTCGATTTTCGTCCGGTCCAAATCCCGCTGCATGGCGCGCCCTTCATCATCATTGCCGGGATACCCGCCTGATGGATACAGCGCATCCGGCGCGAAAGCAATGAATCCCGCTTTGGCAAGACGCCGCGCGACATCTTTTATGTAGGGATTCAGCCCCCGGTTCTCATGTACCACCAAAACGGTCGGAGCTTTGCCCTCCAAATCAGAAGGAACAACCAAATATCCGCGGCATTCGCCATGACCTTTTGGAGATTCAAAGGTCTCATAGGTGGCTTTAATGCCAGGATCGTTGAACGAAACCTGCTCGGCTTTGGCGTAATCCGGGGTTAACGCTTCCAACAAAACCGCCATGCTAAGACCGGCGGCGGAAAGCGTTGCTAAGCGGTCTAAAAAGGTGCGGCGGTCAATGATGCCGTGCGCGTATTCGTCATACCAATCGAACGCTTCTTGCGGGATGGGATGATACGTCGTAGTCACTTGCGGTTGAATTTCCAGCATAATTTTCTCCTCAACAGATCATGGATTTGATGCAGGATCAATGATGAAAAAGCGGTTTGTTGTATGTCGACTCATGAGATGAAAGTGTTTCATTAAACCATAATTAAAATGGTCCAGTCAAGAAGTTGGACGATCCTAACACGTTCTAAATCAAAACCGGTCAATCTATACTGTATAACAGGACCTTACAATTCATGCTGGGAAACGAAAATGAAACGATATCGTATGCTCGTTCTTTTTTTACTTTGGATTGGTTTCACAATGCCGGTGAATTCAGCCAACCAATCAGATCGCATCGATTTTCAAGATGACGAATCGGTTTTGGCGCACAAACCCATTTTAACCGCTCATCGGGGCGGGGTGATTACGCCGCAGTCGCCGGAGTGTTCGTTACTGGCGATTCGGCTGGCAAAAGAGGCTGGGTATAGTTTGGTCGAACTGGATATCCAGCGCAGTGCGGATGGTGTCCCCATTGTGTTTCATGACCGCAGTATGATGGAAGCGTGTGGAATCGACCGGGGAATATCAGAACTCACCGCGGAAGAGATCCAAAACATTCCGTATAAAGGGACAGAAGAAAAAGTTGTCACGCTGGATACCGCTCTCGCATATTGCCGCGAACTCAATTTAGGAGTAATGCTGGATTTAAAAGCGCAAGCGGATAAACCGTTTTATGACACGATCGCGGATTTAATACGCAAACATCACCTGCAAAACGCGGCCATCACCATATCCGGTAATGAGTTGTTTCGCGATTGTGTAAAACCCGTCGCAATGATAACAGTCACAAACGAAGAATTTTCGGCGGTGGAGCGTGGCGACGCCATCGACTTAAGCAACCGGTTCTGGTTTGGTTTGCCCGAGCGATTGCCTAGTGAAATGGTGGCAAAGTTGCAGCGACGCGGCGCGTTGGTGATGCCGGCGATTAACACATTCCGGTATCCAGAAGAAAACCACCTTAAATCAGCCCAAAAAGATATTCAACGCTTAAACCAAGCCGGAGTGGATGGATATCAAATCGATTCCGTGTATGACCGCTTTTTCAGTAAATAATACCGTTTCAATTTAATTTTGTTTGATTCTCCCTACAAGAAACATGGTTCGTCGAAGTTGAAATCACCAACCCATTAACCCCCACCCAGCCTCCCCCATTCCAATGGGGGAGGAGTATTGTTTAATCATTATTTATTTGAATTCGTATAATTTGTGATTATTTCATACAAAAGCACGAAAAACACATCCCATCCACAATGATTTGTATCCCAATACTAAATGACAAACACGAAATCAGTATTTCGCTAAAGTTAGGATTATTAATTGATGTTACGCAATCCATGATTGATGATTGCTTGAAAAATGGTTTTTGTTGTGAGCCAATTATTCTAAGTCAAACGCGGTGTCTATCGTCTTCTCCCTTTGGGAGAAGATAAGAGAAGAGGGTGATGAGAGCGATTGCTCCCCATGACGCAGCAGCGTCATTAGAGGTTTATTCCTCCCGAACCCTCACCCGGCCTTCTCCCGGTGGGCGAGGGCGATCAATTCAGCGAACAATTGGAAAAACGGGCATATCATAATGTGGTGCGTAACCTAAGTTGTTAAAATAAAAAGGTTTGCACCCATACCCACCTTCCACTTAACGTCTAAAGGGCAAACCACCATCCCCAAAACCATTCGTGAATATCTCGACCTGCAGCCGGGCGATCCAGTTGACTTCATCGTCGGTGAAAATGGAACGGTCACCCTTAAAAGGGTGACCTGGCGGATTATCTAATCGGTAGAGTAAATCAAGAACAGGAATTCTTACAGACCGTGACGTTTGACCGCGCTCTCAAAAATACCGCCTCTTTAGAATTGCTTTCAACTCAAAACACCTGTCATTTTCGTTGTGCTTTCCCCAACTCACCGCATTTCGCCAGCCCGATTTTCATAAAGATCGGTCCAATGATCTGGTTCACCGCGATGACAGCGACCATCAGTGTCTGCATCCCTTCGCCCCACTCAAAGCCTTCTTTGATGAGGATCGACAGCAGCCCTAAACTCACGCCCGCCTGGGGCAAAAACAGCATCCATAGATACTGCGGGCAGACAAAGTGTTCACGCGATAGTTTCGCTCCTGCATACGTAGAGACTCCCGTCCACAGCAGCCGAATCGCCACCAGCAGCATTGCCAGCCCAAACATCGATTGCAGCGTGATCAAGTCGAGCGCCGCCCCCGTAATTGTAAAGAAGACCACATAGATCAATAGTGAACTGTCTTCAATCATATCAATCAATGCTTTGCCGCGTTTGGATGCATTTGTCACCCATATCCCGGCGGCAATACACACGATTAGTGTATCCAAGTGAAAGGTTTTAGATCCTTCCGAGATCAGGTACGAAAACGCCAATACAAAAAACACCTGGTTTTTGTTCACAAAGCGCAGATAGATCGAGATAAACCATCCCGCTCCCAAACCGACTAATACAGAAATGGTGAGTTCGTTAAACAAGCCCAGCAAAAAGCCCCAATTCACTCCCCCTTGGTCAAATTCCAGCATCTTCAATAACGGCACCAGCGATGTAAAGATAATGATGACCAGTACATCTTTGATCACGGTGATGCCCAATACCGTTTCGGTCATCGGTCCGGCCGATTTTGTTTCCGTAATAATCGCGATGGTAGTTGCGGGGGACTGCGCAATGGCGATAACGCCAAATACCATTCCGGCCGCCCAACGCGTTGCGCTATTCATGCCTTCGAGAAAGGGCAGCCAGGTGGAGACCGTATAAAACGAAGTCGTTCCCAACACAAAGATCAGAACCACCTGACTGGCCGTAATCCACCCTATGGCCTTCATCCTCTGTTTCAGTGAACTCAAGTGAAACTCACCGCCCGCCGAAAGCGCAATTAAGGCCAACGCGATTTGATCGATTAAATCCAAGTGATCGACGGCATCGTGCGTCAACAGGTTGGAGCAATAGGGGCCGATGACCATCCCCGCTATGATATAGCCGGTGAGCCGCGGCAGTTGCAGATGTGCGCCGATTTCACCCACCAGATACCCAACAAGGATCACCAGCCCCAGCGCGACCGCAAGTGTTCCCGCATTGGTTCCTGTGAAGGAAGGGTACAGCGCTGCCACCACTACCAGCAGAATGATGATAATCAATGCCGTGATTCTCGATGTCATCCTGTAACCTCGGAGGGCTTGGTGTTGTGTTGGAGAGATTGTTTTCGCGAGTTTGTTTTGATTGCCCCGGTTTTGTAGAGCATGGACCGCATGGTGTTGGCGCCGATGATTTGATTCAGCAAGAGAGATACGATCATAATGTTGAGCGCTATTTTGGTGAACTCTCCCGTGTAAAAGTCTTGCAGAGTGTCTTCTGTTGTTAGGCCGGCATATTTTCCGGTTTGGATGATGTAGTAATCCGCCACAATTGCCAGCGACATGCCCCCTTGCGAGATCATCGACCAATGCAGTGGAAACCGCTTGCCGGACCCATTCGGTTCAAACAGGAAGCGCGCGGTATGCACACTAAAGAACAATGCCAGAAACCGCAGAATGCAATAGAACAATGCCAGCAAGAGCACAAACCACGTTAGCGGTGTCCATAGGGCGCCGATAAAAATCATGAATACGATAAAGAAAGGGCGTTCGGTCCGCATCAGCCGGTTTGATACCCGGCCGCGCGCAAAGTTGGGCAGGTTGGTTAATGTGGCTCCCATCAAAAAGTTGATGAACAAAGGCGACAAATGCAGGGATGCCGCCAACCCGGATGAAAGCAGCACCGCCCCGGTCAGTACCAACAGCATTTCATTGGGCTGCAAGCGTTCGCTGGTGAGGTAATGCAGCATCCATCCCAACGCGACCCCCATCATCAATGAGACAACAATCCATACCAATCCTTGCTGCAACAAAAACCGCAGCGTTTCGGTATCCATCGCTGTCATGCGCCGCACAAAATCAAAACCGGTTTGCAGGGATGACCGGTTCAGCGCTTCGTCCAACAGGGCTGCATCGATGCAGTACCATAATGCCATGAGGATGATCGCAATGGGTGCCCGGATATCGGTTAGCAGTTGGATGTGTTTTACGATCCCGCCGCGTGCGCTATTGATATTTTTAATCAACGCCATCGCCGAATAGTTGGATAGCGAAGCCGAACAGGCCAGGCACAAACAAAATCCAATGGGAAATACCGGAACGAATTTCTGCCAATACCCTAACGCGAAAAATCCTGTAAACAATATGACGATGGTGATGAGTGAGATTATAATTCCTGTTAACCAATTTCGGAGAGAAATTTGTTTAGTGAGCTGCCTGTCAAACTGAATTCCGACCAGCAGGCCGAACCATCCCAGCCCCAAACTCATTACCGGAGACAGTTCCTGCAGCGCGTCATTGGTGATGATTCCGCTGACTTGCGGGCCGATCAGCAGCCCGACAAACAAAAAACCGGCCCCCAGTGTAATCAGCGTTTGCAGCGCCAGCGAGAAGCGTTTGGCATATTCGGTCAAATGCGCCCCGAGAAAGCCCAGCACCATTATAATAATCAACCCGATAAACACATTCATCGATTGCGCACACCTCGCCCATCCGTTCAAAATCAAGTTGTACCATACTACAGATACGCCATCAACCAGTAAGGTTTACACAACGGGAGAATAAGAGGAAGGTACAAATTTTTGATTGTTTCAATAAACGAATCAATCCAAATGGCTCAAAGTGAGGGTCATTGGTGAGAGCCTCATGAATCCCTCTTTGATTCTTAACAGCCAAACTCAAACAATCTGTTCAACTCCAATCGTTATCTTCATGTTGTTTTAATATGCGCCAAGCAAGATCATGGAATGCATGGTCATAAAAAGCAACGTTTACGAAAGGAGAAGAATATAGACTTTCTATAAATGCGGTCGTTTTAGTCTTTGGTATACGCAATGGACTTGACATTAAAGAGACCAATTCAGTAATGAAGTAATTTGTCGTGATGAAACGGCCGGCATCTCGACGTCTTGATTAATATAGTTCAATAGATAAAGTGTGAAACGGTTGTGATACATCAACAATATTTCCCCAACCTGAAGTGTCAACAAAAATTTCCGGCATATAATTCGCGTAGTAAATCGTTGTTTACTACTTTCTTGGAAAGGTTCTGTTCTAAGTATTTGTCATGATTCTCTGTCCAATCCGGTACGTTACTGCGAACGGCACCAAAAAATTGCTCTACCGGGTCTTGTTGGATGGATCTTTTTACAGTAGCCAACCATTCTGAAGCCACTTCTTCAGTCGAACAGCCTTGTTCTTTGGCATATTTTTCAATGGTTTGATAGATATCTTTTGGGATATCTAGTTTTAACGTTTGTCCCAAGATAATCTCCAAGACGATAATGTCTCTTCCCATTATATTGGAATAAAAGGAAAATGCGAACTTGCTGAAAAACTACGGTTCCAGGGCATGAATATCCCCATCGCTAAATAACCCGAACACTTCGAATGTGGAATATGTGGAAACTGTTTTTCTGCGTAGTATAAAAACATAGGTTTATTCTTATTACAATCACAATTATTTTACCCATGCGGCCAGGGCGCTCCATCCACATTCTTCACCGTACTCGCGGGTTGCCCCTCTTTAAACATTTGCACATCGCCGTTGCTGGTCAAGCCATTGGTCGCGTCAAAGCGGAACATCGCATCCGAAAACGGATAGTTCGCCATTAATGAGGTATCATCCGCGTGTTCTCTGCCGAGCGTTGAATCCGGCCCGATGCTCAGCAATATCCATGTGGTAAATGGGAAATCGTTATAACTGTCGGCGTTATAATTCCCCGCGCCTAACTCATACAGCGCGTTGCCGAACTGGCGGTCTGTACCATCTACTTCCACATATTTCGCTTTATATGGATCAATCAAGTTCCCTCCTGTGATATAGGCAACCGGCGTGGTCATGGAAATCCAACCCGTTCGAAGACCGGTTGGGTTGGTATAACCGATATACCCTCTGCCGCCATCGGTTGGATAGGTGCCGTTATCCAATTGGTACATCTCCAACCCGGTTGAAATGCTGCGTAAATCCGCCTGCACCCGCGCCAGCCGCGCCCGCATTTGCGCGTTGATAAAATTCGGTACCGCAATCGCCGCCAGGATACCGATAATCGCCACCACAATCAGCAACTCAATCAACGTAAATCCTTCAATTTGTTTCATGATCCTTGCTCCCCACATTATCAAAATCAAAACGGATGATTCAATCTTCACAAATTATATCGATATTGTCAAGATAATATTGATAGATGATTAGTTGATAAATATAGCGTAGGATCATAGCTGCAACGAAGGTATCTAAAATAATCTCTGACAGTTCTCTTGGCGAATTTTCTTGGCGAGTGTGTCATGAAGAGCAGAATTCACCCGCCGCCCATCATCGCAGGTAAATCCAACTGGCCGCCAAAACGAACCATATCGCCTCTGCTTCGCAGTCCGTTGCTGGGAGTGTACAACCGTTGTTGACCGCAACCGGTGCAGTCCTTCTTCAGCATGATGTCTCCGGGATACCACACCCCGCCGGAGTCCTGCTCATCCGGTCCTTGTGATGTTAATGCAAAGGCATCCGGCAAATGCTTGGGGTCATCTACACCAA
Source organism: uncultured bacterium (assembly GCA_964449065.1). GTDB lineage: Bacteria > Hinthialibacterota > Hinthialibacteria > Hinthialibacterales > Hinthialibacteraceae > CAYVAZ01. Next base: position 19,936 of record CAYVAZ010000031.1, read on the forward strand.
ACGCGCGCAATCCGTCTTGCAACCCCCAATGTCCCCGGTAACTCACATAGACATAGGTAGGAAACGTGGCCGGGCTGTCTTTCCCCAATGTTTTGATGGGAACAAACGGGTCTTCAAAATTGAGGGACGATAAATAAGCGGTTGGTGAGGTTAATTCCAACACCGTCTTGATGTGAAATGGGATCGTGAATGCATGATTCGGTTTAGGAAACGGATAGGCCCCGCTGTCGACATAGTACATTTCTAATGCTTGGCTGATGGTTCGTAAATCGGCATGAACACGCGCTACCTTTGCCCGTGTTTGCGCGTTTAAAAAATTCGGGATGGCAATCGCCGTGAGAATTCCAATGATGGCAACAACGATGAGCAGCTCAATAAGGGTGAATCCAGCTTGGGTTCGTAACATGATTGTATGATCATATCTACTGAGATAGAAGAATGGAACCCGGCGTAAATTTATAAATATCCCCCGCCGAGACAACCCCATTGCTGGCGTGATACGCCAATACGCCGGTCGGTGGTGAACCGCCGATATCTTCCAGTTGATCCGGCCCGCGGCTTACGGTCAGCATAAAGGTGCCACGCTGAACCGCCTCGGTAACAGGGGCACCGCCCCAATTCGAACCGGCTTGCCGTACTTGATGCACATTCCAGCCGGGATAGAAGTCTTCATGTCCGCCGGCAAAGCGGTGCGCTTCCTTGCCTTTTTCCAGCGTAAAGCCGTCTTTGGGGATATTGCTCAAATACGCTATCGGCGTGGTCAGGGCAGGGTAGATAAAAACCGAATACCACTGATTGCCGCCGAAATATGGATACGCATTGTTATCCAAGTTGTAGGAGATAAATCCTTTTGAGAGCGCATCCATATCGGAATAACTGCGCGCAATTTTCGCTTTAATTTGGGCGTTGATAAAGTTCGGTACAGCAATCGCCGCCAAAATCCCGATAATCGCTACCACAATCAATAATTCGATGAGAGTAAACCCGTTCCGCATTCTATTCTCCTGAAGCTAAATGTAATCAAATGATAGCATGAGAGCGGACGTACGGCAAAAGAATTTACCGCCCCATTTTTTTGAGGGCGTTAAGGATGGAAAAATATCCCCGCCCCAATTCAAGCGAGAGCGTATCGATGGTCTTCCGTTTCTTCTTGGTTTGCCCAAACAATTCATCATACCGTTTTACTAGATGATCATAATCTTCGGGCGTCCAGGGTTTTCCTTGGTTGGTGAGATGATTATCTTCCGGAATGGGGAGGGTATCCATTAAATAGCCGGGGGCAATTTTTAGCATTTCATTCATACCATGCTCATACACCTTTTCATTAATCTCAAACCCACATGCTTTACGGTTGAGCCCTACAGCCGCTTTTGCAGTTGAAAACCCACCCAAAAACAAATCGCAAACCGTATCGCCTTCGTTGCTGCTATACAGAATCATCTTCTTGAGCAGCTCCATCGGCAATTCGTTTTTGTTTTTGGCTTTGCCCGGTTTGTATTCGCGGTTGATGATCCACACATCCTCCCGGTCGCGGTAATTTTTGGCCTCACCTTGATCGCCCTTTTCGGTTTTTCCAAACCGCGAATAGGTGTTAAACGTAACCGGGCCGCCGGGGCTGGTGCAATACAATATATGGTAATGAGAGGTGATGTATTTTTTGGTGGTATACACGCCGAAGTTGTACTTCCAGATGATGTGGTTGACCAAATTGAAACCGAGTTCATCAATCGCGATAAGAATATCTTTCAAATTGCTGTGGCCGGATACAGCGTACATCGATCCCCCCGGCCGCAGGATTCGCTTGGCTTCCTTCATCCACTGCCGCGTGAATTCCGGATACTTATGCAGCGGGATTTCATTGTAGCCTTCGATGACATGCTTCTCATCGCGGTTGTAGTGTTTGTGCAGTTGGTCGCCGTTGATCCCATAAGGAGGGTCGGTGATAATCAGATCAATAGAACTGTCAAGGATATGCTGAGGGCACTCTATAATACAACTACCGTTTATGAACAAAGGTTCTTTACGCTTTAGCAGACTTTTATTTGAAGATGGATAGTGTTTTTTCATTGATGAGATAAAACCATAATTATTTTTGAAGGCGCTGAATAATGAAACTCTACAAACTACATCAAAAACAAGTATTGCCGACTACGCTTGCGGATGCTTGGGATTTCTTTTCCCGCCCGCAGAATTTGGAAAAGATCACGCCCCCGTTCCTCCGCTTTGAAATCCGCAATGGCGCGCCCCCCAAGATGTATGCCGGCATGATAGTAGAATACCGCATCCGCGACGCTTCCGGTATCCCCATGACATGGGTGACCGAAATCACCCGCGTGGATGAACCCTATCTTTTCATCGACGAACAGCGCTTCGGTCCCTACAAGTTCTGGCACCACCAGCACTACTTCCGGGAAGTTGAAGGCGGCATCGAAGCCGAAGACATCGTCCATTACGCCATGCCCTTCGGCCCCATCGGGCAACTGGTTCATGCCGTCTACGTCAAACGCCAACTCCAGCAAATCTTCGATTTCCGCAAACGGTTTTTGGAAGAAAAGTATGGGAAGATGGAAAAAGGCTTTTAAACGCTTGTTTTGCTTAAATTGATGAAATGAAAAGGCAGGCTTTTGAGTGAACGAAAGTGACAATCGGTGGATATGAATAATTCACAATTGTATTTTGATGCAAATGCTGTGTGGACAGCATCAAGTCCTCTAAGATTATCTTTTTCGGCTACATCAAGTGCGTCTTGGAAGATGTTTTCAAATGTTTTGCAATGATGTAATTGACGAAATAAATGTTTGTAAGATTGAACCGAATCCCAATCTTTTTGTTGCCGGGTTTAGTTAAAACTTCAAGAATAACTGCGTCTGATATGCAAAATTCCCAGTTTCTTTCTTGCAATTCCAGCAAATTCTGAAGAATTATTTTTTTATAGGATAAAAGTCCTTCCGCGCTTGCAATCCAAACGGAAGTATCTACATATGCCAAACTCATTAAGGCTCTCTAAATTCTCTAAGTTCACGTATAATTTCATCATGTGTCCGTCTTCGGATATTCAGTTTGTCGAACTCATCCAACGCCCTTTTAATGGATTCCCAACTACCATCCCCTTCCAACGGCGGACGAATTCCACTGTTTGTTGTTGACGCCAACTTTTTTCCTTCGGGAGAATGATTTTCTGGCGCTTTCATCAAATTTTCATCAGTTTCTTCAACATGAATCTGCATCTCTTTCCCAAACCGCTTTGATACCATCACCAGCCGTTTGCCATGGAAGATCACTTGGCTTTCAATAACTTGAAGTGTTCGGGAAATATACTTGACACCCCCCTCCCTCCCAATCAATCCGGTATCCGCCGACCCACTCCGCTACCCGATTCAATAGATTGATGGTTGCAGATGATAAAAAGATAGAGAAATTGTGATATTTTTCATAGATATATATTAACGTAAACTTGATCGAATTGCTATTTGGAATTTTTCATTATATAACTCACGTTACGCACTACATTATGATATGCCCATTTTTCTAATCGTTCGCTG
>CAYVAZ010000032.1:0-312 GCA_964449065.1 uncultured bacterium
GACGCTACATTGAACTCGATGCTTCAATGGAGCCACCGATGTTAATCGGTGGAAATTACCAATTTCCAAGTTCCAACGATCTTCGCGTGATTTTGCTTCAATGGAGCCACCGATGTTAATCGGTGGAAATTGCCTAGAGGAACTAGAGACAATCGGATCACTGGACCGCTTCAATGGAGCCACCGATGTTAATCGGTGGAAATGATGGCGTTGAGTACGCGATTGCGTTTGGTGATATCGCTTCAATGGAGCCACCGATGTTAATCGGTGGAAATGAGGCGATCTCCGCTCGAGAAAATTTCCGCGTCTCTG
>CAYVAZ010000032.1:322-23279 GCA_964449065.1 uncultured bacterium
TAACGCGCGCGGGTTGTGTTTCCAATAAAAATCAATTTCGTCATCCTCTAATAGATCAGCGGCCAGTTGTTGTTCCCAGTTTTCCATCCACGGTCCCAACGTGTACTGAACATGCTCCAACGACTGTTGCTCAATATTCGAAAACGTTGCACGGTCAAGCTCGCCAATCAGGTGCGGCTGCACGCCAAAAATCGAGGCGATCTCCGCTCGAGAAAATTTCCGCGTCTCTGCTTCAATGGAGCCACCGATGTTAATCGGTGGAAATCGCCCCTAATCTTAGGCACTGAATCGACTCGCTTTGCAGGGGCTTTTGCGAGCGACTCTTCCATATTCTATAACAGGAAATGTTATTTGTCCAGTTATTCACGTCATAACTCCTTAATTATCAAAGATCGAGCGCTCCCTAGAGAAAACGCGCCATTCCACCGCTCGCAAATCAGACTACGACGGCAAACCGCTCCGATGGTTCATACGGTTTACCCAGCGCAACAATTTCTTTTTCCAACTCACCACCCGCAGGACCAACGGGAAACACCAACACTTGATCTTCGGTATGGTGAACGACTTCATCCAGTTTACTTAATAATAATACACGTTCTTTGTTAGAAAGGTCAGCGCGAAATACAGAAAGTTGCAAATGGTCGCCGAACCCGCGCATAATTCGAAATACTTTTCGTAACCGTTTCGCGTCGCATACATCATAGGTAATAATATAGAGCCTTCGCATAGTTCGCTACCTGGTATTAAAGGTTGGCGGAGTGTTGATTTCTCCCGTTAAAAAACGGCCCAACAGCCGCGCTTGCACTTCAAGAACGCGGCGGTAACTGACCCGATAGTTGAAAACAGGGTGAGTAATCAGTGAATCCATACGCCGTTCATACGCCATAATAAACCGTTTTCTTGCTTCTGGTTTGAGAGAGACGGCGTCTCCTGCTTTGATAAAATCGCCGACTGAGACTACTCCCGTGTTGATCGATGTAAGTACGGTTGAGTCGGCGATAATGGGCCGGAACGGTTCCATCAGATCAAGCGCAAGCGCTGGACGACCATAGCGGGGCTGATGGTAAAAACCTAAATAGGGGTCAAACCCCACGGTCAAGAGCGTCAGCGTCAAATCTTTAACCAATAATGAATAAGCCAATGACAACAAGGCATTCACCGGATCGCGGGGAGGCCGCCGATTCCGCGATTGAAAATCAAATTGCGGTTGGTCGGGTTGGCCTTCTTTGGGTTTGATCATATTTGAAAAGTGTTGAAAATAGATTCTTCCAGCGTTGCCCTCTACGCCCAATAACGTCTCTAACGAATCGACGGTTTGGACGCGGTCTTCCATGTGTTTTAGTTCATTGAGCGCGAGTTCAACATCATTAGTTGAATTTCTGCGCAGCAGAGTGCGTGAGTTTTGAATTTTATCGCGAACGAGAGTTTTGGCGATCAAAATAGCCGTTTCATTTTCTGACGCTCTATATTGCTGGCGGCGCAACTCGATGTTCTTATGGGGCATTCCAGCGCAAAGTCCGTTAAACCATCCGCCATACGAAAAATATAAAACGGGAATTTCACGCTGCATGAGTTGTTGAACGGCTTGCGTACTGATTTGAACGGAACCAAACAAACAGACGTGCGAGAGTTCCATCAATCGAATTTTCGCTACTATGCTTCCTTGTTTTTTGACAGTGAGTTCTTCGCCGGATTTTCCAACGTACCCCCCTTGTTCTTGTGCATAAAGCGGAGACGCGTCATCACGAGCCGGATATAAACGTCTTACCGCGTCATCATCAGAACTGGCTTTTTTCTCTTGCGTAAACAGGGTTTCATCGGGAAGACAAATTCCGACGAGAGAACAAGCAGGACACTTGGGGCTATCAACTAACGGGGGCGGAGTTTGTCCTTTTTGAAATGTGCTTCGAAGTTCACGGGCGAGTTCATGGCATCGTTGCAGCAGCGGTTCATCCATCGTAACGGGAACACGGCGGCGGGATTGCGCGTAATAGATAACTCCGCTTGAGCAGCGATAGCCGTTCTCGCGCAAAACGATAGCCTGCGCTGCGAGTTGAACCCGTTCGGGTTCGTAGGATTGGTCTTCATTATTGGGAATCGAACCGCGTTTGTATTCAACCGGAACCGCTTCGCCGTCTTCGGCTTCGATCAGGTCCATTTTGGCGATAAAACCCGCGTCGGGCGCAGAGAGAGTAACCGACCGCGCATGGATGGTCACGCTGTCGGCGTTATCCATCTGGTCGGCATCTGGCAGCGAACCGCCCGGCTGGTCAACGCGGCGGTGCTGACGGGTTCCGTCGAGCGTCCATTCGTTTTCGCGCCATTCCTGATCGACCCATTCGAGAGAACACAGACGGGGGCAATACGCGAACTCATTTAACATCCGCGCCGGGATGAGATCAGGTGGATTGATGACGCTCGTTTTCGAGTTCATGATCAGGTTTTTCCTTGCAAAGTACAATTAACCTTAACCCGAAATAAAAAGAACCAATACTAAAGATGGCTTCTATATTTCAGACGCTGTAATCTATTAATAAATAATAATTAATTCGATGTCAGCTCTCTGTGCTTGACATTCAACTCGGCGACAACTGCCGCCTTTTGTCCTTCCGTTTTCGCTGAAGTTTCAACCCGGAATTTCACTGTATAGGTTTTGTTGGAGTAAATGCCTTCAATGCCATCAACCCCCACTCGGAAGCGAGAACGTTCGGGCAGGTCGGGATTGTAGTAAAAGGTACTGCATTGAACAACTTGGGGTATCTCATTGGTAATCTTTTCCAAGTACCGTTTGACTTCTGGATGTTCTCCCGGCCAACCCGATTGTTCCAGCCGGGGTTCGCGTTTTTGTTCATTTGGCACTTCAGGCGGCAAGACTTTATCCTTAACGGAACGAAACCGTTCATGGAATGTTTCGTGAAAGATTTGACCGGTAGGGGAAAGTTCAATGTAATCCACTCCATCGATTTCAATCCGCTCGACCAGGCTTTCATATTTCTCGTCCCATTCATCTTCAAATTGAGAGGCTGGTGCGGGTTCTGGATTGCGTTCCAAATCAAACAGCATGCCGCTGGCGCGCATCCAAACCTCAAAATCAAGCGATATAGGCATGGGTGGGAAAGCGATGATCTCACTAAATCGCTCATGCTTATAAAAAACGGGAACGCCAAGCGCCTGCCCCAGCAGCACGCCAATAGCGATTTGCGCTTTATATCCGCCAGTGGCATTAATGGCGCAAGTAGAAGCGGAACGCTCACGAATAATTTTGCACATTTCCTTCGTAAGATTACGCAGGCCTTTGGTGCGAAAACTCTTGGGGTCTTTGTCCTGCAAATCATTGACGGCGATTGCCTCAACCGGAGTGTGGCCTTTCTTTTGATAATACCGCTTAAGGACCTCGGCAATACTGCAACCATCATCGGTATCGGAATGAAGAAAGAACAAGCCGCAGTTAGGGGGTACATACTGCTTTTCAATCATGCTGGCAATGGAGTTGATTTCCGCCCCGCAGAGGCGTTCCGTAGCAGGTATGTTAGCAAGTTCTCCAGCGACGCCAGTCCAGCTTTTGTTATCGTAAGATTCTGCTAATGGTCGCTGTTCATCAGATAGTTTGTTCTCGATCAATTCTTTCTTGAGGTTTTCCAGATTTGGGTAAAACAAACTAGTGCCAACCGTGCAAATGAGGATATTGGGTTTCATGGCTAATCACTTTTTTAAAATATCATTTCGATGGTAAATCCAGCAGGCGCTTGGCGATTTTCTTTTGCCGGTCTTTGAATATAGATTTATTCTTATTTTTACCCTTTGTTGCATCTGGGTTTTCCAGCAATCCAGGAAAATGCTTTTTGACCAATTTTGATAAGTAGTCAATTGCGTCCCGCTGCGGGTCATTTTCGAGCCGGTCTAGCCATGCTTCAATGACGCCATCTCTTGTAAAAACATTTTTGTTGATTTCCCAATTTTCTTTCAAGGAAAGTTTAATGATTTCTATTGCGAGCGCACTTTTACCTTTCAGTTGATCTTGCAATCGTCTTTCTTTTTGTTCTTGTTCAATAGCTTTTTGAAAATCCTTATCAGCATTTTCACTAGTTTCTTTATTCTGCGAAAACCGGCCAAAGCCAACGGATGTCTTCGCGCCTGCGCCGATCCATTCAAGCGAGTCTCTTAACCAAACAGCGGCTTGCTCACAATCCTTTTTGTCTTGGTCATTTTCGCCATGTTTAGGCAGTATCCCAAATTGGAAGGTGCATCCCGGCGCGACCACAAGAAAAGGTATCGGAACAGGGCTGTACCAGTCGGCGGGAGGGTTCTTAACGGGATCACCACTATAGTATGGAGCATAATGCGGCGTCATGATATCGGCTTTGAGTTGAACCGGTTCAATGGGGATTGCATCAAGGAAAATTACCGAGCCGACATTTTTTTGATTGCCAATAATGCGATTGACATCTTGGTCGCTTGCTTTACACCATTGCCCTGCCCAAGCCCGTACCATCCCTTTGATCGAAGTCGCTGGTAGATAGGGAACACCCAACGTATGATGCCAGGCAAATCCATTTTCGACTGGATGCTCACGTCCCAAGCCGGTAACAAAGGCGCTGGCCAACTTATAGAAGATGGGGGTTCCTGATTGTTGTTTTATCAAGCGATATAGCCTTGCCCTGTAATCATCAAGATTTGCACTTTGCGGATTGGATACTTCATTGATCCAATCCAGTTTGCCATTTTCTTTAAGTGACTTAAAGTTATCTTTCCACTGATTACAAAACTTGTCATACCACAATCCAGCATTGCTTTTTGGATCAAACTTCTGTGGTATATGATTTTGAACGTCTTTATAAAGAGGTAACATTATTTTTCCTCACTTGAATCTTTCTGGGGATTTTCTTTCAAGTAGGCGGCGGCAAATTTCTTAAGCCAACTCAAATATGCCAACGCTTCCGCTTGGGCGTATAGATAGGCGTCTTCATCATTCTTAGTAATTTGCTGCATGAGGTTTATATCATCGTTTGATTGATAAGGCGAACATTTGTTCGACTTACATAGCCAATCTTCTATTTGACTGTATAAAAGCCAATGAGCATCTTCCTTTTTCCCTTTTGCCGCCGCGAGCAAGGTTGCCATCGCTTGTCCAAACCCATTCTGTAAAATGGTCGCGGGCAAGCCTTTGACATAAGAAACATAGTGACCGTATTTATTTTCTTTTTTGGTTTTTTCAATTTGATCATACGCATGTTTGGCGCGTTGCATGTCGATGGTTTGATTCTCTGTTGTTTGATTATTCATGCTCGCCTCCATTGTGAAATGCAATCGAAAACCAACCCTGGCCGACTGTCTCATTGCCGCCGATTTGAATGTAGGGTTTTTGATTCAATTCGTCTTTAATCTTCTTGGTTCCGTTACTTTTAGAATCCCGGTCTGCCATGACAAAATACATGAGTGTATCCGGCGGAAGATATTCCTCGTACCATAAATTCCTGCTTTGTTTCTTATCATCCAATTGATTGCGCGCTTGGACCGGCAATGCGTATTGAGCGAACCAGGAAAAATCATCATTGGAGAGAAAAACGAGTTGGTCTTCAAGACGATTTTGAGCTTCAGAATGTGCGATCAGTTTTTTGACTAAATTGAAAGCGTCTGGTAAATTACCTTGATGCTGAAAGTTTCTTTCTTCCAGAAAAAGCGGTTTATCTTTATCCCCTTTGCCAAGATATTTCTTTGACTCAATTTTCGGTAACTCTGCACAACCATTTAAGCCATTTCGTTTCAGATCACGTTGAAGACGTTCAATCAGCATGGGGCAGGTTGCCCATTTATAGGCGCTGGTCAGGCTGCGCACCGGCAGCAAAAGCAACCTCGCATCTGAAATCAAAACGCTTCCAGCGTTGTCATGTTTGCCAAACAGGGATTCATCATTTCCGATCCGGTCTTTCAACGCCCCCTTCATACTGGAACCCGCAATAAAGGGGTAGCCTGTTGAAGACTCTCTGGCAACCGGATTGTCTATGACTCCGACATCCTGATCGCTTCCTGGGTGAATAAATGTTTCTGCTAACAAACCTACCAGTAGTGCACTCATCGTTTATCTCCTTGTTTCCAAGTTCCAATGACAATCAAACCAAATCCCCAATCTTGACATTCTCCGATGGTTGTTCCATGCAAGTTCTCGATTGCAACTTTTTCAGATTCTTTCGCTTCAAAATAAAACACGCTGCCCGGCGGTATATACGATTTTAAGGGAAGCGGCTTGCGATTGACGCTATCCCATCCGCCCCACCGTTGTGGTCGTGGAAGACATGCACTGACTAAGGCGCCGGGTAAATTCAAGAATGGCTTATTTGGAGCGGGAATGTCTCCATCGGAAATTCCCAACGGAGTTAATGCAACAAGTGAATAATAAATCATTCCATCCACTGGTTCTAAATCGGGCCGTTTGGGTATGAAATCATCAAGATTAGAATCGTTAATATCCAAATAACAGGCGCGAGATTCACCGCCAACTGGCGCAATGCTTGATTGATTGGAGAATCCAATACGTTCAGGTAAACCCGATGCGAACATATTGAGTTTTACGTTCGGGAATAAGCGTATATGACGAGGAGAATACATCGCGCCTTCTTTTGTGGTGCGGGTTTTCTCATCACGCTGAATACCGATCCGGGGTTCCATTTTCCATAGATCGGTATGATGAATTAAAGAATCCCCTTTAGGCGTATCGTTACATAGAATAGATTCCAAACCTGATTGGGTAATCCACCACTTTTCCAACGTTTTCAAACCCTCTCCATCTCCATTGGGCAATGTCGGCAGTCGAACCTCCATTCCCATATCACAACGCAACGCTGCTCCAGGCCGCAAGAAATTAAGACTTGTTGGTTTGTTATTTCCCTCCGGATCATCAGGCAGTTTGCCCATCAGGCAATATGGCACAGGAAACAGAGGGGCATCATTCTGGTATAGAATTGGGCCGCGAAATTTCATTCCATTCAGTTTCAAACCATCACCTAGATTTTTGATGATGTTCGCAGTCCAGCCGTTCTTCCCATCCCATCCCAAAGCGCGAGCATACGCAGCGCGAATTGCGCCCACCAACGTGTTCGGAGACGGGGGAAACTGACTTGTTACATCGTTCTGGGTGGTTTCACCTTGGTGATAAGGACGACCATCGCGGAAAAACAATGTGTCTACTGGGGTGAAAGCAACTCGCTTCCAGTTCATTCGCGTATGCCCCCTTTTGCAAGAAAATGCGCCAACCGAATGCCTTCGATCTGTACTTGATTCTCATTTCTGTTGTTTTTCTCATTCTCGCGTTTATAGCCATAACAGGCATCGAGCAGAATTTGAATTCTCTTTTCGACTTCTTTTTGTTTTTCTTCCTGAGATAAACTTTTGCCTATTTCAAGTTCACGTGATTTCATGTATTCCGCTACCAGAATTGGTTTGATATCCATGTCAGCAATTTTGTTGGTTTTATCATCGATCAGCATGGGATAACGTTGGCGCAGATGATAGAAATATCCAGTGGAGAAGTGCTTTTTTTCAATTTCATTTTTGAATTCTAGTAACTTGTTGGGAGGATTTATTTCAACATGACTGTTCCAGGTAGCACACCATTCAGCGGCTTTTCCGGAAGGCTTCAGCAACGCAAGCGCCAGTGAATCACGCCCATTTCTTTCTTTGGCTATATCATCCAGTTGGTGGTGTGCTTCACGCAGAACTTCACGCAGAGCATTGTGAAAATGGGTGAAAATGATGGCCGAGGATGCTGAGAATTTATCCTTATCTTTATTTTTAATATCTATGAACGATTCCGTATAGGCAGTTTTCAATTCAATTGCGCATTGAATGGCTGTATTAATCGGCAATATCGCCAACACGTCATCCCCGCCAGCGTAGATCGTAAAACCATTTTTATTTTTGACTATTTCAGAAACATTTCCCGTGAATTTTGAAAGCGATTCCGAGATAGCGTATGCCTCATTCATTTGCAGTAGTTTCCCCAAGTGGTCGCCGTCCATCAATAACAAGGCATAGTAGGGGCTGGCGGGTTCGCCAACTTTTTCGTTCAATTTCTTCAAATGTATGATGAGTTCCTCTCTGGCTTCTTGATCCGGGTCTTTGCCTGAATCTGACTTTGTTTTACTCAATGGCCTGGCGCGATGATTTGTCAAAGCGGTTTCTAAAAAGAAGTTTCCATCCTGACTTGCCAGATCACCCAATGGTTTCAGTGACGCAATGACAGTCGCTCGTTCGCTTTTGATCGAATTCTTATCCTCCACCTTGTCTTCGACCAAATTTACATAATCTCGTAAGTTATCAATCTTTCCATTGGCTATAATTTTCTCCAGCCAGGGCACAGCTGCCATATATACAGTAGAAGGCCAGTTGCCGGTATATTCGCGTTTGCCACCCGGAACCCATCCAATGGTTTGTTTTAGCCTGGGTTCCTTTAGTTTCGGAAACAATCGTTTTACCAGCGCAATCGAGCACAACCGTTCGTCATCACCCAAATCAAGCAAGCCAAGTTTATCTCGAAGCTGCTCCCAAAACTGGTTCTGTTTGTCTTTTTCCTGTGCCCGAATAAAACCGGATAGTTCCTGATAATCGTTCATCAATACGCAATGATCACCGCCTTCTTCAGTCGGTAAATGATTTCGCCAGTTTTTGCGGATATCCAACCAACGCCCATCTTCATTTAGATCATCCGATTGCCCCAACACCCACTGAATTTCCCAAAAATTTTTTACCTGCCGATCCCAAATTCTTTTAGTTTCATTTTCATACGCTTCTATAGGTTCGATAAATTGCTGCCAGACGGCTTCGCATAATCCAAGCCATTTCTTCATGATTTGATTCTGGATGATGTTTGGATCAAATGAATCAGGTATGGTTGCCTTAAACCGATTGGGAAGCGAACCAATCGGTGGATTGTCATGCCCTTTTTCAAGGATGGCTTTCAACAATTCATCTGTTGGTTCATCACGGCTGCCCACAGATGGAAATTTGATACTCCCATCGTTTTCCAAAACCGCAGCCATAGCCTGTCCCGCCAACCAGGAAAGAAGAAATGAACCCGCCCACAAGTCGCGTGTCCGCCGCGCTTGCGCCACGAACCCCTGCACGGGGCCGATAGAAAAATGGAGGATGTGAGAGGTATTATTCATGATGTTTCCTTTGTAGTTAAAGATGGAGACAAGACAGAAATTTTATTTGGGAAATAAGCGGTCTTTGTCTTTTGATCTCTAAGTCCTTTGTATCCGTCTAAAAAGTTGTGCAGCACAGCATAATCCACATCACATTCAATATAATTTTTTCCGGCTTGGATTTTCGCATCTTCAGGCAAAAATACGGATGGAATGATAGAAACAATTGCCGCATACTGACCGTTATTAAAACGATGAATATGAATAAAAAGAGGACTCGATCTGCGATCTATTGGAGGCTTACTTTTATCTGTAGATACCGGCTTAAAGTCAGCCTTATTATTTGTTGACGAAAAGAAATAATTATGCGGCAATCCAAACACGATGCGTTTTGGGGGATCCGTTACGCTTTCATGATTTGAAACCTTTTGCGCGATATCATGATCTTCAGGGAAATTTTTTTCTGCATCCTGACCGTTTATGTTTACCTTCCCGTTCGACCCCCAACTGCGGTACAACTGCATAGTCTCTCCAATTTGATTGAGTAAATGAAGTGCATTATCTCCAGATTTTATGAGGTCAATTCTTGTATATTTACTAAATGCTGTGTATTCAGGCAGTTTACCCAATAATTCATTATTATTCTGAAACAATGATTTGATTTGTTGAATTAAATCTGCATTATTCGCTGGGCAGGAATATACTTCTTTACCGTTTTCTTGCAGCGACTGTAAAGTTACACTGCCATATCCTTTGCGGGCTTTGCTCCCCAACCCCCCAAGCAAACCCAATACTTGCAATGAAACTTTGACATCATTCGGAATGACTTTTTTACTGCATATTTTGACTATGAATTCCTGATCTTCATTGATACAAGTGCGTGTCAATTGCCCTTTTTTTGTATTTCTTTTATTGCTTCCAAAAGCCTCACATACACCATAACCCAAATACAACAAGCCGTTGCTGTTGGCTAATTTATCATGGACGCTTCCAGTCTTTCTTAATGTATATTCTTTATTTTGCAAACTGAATATTAGGTCCGCTTGCTTTTTCGTTGAACCGAAAATCTCCTCTTCTTCCCTTTTAATCTTTTCCAAGTCGCCATTCAACCGTCCATCCGCCAGCGCTCTCCACCAGAAGCGCAGTACTCCCTTGAAACTAGACAAGCGCAGTTCTGAATCGCCCTTGGGTTCAGCCCCTCCAATAAACATCGGTGTGTTGATATGGTAGGTCGCTTCAATCGTCTGCATCGTTATCTCCTTCTTCCTTGTCTAACCAGGTAATTTCACTTAATTTATAAGGATCATTGCGCTGTTCTTTTGGAACTCTCGAATCGATTAAAATACATCGGCGAGTAGGCCGGTTATAACGTTGGGCTTTTTCTATCACTCGCTGGACGATGACACCCATGATGGTGGTTCCACCAGTCAGATTGCCAACTACTTCATCCGCGTCAATGAGCATTTTTTTATGATTTTCAAGAATTCTAATGATTTCTTTTTCATCATACTGATTGGGATTATTCATAACAAAACACTGTACATTTTTTTCTTGAAACTCCGCATGACTGATGGCTTCCTGAATGTATGGTTCGGATTGAGATGAACATATCACAAGGCAATAATCCGGGTTTGTTTGCTTGACCGCGGAATAAAGCACGCCAGGGCTCAAACCTTGCGGCGTGATTAAGAGACGTCCTTTGCCGCCGCCAAAACGTGGGAACTCAATTTCATTATTACGTAACCGCTCAAAAGACTCTCTGATTCTGTCTAATTGACTGGGCGGGAATTTCATTCTCTGCTCACGCATTCCATGATGATGCAGAGAATTACGGAGTTCTGATAACTGGCTCCAGAAATCACCCCATGTTTTTATTTTGGCGTCATCATATTTTTCTTGAGATAGAGACTTTAATAGCCCCAGTTGCCGCTCTGCTTTGATTCTCTCATCCCGTTTCAACCAGTTCGAATGATCTCCAGTATGAAAAACAACCCATGAAACTACCCATTCGCGCATTAAACCTAAAGCAAGAGGCATTTGACTACGCTCTAAATACAGATCAATCAAATTGGCCTGACGCTCTAATTCATTCTTGTCCAAACAAGTTGGCGAGTTTGATCCAAACCGTCCAATATCTCTCTGAATTGCTTCGTTTAAATCATCCGCCAGTGGAACATGTTTTTTTAATAGTTCTACAAATTCATCATTCAAAACTAATTGAAGCGTAGTGCTGATTTCTCCTATCTCGATTGGCATGCCTGATTCATAAGCATAGGTAATCTCTTCAAAAGGTTTCTTCAATTTATCAAAGGGAGACGCTTTTTTATGAATATCTTGATCATCATTTTTCAATCTCGCATCCTGATGAATTTTTTTTGAATGTTTATCAATCATCTGCTGCATGGCCCGCGCCGATCCCGTTTCACGAAACATGCGGATGGCATAGAACCATTCCGGCAATTCTAAAAGTGGTTGAAGATTGAGAATGGGTCGAGGCGATTCATAATCCGAAACTTCCAACTTGCCATAATACGCCCCTTTGATCTCAATATCTTTCAATGAACGTAAATACAAAGCCAACGCATATAAAATAAACGGAAAGTGTCGAAACCCTTGTGTTACATCCAGCGTGATCGATGAGCCTTTGGGAAAACGAATGGCGACTTTCTCTAGAATTTCGCTGATCTCAGATTCATCTTTGCCATCAGGGATATCAATTTTCTCCAGAGAAAATTCATTCGCCTCTCGCTCAAAAACTGGCCAGGATGAATTTAACGCCACTTTGGTAACCAAAACCAAGATGGAATCGATGGGATCGGGATGCAATTGTTGAGTCAAGTACTTGATTGTCGCGAGCGGGGCCAAATGCGCCTGATAGACAGTATCGTTGATTCGATATGGATACTTTGTATCTGCTTTTCCTTTTCCAAGCGCGGTTAAAAATATGTGCTGATTCATTGTGGAGCTCCTATATTTATGAAACTGGAACCGAGTTGTCCAGATTTATGGGCCCTGCCTCTTTTTACATATTGTGCAGAGAGGCGAATATCCCAAATCCACAATGCCGCCCCGCGCCAATGGCAATAGGGCCGGGGACTTTAAGCCCATCTTTGAAACGGAGGGTGAGATGCACAGCGGTTTGAGTAAGTAAATGATCGGGACGGAAGTAACCCGCTGGTTTTCCGTCTTTACCATATTTGTGTGAAGAGTAAGACTTGCGAAATCTTGAGAATGTGCTCCATTCAAAATCACAGGCCTGTTCAATGCCGGATTGGAAAAGGACTTTTTCGATCAGTTTTTGTGTCTTTCCCGGTTTGTGATCGTCAAAACCGGGTAGGATTACTGGCGTGACACTAGCCCATTCATTCGCTTCACTTGTATAACAACGAGTGACTCCATCCCCTTTAGGCGGCATAGGAACAAGAATCGGAGGTTCATCGCCGCCAAACTCAACGCCCTTGATTGGATCTGGCCTAAGCGCCGTCCCTGCCAGTCGTCGAGTAATTTGATCAAGCCATTCTTCATCGCCCACAGGCGCAGAAATCATCACGCGCCTTACTCCAGGATCGGCGTATTCATGACCTACAGAAGGCAGCGGTATATAGGAGAGTTGACGATGATTGGATCGGTTGCCGTTGTTAATGTGTCCAGCGATGTATGTTTCAGCCCAGTCTTCGTCAACACCAGAAGGGCGATTGCCAGGAAGGCGCATCGCCTCAATTGCAAGATGACGCACCATGCCCGCGATATGAATGAGCTTTCGATGAGGATATCGAAAACGCGACCCATTCGTATTGCGAAGTTCAAAAATGCGGCAAGGACGCTGGAGAGGCTGATTTTGACAACGATACTGAATGACGTCAAACACGCGCAAAGGTGGAACAGGACGAAAGCCGTCTTTTGATACGCGGTTCAAAAAATCAGTGTGCTTGCGGATGAGATCGTCAAGCGTTCCTGGTTTTGGCGTACGAAGTGGAACTCCGCCAAGGGGAGAGGGACGCCAGCGCAAGCCTGGCAATGCAGCAACTTGCTCGCGCGTGATTATACTGGCGTCGCCAACTGCCATATCGACGCCCCAACCCAGGTGCGTAATGGATCGCGCAGCACTCGTTAATATATCCAGATATGGACATTGACCGTCGGGGAGGAGATATAAATATTGAATAGCATCGCAATGTTGGTTTGTGTAATCCAATCGGGTAGACAATATGGTTTTCATTGTTTTCAAGTCAATGGGACGGTGTGGCTTGATAGGTTCACTCCCTCTAGCCCATACATGTGCTGGAGAATCCCAGTCGTTATTTGGTACGGCGATTTGAAACGGAATACCAAAGTGATAAGTTGGCGTGACAATAAGAACCGGGGGAATCATTTCGATCCACGTTAGCATTGGCTTAGCCCAATCGATAAACTGTGATTCCCGCCACTGGGAGGCAGCGGAATCGACAAGCGACTGAAAAAGTCGTAGTGGTGATGGAGGCCATTCAGGTTGACTATCGTCTCTTTGTCCGTGGAAAGCAGATGCCGGATCAAGAAAACGAATGTTAATGCAAAGAAATTCTGACATGGCGGACTCCACTATTTTTTAGAAGTAATACTAATTGCTACACCATTCTTAACTTCAAGATCGACTTTCGCTCCGACTTTAATGATAGTTTCAAATCTCGCAATATCTTTTCCCTTTTTGATCACAGTTTCTGAATTCGTGCCAATTTCAAAATCTTTCTTCTTGAACTTGACTTTAAACGCGTTGTTTTCACTATCAACTGATATCACTTCACTACCGTTCATTTTTTCCGGTTTTGCCGCATTAGCTTTCTCGGCGATCGAAGCATCAAACGGCTTTTCTTCCCCTGATTGGATACCGAACTGATTCATTGCTTCATGTGCGTATTCAACGGCATCTTTGTGGAGAAGAGTATAATCAACTCGAGTCCCATCGATGTTGACCAGTTTAAACTCACATCCTTTATCCGTGTCGGGAACAAGATTACATCCTTGTCTAAGGAAAGGATCTATTGGAGCTGTAAGTGAAACGAGAGAAAGACCAAGGATATACCGACGCAGTGACTTCGTCTTGTCCAAATTTAAACTCCCACTGGCATCAAGGACAGAAAGTCGTCGAAGCGCAGCAAGCGCGATTGTAGTATCCCGACGTATATAGCCGTTGGGCGCCAGTTGTACTCCACCGGGAGCTTTTGACTCAAGCGCGTTCGCAAAACCATCTTTTGATTCCGCCCCAGGTAGGATTTCCAGTTTCGCAAGGTCGATGGTCATTTGAGTTAGGAAATTTGCTGATCGTGTGAGGTTTCGAACATTAAATGCACGGATCGTGGAAGAGAAGAGCCGTGGAATTTTCGCTTGCGTATCGCGCGAATCCCATACTCCAAACACTAAGGAAGTGGGGGCAATTTTAGCTAAATTTTCATAATTACCGCGTTGCACCTCTTGAAATGCTTTTCTCAAATCTTTTTCAAATGCTGAGCAGCGTATTATCGCATCAGCGGCTCTATGATTGGCATGGAGCCAATTAATTCGAATACCTTTAGATGGAAATATAACAAAGTTTTGTGGTACAAGTTCAGAGTATTTATTATCCGCAAAAAATGGCTCGATTCGATTCGCTTGTGACCCCACACTGTCCACAAGGCACACGTTTGTCCCATCAGAAAAAAAGTCGATATTGTACCCTCCTTGGAATTTTTCCTTGTCTTTATCAGAGCCTGGTTGAGCCGCATAAGTAGCTGGGAAAAATACGCCATCAGCTCCTTCGATGGGAATCAAATGCTCACGAATTACAAGTGCAGCAGGTCCGTTAGATTGAAACCATTCATCATACTTCGTTATATCAATCATTGTTTTCTCCTAACATTTCTAAATATGCGTAATTTAGCGCTGAATATTGACCACGATTCGTTATTGAAGTCCGGTAGCATGATGTAAACCTATCTGTAATAAAACCAGTCATTGCTGCTGATGCAATAAATGGGGAATATGGTCTATGCCATGTATAGTATTTGAATTTATCTCGGCTATTGTTAACTTTAGGTCTAAATCGTTGTAATCCGATTGCAGCAAACAATTCGGTCGCTGGAGAAGATTCAACTTCATAACTTTGTTCATTTGGTGAAAACCCAACATCCAACGCATTCCACGCAGGACCAGGATCAAAACCAAATCTACCTTTTTGAAGCAGGCGTAGTGAGAACAATCCAGTTAATTGTTCTAAAGATATCTTAATTAATTGCTTTTCTAATCCACGCATTAATGAAGACCAAATTCTTAACGATGTTTGTTGTCCAGACCAAAAGTTCCAAGGAGGATTAGGAGAAATTTTAATTACACCATTGCTCGTGGTGATGCGCGTCCAAGCATCAAGAATGAATTCAGTTCTTGCCCCATTTCCAAAATTAAAAGCGAGTGGTGCAATTATAGGTTTGATTTCTAAACTACTGCATTCTAAACGTTCAATTGCGCTTGGTGGATTAGCCACTAGCATTTCCAATAGTTCTATAAGCGTCCCGTTCTTGCACTCCATGCGGAACTCCCCTGCATCCTCAGAAAACCACCCTTCGGCGCCGGGCCAGAGGCGGTCGGCGAGTTCGAGCAGGCCGCAGCAGGCGAAAAACTGGCCAGGGTTGGTTACATCGACTTTCACGCGAATGTTTGGTTCGTGAGCATTCATGACGCGGCCTCCTTTTCTTCTTCGTCATCACTGACGGATGGGTTAGCGCTGGCGGCGTAATCAGCCGCGCGTAATAGCGATTCCAAATACGCCAGCCCCCATCGCCCGTATTTGCGCTGTAAGCGGGCGAAGCGACGCATGGCTTCGATAGAAACGCCTGTTGATTCCTCATTGGAATATTCAGGGTCGTATGCATTTTCCATTGGGAAATGGGGCCTTGCATACCCGTGATGAGAAGCGATCAAGTGAAGAACGACATCCTGCATATCTGGATTTAATTTTTCATACTCGGCGTAGAATGGTTTTTCAGGATTCAAAATATCCAACAATGAGCCAAACTCGTGGCGGTAATTCGGGCAACTATTTAGTCCGACCCATTTTTTGTCTGACTTTGCGTAAGGCTCATTGGGATTGGGGTTGCCAATGCTTCGTTGCCAGATTTCTCGCTGTTTTCCTACGTCATGCCATTTTGCCGCGAGAGTAACGGCGTTTTTCAGTTCTTCGGTTAGAACAAGTTTATCTACATTATTTTTCGCGATTTCTTCAACTTGTTTGATATGGCTGCCTAAACGAACGAGAACCGACGATGTTTTGGTTAAATCGTCGTCAGACGAACGCGGACGAACATACCAATACCAGAAGCGCTTGGGAGATGAATCATCATCATCACCGTCCCGCTCATCCGCATCAGGTTTTGCGTCAATCGTGCGAACCAGCCTCATCCCTATTGGAGGCTCTGCTTTGCGTGACGCGCTCCATTTCCTCTCACGACGATATTGTTTCTTTTCATCCTCCCATTGATCAGAAATATCATATTGAAGGGCTTCATTGTGTTGAGTATTGCCATCTAACGTTCCTGACTTGGTCAGGCCGCCAATGGATGGAGGCAGGAGAACTGTTGCGTTTGTGATCTCTTTTTTAATCGCTTCTTTCTTTCTGTCTTCGGTTAGTGTTCTAAGTGTAGTGATAAATATTTCATTTTGTACGCTGATGATCCATACGGGGGATTTTGGGTTGCTTTTTGCCAGCATCAGCAAGGAATCTGCGATCCGGTCGCTCTGGTCGCGTAAAAGTTCATGCGGCTTGAGCGGAAAATCCTCCAGCAGGTCAACCGGCGGATAGAGTTCAAGCAGCTCCTCACCAATGATTTCGACTTCCTCCCGCCAAGCAACGTGTGTATCTGGAGGCTGCCATTCAGAGATTCCGTGCAGGTATGGCTCAACAGGCGGACGGCCCGGCATCTTGCCGCGGATCGTCGTTAGAGACCATGCGTCAAACAAAATGTCCGTAACGGGAAGAATGGTTGGCGCAGGGGTAAAGGCGTCGGCTTTGTCGTTCGCGTCGAGGCCATTCAATGCCAACGGACTTGCATCAAAATTATTTTCTACTCTCGGTAATTTCTGAATGAGTTCTAAGGTTTTGTGTCTTTGTTTATCATATACCTTCTCTTTGATTTCCTTTGTTTTTTTATCGAGTTTTCCGAACGATTGAGGATGTACGACATCAATCTTCGCACTTCCTTCGCCATACCGATTCACGCGGCCCAGGCGCTGCGCCATGCTGTCAAACGGCGTGAGGTCGCAAACCATGTGATCGGCGGAGATGTCGATGCCAACTTCACCTGCGGAGGTACAAATGAGATATACCGTCTCACCTGGATCAGGATTTTGGAGAAAACTCTTAAATTCAATTGTTTTAACCAGTTCGTCGCGTTCCTTTCCCCGCATGGTTCCTGTCAGCAATATGGTTTTCTTCTTTGTCTTCTTTTGTAGTTCCTTTTCAATCTCCACAACATCTTTTACTTCCTTGGCGAACACAATTACGGCGACGTTTTGGTCTTTGTATACTTCAGCGGCCTTTACAATCTCAGAAGGTACTTTATTTTCAGCATCAACCGATATCAGGCTTAACTGCTTATGCGCCTCAATCCTTTTCTTGACCTCTAGATGCGTATAGTCGTCAGGCGTGAGAGAAAACGGCAGATCATCTCTTCCGTTTCGTCCCGTCGCAGTCAACTGCATTACGCGTAGATTAGGCCAATGTAAATGACTTTTATCTTTGCGTTCGCGTTCCTGCTCTGATTCGATGGCGTCAATCAGTTCCTGAAAGGCTGGTTCAAGATGCGCTTCATCGTGAATGAGCAGCGCGTCTTGCCCGAGAAAGCCTGCGAACAGGGGACGGGTTTTGAATCCCGCCCGATAGCCGTTAAACAAGAGGCGGCTGCCAATCATATCCACTGTGCCGCAGATAATTGCAGGCCGTGAAGGATCGGCTGACCAATCACGATTGTCAGCAAATTGGCCTCGTAGGGTGCTTATGCCAAGGTTTTCGATTCCAATATTTTTAGCATTGTCGCGTAGATTTATTGCTTCGTTCGTTGTTTGGTCTACGACAGTGCGTCGATTCACAACATAGACAAGCCGCCGCGGGACATCCAATTTGTTAGCAAGAGCAATTAACCAAATCGCGATGACGTTTGTTTTTCCCAATCCGGTTGGTAAGTTGCAGCAATGAGGTATGTCCTGCAGTTCAAAGCGCCGATAAAGTTTTTCTTGCCAAGGGAATGGTTTGTGTTTTGTCAGCTGATAAAATGCATCGCAAAAGTCCATGTTCATCCCCGTCTCAAATTTTAAATGATTCTACACCTCACCCCTGACAACCACTGTCACCCGATTTTCAAAACCCAACACAAAAAAGCAATCAAACCATCCACTAAATTTCACATCATCAATTACAACTTCACCATATTGTTGTAAATTTAACGAGCGAGCGCAAGGTTTAGTCGATTTAATTATGTGATTGGAGTGATCTGTATGGTCTTGGTTGAATTGGATATCGCAGTAGTAGATCGAATATGGATGAACGAGATAAGCGAGGAATGGTTATGGTTACTGTGGGGTATGGTAATTAAATGCGAAGCCTGCTGGCAGTTTCACGATGGGCAGTCCGAGTGGTGAGAAGGACCGGTACGATAATGAAGGCCCTCAACATCGTGTGACGATCAGCCAGGGCTTCTGGATGGGTAAGTATGAGGTGACGCAGGCGCAGTGGCAGGCGGTGATGGGGAACAATCCATCTTATTTCAAAGGTAGTAATCTTCCAGTTGAAACAGTTTCCTAGAATGATTGCCAATCCTTTATTCAAAAGCTCAATCAAGCCAATCAGGGGCGTTTTCGTTTACCGAGGGAGGCGGAGTGGGAGTATGCGTGTCGAGCGGGGAAGCAGACGCGTTTTTATTGGGGGGATGACTCGAATTATAATCAGATAGGTCAATACGCTTGGTATGACGGTAATTCTGGAAGCCATACTCATGAGGTGGGTCAGAAGCACGCAAACGCTTGGGGGTTGCATGACATGAGTGGGAATGTGTGGGAGTGGTGTGGCGACTGGTATCAGGATAGTTATAGAGGATTAGAAACAGAAGACCCAGCAGGTCCTCAATCAGGTTCGAACCGTGTCGTACGCGGCGGCGGTTTGGGCCTCGATGCGAAGACCTGCCGATCTGCGACCCGGGGTTGGAACGATCCGGACGACACGGGCAGCAGCCTAGGATTCCGCGTCCTTAGCGTTCTATCGTTCAAGGACGATAAAAGAGAGTAAATGAGGAGTCCATAGGCATATTCCTGCGCCGTGCTTATGACCAGATACGAGGCCATCTGATAAAGCCGGACAAAGATAAAATCAGCCTGGATGGGGTTAGTAGGGTAAATCTGAAAACTCCATCCAGGCGGCCTCAACAAGGTGAATTGGATGAACTTTCTAAAAATCTATTCTCAAACGCGTAAGAGCCATTTCTTCTGGTTGACGCTCTATTACAACCGGTTCACCAATCCGTTGCCCGCGATGTTCGCTGAACTGCGAAAGCAAGCTCTACTCAAGCATAACGAATTATGGGTGCTCTTTTTTGATATCTGCATTGCCTCAGAAAAATGCTGGCATGACCGTAGTTATAATCGCTGCAAAGTCTTTCTCGACAAATACGCCAAATCAAAGTCTCCGGTTGTGAAAGCCGTCATCCTCATCGTTCAGGCTTACCGGCTCCACTCGCTCTATGAGCGCAAGTTTTATAAAGAAGCGTTAAATGAAATTGAAGAACTGTGGGAGAAAAACAAGCACTACGTCCAAAAACGTGAAGGCTACATGGTGTACCTTTTTCTCACCGGGCGCTGGCGTCAATGCTTTCTCATCCCCATCTATCATCAGACGCTGGTTTGGATTTGCTATTTGCGCGCCTGTTTGTTGGGCCGACATCGATATTCCGATCAATCGATTGCCGCTTATGAAGAATTAGAGCGGCTGTTCCTTTCATTTGAAGACGAAGAGTTTCGCTATTGGATCGCTCGCTCACGGTTAGACCGCGCTCTCATCTATCGCGACCTTGAAGATCCTGTCCAAGAAGACATTTATTATGACAAAATTATTCGGTCGCATAAAAATAGCGGATACATTCTATTGCAATGCATCACAGCGATGGCGATGATCTTTAAATCGTGTTCGTTATACAGCCGCACCCGGACGGTTGAAGCGTTCCGCTTAATTGACCAGGTAATGCTTAACACAGAGCCGCCCAGCCATGATTACTTACAGGAAATTTTCATCTCAGCCAGTGTGACAAAAACTTTTTTTCACATCGACCAACAAGACTGGATGGGTGAATATCGTCTATGCGAACGAGATATCAAACGATTTTCATCCAATCCCAATGTTTATGCGAAACGGATCGTCGCCGCTTCTGACCATGATAAAGCGATGATGCTGGTGTTTATGGGGAAAATTGTTGATGCGGTAGTTCATTTTGAAACGATTGCGATCAAATATATGCATGATCTTGATCCTATCATTGCGTACTGTGGGGAAATGGCGCAGTATCATGCCGAGGAATTTGTTGTTGAACTCAGACGCAAAGTCAAACGCAAGTACGAACCCTACAAATCCCCACTCGATCAATGGAAACTCTTCTCCGAGTTCGTGAATCCAAATTTGAATTGATCTCTTCATATCAAATCAATCTCATCATCATGCGCTTGGAGATGGGCGTAGATCATAGTGGTTCTGATATCAGCGGAGCTCTACCTCATGTTGTGTTTCTTGAAGCGGGAGAAAACATCATACGCATCTATGAGAGGGAAGCGAATTCTCCCTCTGTTCAGTTCGAAATTTTTATACTCACTGATGTGCCAGTAGAAGACTATATGCCTACTGATGAAGATGCATTGCAGGTCTTGAACTTAACAGGTATAAATAATTTTATGCTTCATTGAAATAGTTTTTTATCCAGTCGAAGACAGAATTTCATTGCAAAAGCCGTAGGGGATTGAGTCAAATTGTGATCTTTGCAAGTATATGTCGTGAAGATTGACGGTCAAGTATGTAAGGAGTAATGCTGAGAAGCGGCGGCGGAGCCTTAGAATCCCGGTTATAGATGATGGAATTTGTTAGTGATAGGGATTCCATCAGCTTGTTGGGCTGAGGGCCATTGTGATAGTCCGAATTAAATTTGATTTCACGTGGTTCAAAATTGAAAAAATCATGAGTAAAATCTCTGAGTAATATCGTGGAGCAACGTGCTACACCGGTGGAGCATTTGCGTTATTTGTTGTTACTTGATGCTATTCATTTTCCAGTCGTAAGTCTAATAAGTCGTGTGTTTTGTTATTCAGAGTCATCCGTTGTTACGCCATGCTCTTCAAACCATTTTTGGACTTCCAAGCTGAGGGTTGCGGGTTCGACCCCCGTCTCCCGCTTGTTCACTGGCGTGAAACATGCACCCTGTTCGTCTCCTAAATCTCAGCCCCGTCAGTAAAATGATCTATCTTCAGAAGACCACATAAATCGCGGCCTTGCATCTAGCGTCCATACGATCATAATTTTCATATTCGATCATCAATTAATCACCACACAATATAAATAACTTTCGAACCACTTCGTTTTGAGTCAGTACAGAAAGGAATTCTCAAATTCTAAACAAGAAACGTATCATTCGATATTTAAGAATCAGCATGCCGATCATTGCGATCATTTGCGCCGTGATTTTCCCGCCCTGGAACGCAATATGGGCATGGTTAGCCCCATTACCTGATACGGTTCAAGAACAAGTCGATGACGCCGTTGACCACGAGCTGGACGGCATCATCGTTTATGTAGACCAAGCAGGGAAAGAGCCAGCGTTTTACTCTGCCGGCTTGAAGAACAAGGAAAATCAAACGCCTGCCGATCCACACGCCTTATTCAAAATTGCCAGCATCAGCAAGTTATATATCGCTGCCGCCGCCGCAAAATTAGTAAATAACCAAAGCCTGTCGCTGGATGACCAGCTCACCGATTATTTGCCCGAACTTGAAGGCAAAATTGAAAACGCTGATCAGATTACTTTGAAAATGCTGCTGCAACATCGCAGCGGCATCCCCAATTTTACCGACGATGAAGCGTTTTCATGGTTTGAACCATCGTGGGACATCGAAAATAGTCTCAAGTTGATATTAGATGATCCGGCGGATTTTAAGCCTGACGCCCGCTATCATTATTGCAATACAAATTATCTTTTGATTGGCCGTATTCTCGATAAAGTTTTAGGGTATAGCCATCAGCAATATATTAAGGAAGAAATACTGGAACCTCTTGGACTCAACCATACCTATGGCTTACTCAGCCAAGCGGATTCCGAAGATGTTGTAAGCGGGTACTGGTATGAATATGAGGATGATCTGAAACAACTTGATTTTTTAGTTCCTGGCGGATCGATGGTCGCGACGGCCCAGGACGTCGGGATATTTTTAAGAGCGTTGAATGACGGCTCATTGCTGAATGACGATGAGCAGGCGATCTACTCCTCTATATACGAATATGAACATACAGGCTGGTTGCCGGGATA
The DNA here is from genome assembly GCA_964449065.1 of uncultured bacterium. Lineage (GTDB taxonomy): Bacteria > Hinthialibacterota > Hinthialibacteria > Hinthialibacterales > Hinthialibacteraceae > CAYVAZ01. The sequence continues at coordinate 23,019 of CAYVAZ010000032.1, forward strand.
CCACAGCATCGCTCGCTATCACAAAGATATAGATACAGTCGTGATTCAATTTGTGAATACAACCGGCGAAAACACAATTTTGACGTCACTTGTTGTTTATAACCGGATTATCAAAATTCTGCATAGGCAATAATTACAGGAACTAAACATTAACAATCAAAGCAATTCGGGTTCGAACCATTCCTTCCCCTGAGTGAATCTTTTGTGGCTCGTCCTAAGAATCTGTGCAAGAAAAAAGACCGAATCGGCCTATAACTACCT
>CAYVAZ010000033.1:0-15925 GCA_964449065.1 uncultured bacterium
GCTCCAATCGATAATGAAAAAATAAAAGAATATTACCAATGTCGAAGACAACAGATCATGTCAACAGCAAATTAGAAGACTCTTAATTAGAAGAGTTCTTAAAAAAGGCGCAAGACTCAAAACTTGATGAAGAAACCCCTGAGAATGATGATCTTGCGCTAGAAGAAGAAGAAAACCTAAGCCAAAATGATAAAGACAAAGAACAATACAGGGAAATGCGTTATTTATACGCGAATCGCTGTTTCTGGTTTCTTGTATTTTGGTCTTTTGGCTTGCTGATGATCCTCGTACAAACAGGAAGTCATAATTATGATTTTCGCCTATCAGATACTGTTCTTGTTGCTCTTATAGGAAACACTACTGTCAACGTTATAGGTTTAGTTGTAATTATTCTTCGCGGCATATTTCCGCATTATAAGAAATAAACCAAATGAGGACAATACCGAATTGTTAAACATACCGAATTATTAAATACCATAGTTAAATTGGATCACCGGGTTTGAATAACACTAAGTCTTTCTGTCGCTGAGGCTTATCGCCGCGCTTGCTCTACAATCCAAAATAGAAACGGTATTACAAATTCTGAATGTAGATAGTAAAAAATAGGAAATTTAGAGCAATTCAGGTTTGCGTAGAGGTACAACGTGTACATCCATATACCGGCTGGAAGCCGGTGCTACCCGGCTATTCAACTCTGAAACGCTCTAATAAATTTCCATCCGCTTGGGTTTGGCGTTTTCATCCGGGGTGACGCCGTTTTTGATCATGACTTCACGAAGGGCGTCAATCGTTTCGAACGAGGGTTTAAAATTGCCGACGCGGTAGCCCTTGGCGATGTGCCAGGGAGTCCAGCCGTATTTATTTGGTTTATTCCAAACGCGGATATCGGCACCGTTTTGATCCAGAAAGCGGACCATTTTTGGGAAACTGGCATACGCGGCGCCGTGCATCGTGGTTTCGCCGATATCATTCACGTGGTTCATATCCGCGCCTAAGTCTAAAATCATCCTAACGGCTTCCAGGGCTTCCTCTTCCGTGCCGGCTTCTTCGGTGGGGGCGAAAGTGCCCAAACCGACTGCCGCCATCAACGGCGTTGTTTGCCTCGCGTTGGGGATATGCGGGTTCGCGCCTAAATCCAGCAGCAATTTCATGAGAGGGATATCCGCCGTATCGGCAGCCATAAAAAATGGAGTCATCCCTTCTTTGACGAGTCTTCCTTTTCCCGCCCCGCCTTCGTTTAACCGCGCGTTGACATCGGCGCCCAAGGCAACGATCTGCTCAACAAATTGCAGGCTGCTCAATTTCCCCGAACCGATCGGAGATGGATCGCCGTTATCACCGCGGTCCGGTTTGCGTACCCACGTAATGTTGTGTAAGGGGGTATATCCTGCGCGTTGATCGTTCGGGTCCGCCCCGGCTTTGACCAATTCTATCGCCAATTCAAAGTGGCCGTTCTCAACCGCTAAAATCAGCGGGCTGGTTCCTTTGTCCGGTGAATCTCCGGAACGCCGCTCGACATCCATGGTATCATTAACATCGATCCCTGCATCAAGCAGCGTATTTACGACTTCGGTATGGCCTTCACGTACGGCAAAGAAGAAAGGGGTAAAGCCGGAATCCAGCGCGTCGTCAAAATCCGCACCCTTCTCAATAAGAAATTTCACAACCTCGTTGTGTCCTTCTGCCGCGGCCCACATGATTGCGGATTGGTTTTTGCGGTCGGTCCCGTCTATGTTGGCGCCATACTCAAGCAGCAACTCTATAGGTTCGACTTTTCCGGTGCGGGCGGCGGTCATTAATAGTGTTTCTCCACCATAGAGAGATGCGTTGGGATTGGCGCCTGCTTTAAGCAGTAATTCAACAATCTCCCCGTTTCCGTTTAAACAGGCAAAGTACAAAGGTGTCACGCCATAGCGGTTCGTGATATTGACGTTGGCGCCTGCATCAACCAATTGCTTTGTGGTTTCGTGGTGGTTGTGATGAACCGCCCAGTGCAGGGCGGTCATTCCGTCGGCTTGCGGTTCGTTGATGTTGGTTTGGTCTGAAAGCAGTGTCCGGGCTTTTTCAAACTCTTGCGATTGGATTGCGTCTGCAAGCGTGTTACCACTCCTGGCCTGCAAGCTGTAAGAGCACAGCAAAAACAATAATAGTAAGCGGCTTATGCATTTCATCATAAATACTCGTTTACATGGATACCGGTGAATCATAAAACTCCCGAACCGTTCCGGTGCTGTCCGCGAATGAATCGAGTTTGACTCCTACTTTATCCAATAGGGTTAAATGCAGGTTTGCCAATGGCTGCGGTTTTTCGTACTCGATGTGCCGTCCGCCTTTGATCATTCCCGCGGAACTGCCGGCGACGATGATGGGCAGGTTGATGTGGTCATGCACATTTGGGTTGCCCATGCCGCTGCCGTAAAGATAAAGCGAATGATCCAGCAGGGAACCGTTTCCTTCCGGCGTGTTTTTCATTTTCTCTATGAAATAGGCGAAGAGCGATACATGAAATTGGTTAATCTTTGCCATCCGCGCGATTTTTTCTTCATCTCCGCCGTGATGGGACAGCGGGTGGTGCGGATCGGGAACCCCGATTTCCGGATAGGTTCTTCCACTTGTTTCTCGCGCGAGTTGAAAAGTGATCACGCGGGTGATATCGCCCTGCATGGCCAAAATCTGTAAATCAAACATGAGTTTGGCGTGCTCTTCATAGCTGGCAGGAACCCCCATGGGCCGTTCGACATCCGGTACGGGATTCTCTTTGGCATCGCGCTCGGCTTTTTGAATCCGCCGTTCCACTTCGCGGATGGAATCCAAATATTGGTTCACTTTGCTGCGGTCTTTGGGGCTAAGTTTGGTTTTGAGTTTGGCGATATCTTCCGTTATCCAATCGAGCAGGCTGGCTTTTTTCTTTAAATTGGCGCGGCGTTCTTCCGGTGTGCCGCCTTCACCAAACAGTTTTTCAAACACAAGGCGCGGATGCGCTTCGGCGGGCAGCGGTGTTGTGGGTGACGACCAGGACAAGTTGTTGTGATACACGCAGGCATAGCCGTTGTCGCATTGCCCGACGGTTTGCAATAAATCCATTGCCATTTCAAGCGACGGTAGTTGTGTTTCCTGTCCGATATTCTTTGCGGCGATTTGATCGACAGTTGTACCTAAGTAATAATCCGTGCTTTCCGTCATCTTGGCTTTGGCGGCGCTTAAGAAAGCTGAGTTCGAGGTTGCATGGGTGCCGGGATAGGCGTTTTGCAGTTCCATATTAGAGAGGACATTGATATGTCCTTTAACAGATTCCAGCGGGCTGAGAATGGGGGAGAGTTGATCCAATGTTTTCGTGTTTCCCAAATTCCAGCGGGTGTGGTCGCAGCCCATCGGCATATAGACAAATCCCAAGCGGCGAAGGTTAGACGGGTTGGCGGCGGTTTTGGCTTCCGCGGTCATCGAGGGAATCATGGCATCCAATAACGGCAGCGAAAGCGATACGCCCATGCCCTTTAAAAATGTGCGTCGTGGCAAAGCCTTTTTCGAAATAATCATGGTGCACTCCTCATTTGAAACGGTGTACTTTTTACAATCCCCAATATCAGTGAAGAAAATTTATACTCATCGTCTTTCGCATTCCGGACAATTTGGCGAATTGCCGGATAGTCATAATACTCGATCCCACGGCCCAATGCAAACGTTAATAATTTTTCAACCAGGGTGCCGGCGAACATATCTTGGTGCTGCAAGAGAATGGTTTCTAATTCATCGATGTTCTCAAAGGGGCTGCCGTCAAAGAATTCTCCGGATGCGTCGATAGGCTCTCCATATTCCACAGTACGCCACCGCCCAACCGCGTCAAAATTTTCCAAAGCAAACCCCAACGGGTCCATGACATCATGGCAGCTGGCGCAGGCGGGATTTTCGCGGTGGGCCAGCAGCCGTTCGCGAATGGGCAGCGATGCGGAGACGGTATTTTCTTCCAGCGCCGGGACATCCGGCGGGGGTGGGGGAGGCGGCGTCCCGAGCATGTTTTCTAAAACCCAATGGCCGCGAATCACCGGCGAGGTGCGGGTCGCGTAAGAGGTTACCGTTAAAATGCTGCCCTGCCGCAGCAGTCCTCCACGGTGGTGGCCATCCTCCAATTTCACCCGGCGAAAACGGCTTCCATATATGTGTGGAATATCGTAATGCCGCGCCAGACGTTCATTTAAGTATGTATAATCCGCATCAATCAAATCGATCACGCTACGGTCTTCCCGCAAAACGCTTTCAAAAAACAACTCGGTCTCTTTGCGAAACGCTTGCCGCAGGTTGTCATCAAAATTGGGGAACAAGCGCAAATCCGGTGTGGTGGATTCTAAATTGCGGAGATAGAGCCACTGCCCGGCAAAATTGGTTACCAGCGATTGGGATTTGGGATCCTTCAGCATCCGCAGGACTTGTTCTTGCAATACGGATTCATTGTGCAATACACCGCGTTCAGCAAGCGAAAACAACTCCTCATCGGGAATGCTGCTCCATAAAAAGAATGATAAGCGTGATGCTAAATCAAAACTGCTGACTGTATAAACTTCATCCGGCTTAACTTCATCCGGTGCAAATTCAATACGGAAGAGAAATTGGGGGCTGACCAAAATCGAACTTAACGCCCGTTCGACCCCCGCTTCAAATCCCCCTTCGGATTTTCCGGTTTGAAAAAACTCCATCGGTTTTACCAAATCGGTGTCGGTAACCGGTCTGCGGTATGCCTTTCTCATCAGATTGGAGAGAATGGTTTCAGCGCAGTGATCATACTCATCCGGTGAGTTTGGATAGCAGATAAATACCGCATTCCGGCTGGGGGTGCTGCCCGGCCCTTGCGCGTTGTAGGGCCCATTGATAGAGACTTGATACACTGCGGGGGAAATGCGCGGGTGGCGGTGAAAGTTAAAGTGGGCATCAAAGGGCTGACGTTCGGTCTCTAATAATGAAGACGGCTTTTTGATGAAAGTAACACCGAGATCATGAGGGCCTGCGGTTACCGGAACGCGGACATGAAGGTGTTGATCCACCTCAGCATGGCTTTTTTTACCGGATGGCGGTTTAACTTTAAACATCTTTACGCGTTGATTGTCCAGCAAAATTTCCAACTGATGCGGTTCATGCAATCCTTCCACGCTTTCGTTGCGGTCGCGGCTGAGTCGAACGCTGATTTCATATTCGCCATCGCGCGGGAAATTGTGGGTGAGCAAAACACCTCCCCTTGTGCCATACGGTAATCCCTCCACATGTTCTTCCTGCGTAAGGTCAGGGCGAATGCGGATGGTTTCTCCCTGCGGAGAGTTCACGGTTCCAACCGCCAAGCGGCTGATTTTTTGCGCGGCGGAAATGTAACGGTCTAATAAAGTGGGGGACAATTCGCCCACAGTGATATTATCGAACCCGTGGCTGGCTTCATCGTGGGGAAGTAATTCTATAACATCGATATCCAAAGCCAGCAAATCGCGGATGGCATTTTTATATTCGGTGCGGTTTAAGCGGCGGAAGGTTTCGGTCCGCCCGGGATTGGGGTGTTTGGCGGCGTGTTGATCTAATTTTGCGGTGAGATAGTTTATGATCGCTTCGTATTCTTCTTCGCTGGGCCTAAGCATGTTCGATGGAGGCATTTGCCGCCCGCGCAATTTGTGGACGACGCTTTCCCATGCATGAGGATTTTGGCCGATAGCATTTGTCTCAATGGATTCCAAATCCAAACCGGCGGTTTTTTGCTGCTGGTTATGGCAAAAGACACAATATTCGGTCACAAACCGGCCGGTTTTGTTTCCAGAAATACCATTCAGATCATCAGTATTCTGTCGTGCATTCAAATCCGTATTCGTAGATAAGATCAATGCGAAAACAATTATGCACAATCGGTTAACTGTCATCAAACAAAAACTCCCCAAAGCGATACTTGCATAAATAGTTCAAAAAAATCAAATATTGCATTTAAATTAACATGATTTTATTGGATTTTCAAATGAATTAGGATAAAAATCAGTGTAAAAAAAAAGCGGTGGATTTCTCCACCGCTTTTAAAAAGAAAAGAAATAAGATACAAGAACTTAATTCATGATTTCCCAATTTACCACCGCTGTATCGGCAGGGATTTCATCGAAGTTAAAGAAACTATCGACGATACCTGTTCCTGTTAATACCTCAGTGTTATCGGTGGAGTGAGGAGTGTAGAACACACCCAATACCGGTGGATCTAACGAATCATCATCATTGATAACAAGAGTGTTATCCGGCAAACCCCGGTCCAGGTTATCATCCGGCTCCAGCCAGGGACCTTCCGCGCTTTCAGCGGTTAAAATTTGGAACACATCACCGGTACGTACCAAACGGGTCCACCAGCCGGCTTTGGGGCCGCTGCCGTCATCGCCGCGGCGTGCGCGGTCTGTGCCATCACCAAAATTTAACCGGAATTGCGCCCGCAAACCATGAGAACGGGAAATTTGTGAACCCACATAAGGTGCGAATTCGGTAAGCCCTTGCCGGAACACGATCCCGGCTTTTTCCCACTCATTGCCGCCGTTCGGTGGGGTATTGTTGGCGGCATCAGGGTCGCCATCCAAATTGCCGTCAAAACTGATGACATGCAGTACCACATCGAAATCGCCGGTGACTTCCTGATAGACGAACGTCATTCCGTCGTCATCTTCCCACACATCCCAACCGTTGTTGGTAATGTGCAGTTGACCATCAATAACCTCCGCACCGCCTTCCGCCGATTCAAAGTCCCCTTTGGCAGGGCCGGAACCGATGACCTCAACTGTCCATTGTGAACCCAATCCGTCGTTGAAATTATCGCTGACGGGCGATTGCGCCAATGCTCCTGATGCGATGAGCAAGCTGGCCGCACTGGTTAAAACTACATTCTTCATACTAAAGCCTCCCAAATATTAAGAAATTTAGCATATTTTTAATATGCTATTAACATATAATTTCAGAATTAACGTGAAAGTTCAAGGGATAAAGTTGCAATTAAGCAATTGATTTTTAATAACTTAAAAATATTGGTTCGAAAGACGGATTGAATTGTTATTTCGCTTGAAGCGGTAAGTTAGACATAAACATAATAAAGTTAGCGCGTTATAAAAATATAAGATCACCATGAAATGATAGTTTTCAAAACAATATTATTTACATGTAACAGGTCAGCGATATGAAGTGCATATTAAAAAATCGAATAGATTTTCTCTTTCCTCCCCCAATGCAATGGGGGAGGCTAGGTGGCGGTTAAACGCTCAGTGCTTCAAACCCTCCCCTAACCCCTCACACCTTTGGGAAGGGGAATTTCTCTTCAAGTGGCTGACCTATTACATTTACATAAACCGTTCAAATAGTCTTCCAAATTGGTATATCCATCCCCGTTTTGATCCTTATTGCCATCACCCGGATCACTTGGGTTCAATCCGTGTTCCGCTTCCCACAGATCGGGCATGCCGTCGCGGTCGGAATCGGTAGGCGCCGGGGTGGAATCGAGTTGCGGCCAGCCGCCGACTTCTTCTTGGCTGTTAATGATCTGGCCCGTGCGGGTTTGGACTTCGTTTACGACGCGGGTGTCGTTGGCATCGCGGGTAGGGAGGCTTGCGCCGCCTGCTGCCATGACCCGTGCATAAGCAGTCCAAGCGTCTTCATCTTTTATTGGTCCGGTCTCGAATGGCTGGTTTTGTTTGTATTCGCGAATGATATCATCAGACCAGTCCTCGTCAAAAAGAACCAAATCCCATTGATTTTCCAGTATTTGATAATTGTAAATGTTGCCTGCGAAGAATGATTTATTGTAGGGAGAGCCGGTGCGGTAGGCTTTGCCTTTGTCTTCGGAATTGGGGCCGGGGATCAGAAAATTTCCGACATAATTTAAGAACGTTACGCTTTCTTGATCGGCGTTATACCCGGCATAGCCGCCGCCCCAATTGTAGATGACGTTGTTGCGGAAATCGAGCAGAAGGCCGTCAGGGTCTTCATCATGGGGATTGCGGTCGTAGTTGCCGGGGCGGGGATTGCGGCCGCGGTTGTGGGCATATAGATTGTGATGAAAGCTGTATTTCGCGCCGCCTGTGCCGCGGATGAGAGAACCATAGCCGTGGTTTTCGGGGTTAAGGGCTTCGGTGATGAAGCACCATTGCACGGTAACGTTGGTCAAAGTCGGTTCGTCTGTGGAAGCCGATAGGGTTTCATCCAGGCTCCAACCGGCGGAACAATGATCGAGGATGATGTTAGCGCCTTCGCTGATGCTGACGGCGTCTCCATCATCGCCTTGATCACCGAGACGGCAGCGCAGGTAGCGGATGATGACATCATGGGTTTTGATCACGAGGCCGTCATTGCGTATGCAGATGCCGTCGCCGGGAGCGGTTTGTCCCGCGATTGTGATGTAGGGATTTTCGATTGACAGAGTGTTCTTCAGCTCGATTGTGCCTGAAATTTCAAACACCACCGTGCGGGGGCCTTCTTGCTCGACCGCCCAGCGCAGGCTGCCGGGGCCTTTGTCATCCAAATTGGTGACATGAATCACCTGCCCGCCGCGCCCGCCTTTTGAATAAGCACCGAAGCCTTCGGCACCAGGAAAGGCCAGCTGCTTTTGTTCATCTGAAAGAGTGAGATTTGCTATTACCGTACAAAAAATAGTAAGTAATAGCATTTTATTCGTACAGTTTTTTTGGATAAACATCGATATACCCGTTTCATATCATTTTGATTTTTTTATTCAAACAAGAATTGCACGAAATGTCGAGCCAACGACCATGTTGTTTCACGATTTTCGCAAAACGGTTCGGTACGATTCATAGAGAAGAATCAAGAAAAACGGGACATATTCGAATTGCCGCACCCATGGGGGGTATACAAACTGCTCGCCGGTGAAGAACAAGTAATAGACAAAACAAGCCAACGAAAGATAAAACCAGGAGACGCAGGGAAAGAAACACAAAAATGGGGTAACCCATGCGATATACCAGGGATTGGCAACCGGGCTGCATAGGAGAATTGTGCCGATTAAGAAAAAAGCGTACTTGAGTTTTGTTTGATCATCCGTTTCCGGTTTTCGGTGGATTTGAAGCAATAAAAACAGAAACACGCAGCCCACGATTAACACACCTGATAGTTTCGCCATAAAGAATGCATCGAAGGTGAAGGGCACCCCCGCCCATTCGGCCATGACGCTGCCTTGGTTCCAAGCGGGGATGCCGATGGATTCGTATCCCCATTCCATTGCCGAGACCAAACTGCTGTTGCTTTCCCACCGTTGGGTGAAGTGGGCGTACCCGGCATAACTTTCTTCGCGCCATTGCACAAACGGCGCGCTGATGAGGATGCAGGCGGTCACAAAGACGCCCCATACTTTCCATTGTGGAAGTTTGATCCAGAAAAAGAGCAGCGGAAAGGTGAAGTATTTCGTTAAGACCGAGGCCGGCCAAATGATCGCGGAAAGAAACGATTGTTTTTTGCCCCACATCAATACGCCTAGAAAGAACAGTGAGAGCGCAATCCCATCGAAATGCGTGGTGTTAATATACTCCTTCAATACAAGAGGCGACCAGGCATAGAAGATGACCAGGGCGGGATTTTTGTTCCACAAGCACAGCAGTTTGATGATGCTGTATATCAAAAGGCCGTCAAAGATGAGAATGACGCCGCGCCAAACCATCAGCGAAAACGGTTGAGTGAGCGAAGCCGCCATAAACAGCATCTGTGTGAATGGTGGGTAAATGGTGTTTACAGTTGCATTGTTGATATCGTTTAAGATGTAAAAGCGTTGTTCATCATAACGAACTTTGTCGAGAACTTCGTATACTTCTTCGCGTTCATCTACCGGTAAGTTTTTTGTTTCGTTGCTGTCTAAAAACAGCGATGGCGGGTATTGGTAGGGATTCATACCCTGCGATGTCACAAAGCCATCCCACAGGTAGCGGTTCCAATCGGTTTCTAAGATGGGATTGCTTGGAAAAAGAACGATACGAAACAGGATTGCCCACAGAATGACCCAACGTGTGTGTCGGGAAATCCATTGGTTGCGGATGCCATAAGCCGCAACTGCATACGCGACTGCCATGATGCCCAAAACGGTTAACAATAAATACACTTCATAGGCAACGGCGGTGGGATCAATCCAATACGAGCACCATGTCATCCACCCGCATCCGCAGGCGGTAATCAATCCACAGATATGAAAGGCAATTGCAGGTTTCACGATTCCAGTTCGGCGTTGGTTTCGTCTTCAACCGGGCGTGTGACTTCGGCCCAGATATCTTGGAAGAAGGCGAGTCCGGTGAACAAAATAAGCCCTAGCAATCCGCCCAGGACGGTCATCAATGAACGGCGGGGGAACACGCGTTTATCGGGCTTGATGGCGCGGCCGATGGAGGCATCGGATAATTGCTCGTCAAACCCTCCGCTGTCCAGCATCATCGCTTCGCGCCACAGCGGTTGGATTTCTTCCCACTGTTGTTTCGCTTGAGCAACGTTGCGCACCAACGCGCTGCGTTCGTTTTCTTTTTCGACCAGCGTTTGATTAAGCGTATTGATGCTGGCGGCGACTTTTTGAATCTGTTGGTTGACAGCGTTTAGTTCGCGTTGGTGGAGTTGAAGTTCTTCCGCATTGCCCTCACCCTGCTGCAGCCGTGTGATGTCTTGTTCGAGAGCGTTTTTTTGCGGGATGAGCGCCTCATCGTATTTTGCCGTGGGCGAAAACAGGGTGGTTTCGGTAGCGATGGTTTTTTGATTCACGAACGGTTTGGTCTCGTCAGCCACATCAAAGGCTTCTTCGGATATGGTGGAGCGCTGCGTTTTTTGTGTGACGCCATACAGCAAAATGTGTTTCGCTTCGATTTCCGCGCGGATGCGTTCAATCGCGTTTTGCTTATCAAAATCCGCCAATGCGGCTTCGGCTTTGTTTAAGGCTTCTTCGGCGATTTGGTTGCGCTGCTTTTGCAGTGATACTTCTTTATTAAAAATACCGCGTACGGTTTGTTCCGCCCGGGCTTGGAACAGGTTCAGCCATACATTGGCCAGCATTTTGGCTTCGACCGCGGATCCGGCTTCGGCCGCGATGCTGATGGTTTTGGAAAACTCTTTTTCCAGGTTGGTGTCCACCAAGACGGCAATGTGGGTGGAAAGATTTTGCCGCAAATCGTGAACGGTCCAATCTTCATAGTCATCGATGTCTTCGTGATAAATGGTTTCAATTCCTTCACCGCTTAGATGGCCGAGGATGGAGATGCGGGTTTGGTACATCAAGTCATCTTTTTCTTCACCGGAAAGCAGCAGTTCCGATAATACTCTCAAGTTGGTGTTTTCGATCAATTGATAATCGGTTAGCGTTGCGGCTTTTTCCGCCAAATTCTCTTTTAAGCGGTTGATGGCATCGGTATCCAAAAGGGTATGGATGGAGCCGTGCAGCCATTGGAAGGTGTCTAAAATTTCGCGGTAGAGGCGGTCTGAGGTTAAGATGCTGTTGTACCAGTTTACATCGAAGCCTTGCTGATCTGCGATTTTGAGGTTGGTTTTATATGCCGGGGTGGAGATGGTCACCCCGCTGTTGGCACGCCAGGTCTCCGGCCAAACCAATGAGACGATCATTGCCACAATACCGGCTCCCACCGCCCCTTTAAAGATGAACCAGCGTTTGAGGTAGATGACCCGTAAAAATTTCACCAAATCATACGCGAATGTATCTGCCATGTTGTGTCCTTACTATCATTAGATGCGATGTTCTGAATTGTACTGTATTTTCTTATGATCAAAAATATGGAGTGACCGGATTTTGTAATAGGTCAGCCGCTTGAAGAGAAATTCCCCCTCCCAAAGGTGAGAGGGGTTAGGGGAGGGTTTGAAGCACTGAGCGTTTAACCCCCACCTAGCCTCCCCCATTGCATTGGGGGAGGAATGAGAAAATCGATTCGATTTTTTGAATAGGCACTTCATATCGCTGACCTGTTACCGGATTTTATTGTTTCTCTCTTGCCGTGAATATGACCTGTGTGTTAAGCAGCGATCCAAGCCATTTCATTGGCAGACCGGCTTGTGTGATATGTTTGAAGTGCTTTTTGAGTTCATCTCTTACAGTGCGGAAATCGAAACCCTTGTGCGACGACAAACTCTCACGCTTGATCTTATCCATCCGCCCGGTGGCGGCATGCCAAATTTCCGTCCAGGAATATTTGCCTCTGTACCCGCCGAAACAGAGGTTCGAAACTCCTTGCTTGAGCAAAACCGGAAGCCCCAGCTCAATCGGAACCGAAACAATCAACGTGCCGTCATCCGCCAGGATGCGCTTGAATTCCGCAATCGCGCCGGGCATATCGTATACATGCTCCAAGGTTTCCAAACAACAAATGGTATCGAAGGATTGATCCGGGAAGGGCATTCTACAGACATCGCCTTGCAGGGCGATGAGGTTACCGTCATCCGCCAAGCGTTGTTTGAGTGTTTTGAGCGCTTCGATGTTGTGATCGGCGCCGACGGCAATGGAATACCGCCCGTTTGCCCGAACGATCAACTCGCCATCCGAGCATCCCGCGTCCAAAAAGCGTTGGCTGCCGTCTAAATTCGCCAAACGCACCGCCTCATTGATATGCGCGGCGTGCACCCAGTTCATCACGCGGTGGCGGCTGTGGTAGAGTTGTTTGGAATGGCCGCTGGGATCGTATTGAAACGTGGGCTGATTCATGATTCTCTTTTCATAAGCATTTAAAGTAACGCGAAAGGGTGAACCGAGAATGCGCGCGATTCAACGCGAATAATACTATTGTCAATTTAAAATGAATGATTTCACTTGTTTGTCAATTATCATGAACGCGAATACCGTATGTAAATCAAAACAGTATAAAACAAACTCATTTCAAACAAAGCACTGATACGATCTTCACCAAAATTTGCACTTTACTTTTTTCTGTTCTGGTTACAATTCATGAGATCTTTATCCTGTATCGTGTTGGATTGTGGTTTTATGAAGCGTGTAATTCAAATGGTTATTATTGGAGTGTTGGGCGTCTTTTCTCCGGCACATTCTTCGGTGCAATCCTTGGCGCAAAGCACCGGTGAACTCTTGCAACAGATGCAAGAGCAAATTCAAAACTTACAGCAGCGCGTGACAGATTTAGAAAACCAAAACGCCGAACTCAAGAAGCAACTATCCATAGAAGACACGAAGCCAGCCGCTCCAACAATAGAGTCTCTTTCACCGGAAACCCCTTTAGAGAAAGAAGCCGTCCCAACCACGGAAATCAAATCGCCTCATGACGGTCTTTTTTCCGCGCCCAAAGTCACATCGGATTACCCCATCGATATCTACGGCCGCTTGCAGTGGGATGCTTCGTATGATGATTCACGCACGAACCAGGGCAACTTCAGCCGCTGGGTGCTGCCGGAAACCACCAATTCCGGTGACGATCAATTCAACACCACCGGCAGCCGTACCCGCCTGGGGATGAGAATTACCGGGCCGGATTTTTATGCCGCCCAAACCACCGGGTTGGTGGAAGGCGATTTCTTCGGCGGCGGCGATGACAACAAACCGCGGTTTCGCTTGCGGCACGGCTTTGTGCAGCTGCACTACCCGCAATACGATCTCTCGTTCTTAGCGGGACAGACGTATGATATTTTTTCTCCCTTGTTCCCGCCAACGGTGAACTTTACCACCGGGTTTTGGGTAGGCAACATCGGCTTTCGGCGGGCGCAGTTTCGTGTGACCAAAAACTGGAATATACAGGAGGATACGAAATTTACCGCGGTGGGCGGGTTTAGCCGCACCATTGGTGACTTGACCGGATTTGATCCTGGAGACACCGGAGAGGATGCCGGGTTCCCCACTTTGCAGGGAAGAATTGCTTATACGTCTCCGCTGTGGCTGGATTCTCCGGCGACTATCGGCCTGTCCGGCCATTGGGGGCAAGAAGAATACGACTTTGATGTTTTCGGGAACCACCACGATTTGGATACCTGGTCGGCCAACCTGGATCTTACTCTTCCTATTTATGATAAATACAAAGTCACATCCGAATGGTGGGTGGGTGAGAATTTGGATACCTACGTTGGCGGTATTAACCAAGGTGTAAATCCTCTTACACTGGAAGAAGTGGGTGCCTGGGGTGGATGGGCCGCTTTAACGATGGGGCCTTGGTATGATGTAAGATACAATATCGGCGCGACACTGGATAACCCTGAAAACGGCGATTTGAACGGCGGGGGGCGTTCACAAAACGAATCTTATTTTGCCAATTCGATTTGGCAAATGAATCAGGCCCTGCAAATGGGATTGGAATTTTCATACTGGAAAACCGAATATATCGGTTTGGATGAAGGCGACAGTTTTCGAGTACAAACCAGTGTGAAGTATAAGTTTTAAATGGATGGATTTTCTGTTGATGAATTGATGTTATTTAACCGCGAATGGACGCGAATCACCGCGAATAAAGCCAATGTATGTTTAAGCGTGTTAGAGTTTCCTAATTTATGCGCATTGAAACAATAAAGCAATATACTATTCTCTAAACTCTTATCTCTGACCACTGCCCCTAATACATCTCATTCACGATTCGATCTACCACGTTGGCCTCAATGCCGGAATCTTCTTTTTTTGACATTTCCATGACAATCATGCGCATTTGTTCTTGGCTCATCAATTGATGAACTTTATGTACCCGGTCGAGCGTATGACATTTCGAACACAACTGCTCAAAATTCGGGTGGCCTATGGTTTGTGACATATCATCATGCGGGACGGTGGCGCAGCCCACAGCAAGGATTCCTGCAATAACGAATAATGGGAAAAAGTAAACGTAAACGTTCATGATGCTATGCCTTAACCATAAGATACAACTAAATTGTAAGGAAATCTCCCCATCTTCGCAAGGATTGGGTTTTCATTTACAATAAGTCGTTTTTAGCGAAACAAGTGAGGCAATATGTTGAAACGATTTCGTCTTTTGCTTTTATCAATCGTACTGCTTACCGCTTTTGTCTCCTGCACAAATCAAACCGATTCTCCGTCTGAAGACATGTTTTCCGTCATCATGATCACCGATATCGGCGGGTTGGGCGACAAAGGCTTTAACGATGCGGGGTGGATGGGGTGCCAAGACGCGCGGCAGCGTTTAAAGGAACAGGGAGTGGAGATTTCCATCAAGGTGGTGGAATCGCGGGAGCAGACCGATTACAACGATAACCTTACCCTTGCCGCCGAAAAAGCCGATGTGGTGGTGGCGTTGGGCTTTTTGATATTGGATAACGTGAAAGAAATAGCCCCGCATTACCCGGATACATCGTTTGTATTTATCGATGGGGAAATTGAAGCCGGCAATGTCGCCAGTTTTACCTTCCGCGCGAATGAAGGCGGTTTTCTCGCGGCGATATTAGCCTCGTATGTGACCCAAACCGGAATCATCGCGGTCATGCCGGGGATGGATATTCCACCGGTGGAATCGTTTGCATCGGGATACCGGGCCGGCGCCAAAATGCCGCTTTGCGGCCATAAGAATATGAAAGTGCTCTCCAGCACCATCGGCAGTTTTAACGATCCCGTCAAAGCGAAATCGCTGGCACAAACGCTGCTGAACCAAAACGCGGATGTTATTTTTCAACTCGCCGGCAACAGCGGTTTGGGCGTGATCGAAGCCATTCGCGACGCCCCGGAAGGCCGCTTTGCCATCGGCGGTGACATCAACCAAGATGATCTGGAACCGGGAAAGGTGCTCACCAGCGTGCTCAAACGGATGGACAGAGTGATCTCCGATCAAATTGTTGCGGCCTATAATCAGAATATCGAATACGGTGTCTTTGATGTGGGGCTGGAAGACGGCTACATCAGCTTAACCGATATGCAATACACCAAACACCTGATACCGGACGATGCGTTCAAGGCGGTTGATAAAGCCAAGCAGATGGTGATCAACGGGGAAATCGATGTTCCCGATAC
>CAYVAZ010000033.1:16025-23239 GCA_964449065.1 uncultured bacterium
TTCAATCCAACCACATTCACGCGTTGCTGGGCGAAAACGGGGCGGGGAAATCCACCCTGGTTTCTATCTTGTATGGATTGCTGCAGCCGGATAGCGGCTCCATCTTACTGAATGATCAAGACGCAAAATTTTATCATCCCCATGATGCCATCCGCAACGGCATTGCCATGGTGCAGCAGCATTTGTCTCTCATTCAAGATTTCACGGTGCTGGAAAATTTGATGCTGGGGCAAGAGCATACCGCCTGGGCCGGTATGAATAAACCAATTGCTGAAGGATACTTTCTATCGCTGGCAAAGCGGTATCATTTGGAACTTCCCCTGCACAAACAGCTAGGCGATTTGCCGGTGGGGATCCAGCAGCGGGTGGAAATCGTAAAGGCAATGAGCCGCAATCCCCGCGTCATCATATTCGATGAACCGACCGCCGCCTTGGTGACGCATGAGATCAAGGCCTTTTTGCGGACTATGCAGCATTTGCGTGATCAAGGCATGGCGGTGATCTTTATCACCCACCGGATGAATGAAGTAGTGCAGGTCGCGGATACGGCATCTGTTTTAAGAATGGGGAAATTGGTCTTTCAACAAGACCGCGAGCATTTCGATCAAAACAAAATTGCCTCCGCCGTTGTTGGAGACATGAACCCAACGGAAGAGTATGCTCTGCCTTCTACCGGAAGACCGCTTTGTGTGGTAGAAACCCTGCGTGCAGAAGGGAATCCACCGATTGAAGACATTTCTCTCACTTTGCATGAATCCGAGATTGTGGGGATTGCGGGTGTGGCGGGGAACGGGCAGGATACGCTCATCAAATCTCTGGTCGGCATTCACAAAATAGAACGCGGTTCGATTGTCTTAGAAGATAAGCCCATCCAGCAATTGGATGTATACCGAAGAAAACAATTGGGCATAACGTTCATCCCGCAAGACCGGAGATGTTATGGATTGCTGGCTGATTTTCCGTTGTGGGAAAACGTTTTGCTAAACCGGCTCACTTCATCCATGCAAAACCGCAGCCTTTTAAATACATCATCCATTCAAGCAAAGACCGATTCGCTGTTACGAAATTTTTCGGTAAAAGCAACATCCTGTAAACAAGCGGCAAACGCTTTGTCCGGCGGGCATCAGCAGCGTTTGATTATCGCGCGCGAACTATCCGCCAATCCCAAAGTGATCATTGCCTACGACCCCACCCGCGGCTTGGATATCCGTGCCTCACGCTTTGTACATGAGCAGCTGATTGAAGCGGCCAAGAACGGGGCTTGCGTTTTGCTGTTTTCATCGGAACTTTCCGAACTGTTTCTGCTTTGCCATAGCATCGGGGTATTGCACCGGGGGAAACTCTCAGTGCCCCGTTCCGTTAAAGAATGGACGCGAGAATCGTTGGGATACGCGATGACCGGAGGCGGTTTATGATGGCGAGACTGCTTCCATTGGTTTACGCGCTGCTTGCTTCATTCGCGGTTTTGGCGGTTGGGTTGTGGCTATGCGGCTATTCGCCCATCCGGTTTGTTACCGTGATTGCGCAAAGCACATGGCTTTCGCCCCGTGATATCATCACGGTACTCAACAAAAGCGCCTTGCTTATATTGACCGGTTTGGCGGTTGCGATCCCGTACCGTGCGGGCTTGTTTAACATCGGCGGCGAAGGGCAGATGTATGTGGGGGCGATGACAGCCGCCGCGGTCGGCGCGCTGCCGCTTGCGTTTCTCGGCTATTTTCAACTTGTGCTCTGTATTCTTACAGCGGTTTTGGCGGGAAGTTTATGGGCCTGGATCGCGGCATGGCTTCGGACTGCGCGCGGAGCGCATGAAGTTATTAGCACGATTCTGCTCAACTTCACCGCCTTTTATTTGGTGAACGAACTTACCTTTAATTGGCTGCTGGCCGAACCCGGCGCCAGCCGCACCGCGTTTATTTTGCCTTCGGCGGAATTGCCCGCGCTGGTCAGTATTCGGGCGGCTTCGCTCTCTTTCGGTATTGTTCTGGCCGTATTGGCTGCTGTGCTACTCGCTTTCATTCTTTATTTTACCTGGCAGGGGTTCGCGATCCGCGCGGTGGGTGAAAATCCGGATGCCTCGCAATACGCGGGGATCGCGATCGGCAAAATCCAGCAAATGGCGATGATGGCCGGCGGGGCTTGTGCCGGCTTGGCTGGAGCGATTGAAACAACTGGAATCAATAAGACTTTTTATGCACGCTTTGACGGCGGCACGGGTTTCGATGGAATCGCGGTTGCCTTTTTGGCGCTATGCGAACCGTGGGCGGTATTGCCAAGCGCGTTGTTTTTGGCCACCATCCGTTCCGCCGACCGCGCGCTGCAATTGGAACTGGGCATCCCCAAGGAAATCGTGTTTGTGGTAGAAGCCGTGTTGGTAATATGCGTTGCCGTCTTTTTGCGGAAGAAACCGGCAGGTGAACATGTCTGAATGGTTCTCATCTGAGTTCCCCGGTATTGTGCATACCGGTTTGATTATTGCCGCACCATTGTTATGGGCGGCCTTGGGTGGATTGTGCAGCGAGCGGTCCGGTGTCATCAACGTGGGGCTGGAAGGCATGATGCTGACAGGGGCCTTTGCCGGTGCGGCGGGGTCGTTTGTATCCGGCAGCCCGTGGGTTGGACTGTTGTTCGGGATGATGGCAGGCGGCTTGATGGGGCTGCTTCACGCGTGGATCACTCTTCAGTGGAAGGCCAATCAGATCATCAGCGGCATGGGGATCAATCTATTGGCGTTTGGTCTGACGGGATTTCTGCTTTCCCGCATTTTCGAAGCCCGCGGCAACTCGCCGGAAGTAACAAAGTTTCCTATGCTAAGGTTTGAAGATATACCGTTTATATCGAAACTCCTCTTTCCGGTATCCCCCTTGCATATTTTTCTGATCTTCACGGCCCTAGCCGCTGTTTATTTGTATCACTACACCCGGTTTGGTTTGCGGCTGCGGGCGTGCGGCGAAGACCCGCACGTTGCTTTATCAGCAGGGGTTCGGGTCAATCTTTACCGCTATATTGGAGTGACAGTTAGCGGTATTTTGGCAGGCGTTGGAGGCGCGCAACTTTCAATTGGAGATATCAGCCAGTTTAGCGTGGGGATGACTGACGGACGCGGTTTTATTGCCTTGGCCGCTCTCATCAGCAGCGGATGGAAACCGGGCCGGCTGATACTGATTTGCGTTGTTTTCGGCACGCTGGTATCGATGGGCGAGCGCCTGCAAACCGTCTTCCCGGAAATTTCCTCCCGCGTGTTTTTGATGTTCCCCTTTGTTCTTGCGTTATTTATATTAGCGTTTTATTCAAATTCATTGCGGCCCCCCGCATCATTAGGGAAATCAACATGACCGAAGCGAATCAACAGGAATATCCCTCCATACCAATCAGCACAATTTTGATTTGCGCGTTGGCGATGGCATTGGGGTGGCTGGTATACGGCAACCGTCCGTTTCCGGAAGCCGCGGCATTGCCCGGGGCGTTGGCCGGTCTCTGCATTTCCCTCTGTTTTGGCAGAGAAGATTGGCAGAAGCGCTGGCGCGATTTTGCTTTATTCGGTGCTATCGGCTGGGGACTGGGCGGCATGATGCCGTTACAGCACTTGGCCGGCTATACCAACACCGGGGCACAGTATTGGTGGAACATGCTGTACGGAACCGCCGGATTAAGTCTGGTAGGATTGATCTGGGCGGGGGTCGGCGGATTTTTTACCGCGTTGCCTGCTTTGCTAAAACCGGACGATTTGCGTTCTTGCAGGCAGGCCGCGATTGTGTTTATCGTACTATGGCTGCTGACCAAACTTCTGCTTTTCTTCAATATCCCCCCGCAAGATCAATTGGAAATTTGGGTGCGGCATTATTTCTATGAAGAAAACCCCGCGAATGGGGGGGCGCTGTTATACGCTTTTGCTTGGTTTCAATTTCATGGTATTTCTTTGCTGCTGCCGGTTCTTATGCTGTGTTATTGTTGCATGCGTTTTATGACCCGCCAAAATTCTTCGTTGGGATTTTTGCTTTCATGTTTGATGGTCTTTGGCTGGTTCACCGGTGTGAGTCTATTTGTTGGCGGTTTCGGATACCGCCTCAATCCGCCGCAAAGCGATGCCTGGGCGGGATTGTTGGGTGTGTTGATTGCGCTGTTGGCGGCTTTGATTGGAAACCGGAAATTCAACTCACTGCCGGAATTCCGTTCGATCATGTTTCTCACAGTCGTGACTGCGTTTTGGGGGGCATTGGCGGTCCCGATGGCGAATACGTTCCGCTTGTATGTGTATTGCCAAAACGCTCTTTATCCCTCGGAACAAATTATGTGGCTGGCGCAGGGATTGATCAATGGCTTGGGATTGTGTATTGCCCTAAGTTATGCGGCGGCGTTTCTATCGTTTGACAATCACGATTCGCGGAAGATGCACTGGAAGTCACCATCTTTGTTCATGGCTGTTGTGTTCGTATTTACCGGAAGTGTGGTCTATCGTGTTGTGTTATCCGATTGGGCACAAGAAAATCTGATCGTTCTTTTTCCCGCCGATGTGCATTTGGCGGGCTGGATTGCATTGGCGTTGCTGGGAATGTGGCTCACTTTATCCGCGGTTCTTTGGGTAAAAAAGGATATGATGATTCCCGCGCTGCCGGTTGTGGATGAAATGCTGGGACGGTGGCTGTGTTTGGGGCTTGTATGGATGACGGTTGTTTTGTTTCTGATTCAAAACACCGTGTTTAACCACAACGTATGGCTGAATATCCTTTGTTGGATGGCTGCTTGTTTCCTCACAATTCGAGGGTTGATCGCGCCGGAACCGCTGCCGGTGCCGAAGACGGAAAATCCCTGGCAGCAGGATGTAAAACGGCGAACGGTGCAGCATGTGTTGTCTTGGGTGATCATCACCACAGTTTTCATCTTTGCGCTGACGGCGTTTCATGCCAATTTGATTTTATACCCCACCAAAGGGCATTATTTCCGGTTCGGGCCCAACGCGTGGTATCCCGGCATCGATTCATTTGTGTATGCGGATGAGCGGGAGAGTGGCTAATACCCATTTCATTTGGGATGGTTCAGAACGAGAACCGCTAATACCACGCTGCATATAAAAAGTGAGTGATCTTTCACGCAACCATACGGGATCATGAAACTGCAGGGTGGGATCAAAGCGAAGCGTAGCCCACCATGACCATCTCTGCTCACTCGATTTAAAATAACATTCTTATTGCCATTGGTATAAATCCTTCCTTCTCCCTAGCCGGACATAGGCACTCAACAAACATAACATCGATTAACATAATACATGATCAGTAAGAGAAGATCAATCATCCCCATGCCGAACGCATAGTGCATTCATCGATTCAATCCCAACAACACCGCACCTGCGACCACCACATCTTCTTCCAGCGCTGCGGGGACGATTTCATACTTGCCCGCGAACGGTTCGAAGCAGTTGGATTCGACCGTGCTGATGAGCGGTTTCCAGAACAGGTCGCCCATCAGGGAAACGCCCCCGCCGATGATGATTTTTTGCGGGTGCAGCAACGCGATGATGTTGCAAATAGCAACCGCCAGCGTCTTGCTGGTTTCATCCAAAATCACGGTGGCGAAATCGTCATCCTGTTCGGCGGCTTTGTAGACATCTTTAGCGGTGATTTGATCGAGTCTGCCCTCAAACCATTGGCGCAGAATGGAGTCTTCTTCGTCCAGTTCCAGCGCTTGTTGGGCGCGCCCCCCGATCGACCAGCCCGAGCATACGTGCTCCAGCAGTTCGGGCTCTCCGGTATCCGGGTCGGGAACCCAGCAATGGCCGATTTCTGCGGCGCCAAATCCTTGCCCTTCATCGATCTTCCCGTTGATGATCCATCCCCCGCCGATGCCGCTGCCAATGGTTATGTAAAATACGCGGCTGCATCCTTTACCGGCACCCAGATGCGCTTCGGCATAGCCGGCGGTGCTGGCGTCGTTTTGAATAACGGCCGGTTTGCTGAAGGTGTTTTCGATCCAATCCTGCAGCGGAAAGCGGTCCCAGCCTTCGACTTGATGCGAGGTAATCACGATCCCTTTTTGCGAATCAACCGGTCCGCCGAATCCTACACCTATACCGCTGATGTCGTCCCAAGTGCATTCGGCTTTTTGCAGGGCTTCGTTGCATAAGTCCGGCAGTTGGTTTTGAATGCCTTGAGCGCCTTGTTCTGCATTGATATTCGCGCGCACGGTGCTCATCAACTTGTTCTCGCGCAGTCCAACACCCGCTTGCAGTTTGGTCCCGCCGATTTCAATTCCAAGAGCGTATTTCATGACAGAGTTTTAAACCGTTCGTGAAGTTCTTCCAGCATGTAATGGAAAAAGATCATGTGCACCGATTCCACCAATCCCATATTGAATGAGGGTACATGCAGAAACGCGTCGCACATGGGTTTGAGTTTGCCGCCGTCATAACCGGTAAAGCCGAAGACTTTAATGCCGTTGGCTTTGGCGTATTCTACAGCCGCAATCACATTGGGGCTGTTGCCGGAACCGCTAATGGCGATCAGCAGCGCGCCGGGTTCGGCGAAGTTTTTGAGTTGCTCGACAAAGATACGGCTGTAGTCGGTATCGTTCCCCCACGCGAGGATGTAGGGGGTGTTGTCGGTGAGGCTCATTACCTTCAGGCGCTTTTGGTTTTCAAAATCATGCAGGGTGCCTTTTCCCAGGTCTTCACATATATGGGAAGCGTTGGCCCCGCTGCCGCCGTTGCCGATGAGAAAGACGGGCTTGTCCGCTTGATAGGCTTCGGTGATGGCATCCATAAAGGCGTTCACTTGCGCTTCGGGGATCTGTTTGATCAGGTCAAACGCGTTATTGAGATATTCATTAAGTTGCATGAAGGGCTCCTTGAAATCATGATGTTTGCAGAATGATGAGTGCGGGAATCTGTATTATCATTTGTTCATCATTCTCTACTCACAACGGCCAATTATACGTTTTGGTATCATATCCCAAACGGTTGAAGGATCAATTTGTCTATTATCTTAAAGACAGTGGTTGGTGACGAGCACCGAACCCTCAGATAAAGCGTTGAGAGATATAGCGAAAGGCTAACACCATAGGGCTGGTAGTACGTAATCCATCCTGAGTTTAAGCAAGTGAAGATACGTAAATGATGATTGACTACAGAAGATTTTGCTATAGAGCAAATTGTCTAAGTTAAACTCAAGGTCTATCGTCTTCTCCCTTTGGGAGAAGATAAGAGATGAGGGCGAAGAGAG
>CAYVAZ010000034.1:0-23152 GCA_964449065.1 uncultured bacterium
CCCGCTTGTGAATTGGATTCAACGTTCTTAATTTCCGCCACTTCTTGCAGGGCATCTTCTAAGGGTTCGGTCACAAGTGTTTCCACCCGTTTGGCCGAAGCGCCGGGGTATTGGGTCAACACAATCGGGTTGCGGTGTACGATGCGGGGGTCTTCCAAGCGGGGGATGTTAATGTAGGAAGACAGACCGGAGACTATTATCACCACCATGGTCAACACCAAAACATGCGGGTTGCGGAAAAATAACGTAGAAAATGTGGGTTGTTGGGATTGCTTCACTTCGGCACCTGCGCTTTCGCAATACTCTACTCAACCCGCACGGCCTGATTCGGCACCAAACGGTGCAAGCCGTTCCGAACGACTAAATCGCCGTCTTGCAGGCTACCGGAAACAAACACTTCGTCCGCTTGTTGATGCAGCAGCGTTACGTTTTGACGTTTCACGATCTGTTGATTGCCTTCTTCCAACACCACATAACAGGCCCACAATCCGCGCGAACTATCGGTTAAAGATTGTATGGGCAGCCAAAAGCCTTGTGTGGGGATTTCTTTTTGCAGGGTGAGTACCGCCAAATTTCCTTGACGAATGTTGGGCGGCGAATGTTGCAATTCAAACAAAATATCCACCGTGCGGGTTGAGTCTTCCTGCAATGGGAGGATGGATTTGACCACCGCTGGATATATGTCATCCTGGATGCGGATTTGGTGTTTGTTTTGAGATTGGATTTTTGGCAGCCAATCGTTATTGACACCGACGCGCACTTCAAACCGTTTGTCTTCTACCAAGTGAAAGACCGGCTCCCCGGCTTGAATCACTTCGCCCTCATCGTGCATCCGCTTTTGTACGATTGCCGGGAACGGGGCATAGAGTTTACTTTTTTGGAGTTGAACATCGATTTGCCGAATCCGGGCTGCAACCGCTTGCAGGGCGGCTTGTTTTGCCAGATAGGCTTGTTGAGCTTCATCATACTGCTGCAGGGTTACCGCGCTTCGCTTTGCCGATTGTTCCATGCGGTTGCGGGTCAGGCGTGCCAATTCCACTTCCGCTTCCATCTGCTTTTTGGTGGATTCCAACTCTTGCTTTCGCGCGTCTAACAGTTCCATATCCAATGCGGCCAAAAGCGCGTCCTTCGCTACAGAGTCGCCGTCATCGAAATGAAGTGCCGTCAATTTCCCCGCCAGTTCAAATCCCACATCGCTTTGGCGGCGGTTTTCCACCTTGCCGATGAATTCATGCCGAATGGTGTATGACGACTCCAACTTCGCTTTCAACACCTCCACCATCAACGGAGGGGTATCGTTCTCACGGATGTCTTGCTGGGCTTTTCCGGTCAACAATCCAACGCCAATGAGCAATGCAACGCCGGTCGTAATGATCATGATTGAAAGAATGCGCTTTTTCATCAAGTCCCTTCTTTCTGAACCGTTTGTTTTCACCGGTTTTTGCCGCCGTGGTTTACAGTCAGAATTCCACAATTATCATACTGAGTGGTTTGGAAATAATAACTCAATATAATAGACTGTCCAGTATGATAAATGAAAGATTGTAAAACCAACACGCGCGGCCGTCCGAAAGAACTGCATAAACGCGGGCAAATCCTGCAAGCCTCGGGAGAGTTGTTTATCCGGCAGGGGTTTCAGCATACCTCGATGGATCAAATCGCGGTGAACGCGGATGTATCCAAACAAACGATTTATTCTTATTTCAACAATAAGGAGCAGTTGTTTGCCGAGGTAATTTCCCATAAGGTGCGTTCGTACCAAATCGAAGAGGGCGAAGAGATTCCGCTGACTCCGATTCAGCCGTGTTTGGAGGAACTGGGCAAGCGGTTTTTGGATTTGGTGATGGATCCAGAATGCATTTATATCACCCGCGTGGTGATTGCCGAATCGATCGAATATCCCAAAATGGCGGAACTGTTTTATAAAAACGGCCCACAACGTGTGATACAGTTTTTATCCTCCTATCTGCAACGACTCGATAAAGAACACGGTTTGCATATTAAAGACCCTGCAAAAGCGGCCGTTATGTATATTGGCCTGTTAAAGGGGCATTGGTATTTGGAAAATTTAATGAACGTCGGTTCTCCAATTACGCGGCGCGCCAAAACACGGCACATCAATGAATGTGCGCGTATGTTTATACGGCTGATTCAAACGAACAGCGTGTAAATTGAGTGGGACAAACTAGCACTGTGTCAACGATTTATTGACGGGTATCGATCCCCCCTAGCCCCCCTTAACAAGGGGGGGAACAACGGAAATCCAGCCGTCATTTTTTGCTTGACACAATACTAGCATTGTGTCAACGATTTATTGACGGGTATCGATCCCCTCTAGCCCCCTTTAACAAGGGGGGGAACAACGGATAACCAGCCGTCATTTTTTGCTTGACAGACTACTGATATTGCGGGATGGAAATCAACGAAGCGCCAAAAGGCTCCAACTGCGGGACGGCGATTGTTGTGCCCGGGAAATTCATATCCACGCGAAAGGATTCATCCGAGACATTGACCACCAAATTGATGGTGTTGCCTTGATCGTTAATTTGGATGAGCACGATTCCTTCAATCACTGGCTGGACGATTGCCACCGATTCCGGCCCGGCCAGGGTAAACCAAATCATGCCGCTTTCATACGGAAAGCGCAGACGGTTAAAGGGTTCTTCTTCCGTTAAAATGGGTTCAACCGGCGGGAGAAAAATGCGCGCCTCGGTATCCTCATACACCACCGCGTTGTTTTCAATTGTGCTCATCACAGCGGATTGCGGTTTCGTCATGACCCAATCCACCCAACCGCTTTCAAAGGCATCCCGGTAGATCACCACCATCAGATCATTGGCGAACACATACGCCGAGGTCAAACTTTCCTGCTGATACACCAAAGTCTCCAACGTATTCGATAAATGGGTTAACACATAATTCGAGCGGACGGGCTCATCCACATCAAAGCGGGAAGAGTCGAACCCAAAACCTTTCACTTCGGATGCATGCCGCGAAGACGGAAACACTACCGGCGGCTGCCCTTTATAAGACCAGGCCTGCATTCCTTTAAACCCATACGTGTGCCGCAGGGTGACGGCGGTTTGATAATTGCGTCCGGCGGTATAATACAGCGCGTCTCGCGATGAATACATCTGCGCGTAGGGTTGAAAGGGCAGTTCTCCCAACGATTCCGGTTTTGAATGATACTGCATTCCCCGCAAAAAGTGGGAGGCCCCGTATTGCAGTGTTACCCCCTCTTGCAACAAAATGAGTGTTTGCAAACATGTGGTCGCGGTTAGATTCAAAGTGTGATGATTTTGTCCGTAAAACGTAAGCGCGCCCATCAAATTCGCGACCGCTATTTGCTCTTCGTATCGTTTGGTGGAAGACATACTTAAGAGAGGTACCGCATGAAACGAATACACTTGCCGAATCCATTGAAACGATTGAAGTATGGTTGTATCCAACGCGGAATCATCAGCCATCAAACGGTACAGAAATAAATACTGCAAGGAAACAAGCGAATCCTTTAAATGCGGTGAACCGTTCTCTAATATTTGCCCATCATGCTGAAAGATTACTGGTAAAATCGTTTTCAACTTTCGTTCGGCGGCGTTTTGATAGGCCTGCTTGCCGGTAAAGCGTGAAGCCAGCGCCATCACGCCGCACCACACCATGCCGCGCGAATCGTCATAGCCCGGCTCATTGCGCGATAAAAACTCGATCCCTTTGCTGATCATTGTTTCATAGGTGGCACGCTCTCCGGCAGGCAAACTATTGCGTACCTGCGCGAAGGCATTCATCAATGCTTCCAGCTGATAGGCCGTAATGTACGATCCCCAAACCGAGCCGTAGCGGACGGAAGAGAACGCGAACTCGCCATTATCCAATTGGTTTTCGGCAAAGGTATGGAATATAGCACGCAGATGTTGCAAAGATTCTTCGGATTGGTAGTATTGCGACTGCTTGAACGAATAGGCATATCCCAACGCTGCCGCCAAATTTACCGTTTGTTGAATCTGCAAAAAACGCCAGCTGTATTCCGGTTCATTCGCCAGTTGCATACGTTCGGTATCGCTGAGGGTACGGATTTCCAAATGCCCGGCCTTCACACTTTCGGGAATTTGGACTTGAACCAGACCGTCATCGGGATTAAATGACTGCAAAGCGGAAGATATATCCCGGTCCAACATACCGGTATAAATGCGGGAAATGGCTTCATGCTTGGGTTCAATCGCAAAATACTTAGCTTCCGGTTGTGAAAACACCGGAAAAGCGGAAGCGTTTATCATCACCAATGATATCAAACACACAAATGAATACACAATCATCGCAACCAATCCTAACAAAACTCAAACGTTCCTTATTGTTACACAAAAATAGGCTCTTACGAAAGTGGGATTGCGTCATTTTTTTGTTGTTATTTTTTGCCGGATGCGGCAATCAACCTCACAAACCGGTTTTGCACTTGTTTACCGATGCTTCTACCATATCCGGAACCCATACGCTGCATGATTTTGATGAAGACAATCCTCTTGTTTCCGGTTTAACCTATCCCCATGATGATGCACTGTGGAAGGTGCAGCATGAGGGTAAAGATGCGCTGCGTTTTGAAAGCACGGTGTTGGGGCAGTTGCGCGGGACCAATCACTTGCTGCATCAAAAAATCCCCGCGAAAGACTTTGAACTCACATGCAGCAGCTGGCTGGAATTGGATATGGAACCGGCTTGGAGCGGCATTACCTTTTGGATGAATGATGTTCACCGCGCAATGGGTGTGCGCTGGCAGCCATCCCATATCACCAATCAAATCACCCTGGAAATCTTTCAATACGGGCACACCCAAGCGTATGAAATTCGTACGATCAAATCGGTCAATTACCCCATATCTCAATCCAAATGGGCCGCGGTAAAATTGAGCGTGCAAGACAACACGGTTACCGTACGGTTGGATGACTTCGAGCCGCTATCCGCCACCGTTGAAGAAGAACGGTTTTACCTGGGCAATCATTTCGGCCTCTTTCAAGGCGAAGGCACCGGCTACTTCGCGGATATCGTGTGGAGCGCCAGCGGTGAGTCTCATTCCATCATCCGTTGGAACAACTGGAACAGCGAAATGGTCAACACGACCAAAAAAGTTGTGCTGGATAACTTCACCACCCCCGAACACACGCTGGGACTGGATATCCCGGTTCGCAGAATCTCGCTCGCGAAAGAGTGGCGTTCCGTTGTGCCGGTGCAATGCCCCAGCGAGTTGCGTTTTGAGGTAACGATCCCCGCAAACGCGCGGCTGCATGTCGGCTATGGCATCCTTCAGCCGTTCGCCCTCTCCTCCACCAAAGCGAAAATCGAAGTGGTGATTGATGATGGTTCCAATGACACCATCATCGCCGAACGGGAATTCCAACCGCGGAATGAAAGCGCCCGTTGGTTTCAATATCATGACATCCATAAAGATTTAAGCGCGTTCGCCCATCAAACCGTCAATCTAAAATTGCGTATGGCTCCGGTTGAAGGCGATGAACCATTGGTGATGTGCTGGTCGGAACCGATCATCACCACCAAGCGGATATCGGATAAACCGAATGTGCTGTTATTTATGGTCGATACCCTGCGCGCCGACCGCTTGGGTGTTTACGGCTATGAAAAAGACTTATCGCCCATCATCGATGAATGGAGCCGAACCGGCACAACCTTTCTCAACACCATCTGTCAGGCACCGTGGACGACACCTTCGCACGCATCCCTATTCACGGGCTTATATCCCAGCGAGACCAACTGTGACCATACCTCCAATTCCAGCAAGAATCTGCTGCGCGAGGGCTATTGGACCTGGGCGGAACTGCTGCAAGAAAACGGATATGCTACCAGCGCCTTTACCAGCGGTTTGCAGGTGCGCGGGGAATTGGGCTTTCATCAAGGATTCGATACCTACCACGAAATTGATTACGATTCCAGTTACAGCGTGGAAGCCAACTTTGAGCAGTTCAAAAGCTGGCTGGATGAATATCAGGATGTGCCCTGGTTTAATTTTATGCACACGTATGCGGTTCACTTTCCCTACAAGCATAAGATTTACGATGACTACCGCACGCTGGTGCGTTCGTGGGAAGACCGCCGCAAGCATAATAACGATACCTACGACGGCGGGGTGCGCTTTATTGATGAATATTTCGGTAGTGTTTTGCAGGAATTGAAGCAGCGCGGCGAGTTGGAAAACACCATCATCATCCTCACCTCCGACCATGGCGAAGCGTTGGGAGACCGCCAGATGCCCCACCCCGCCCGGCATGGACATTCACTTTATGACGAGTTGCTGAAAGTGCCGCTCATCATTTCGGCCCCGGATGGAGTCCCAGAAGGAAAGCTTGTCAACAAGCAGGTCCGGCTGCTTGATCTGTTACCCACGGTATTGGATCTTTGCGCTATCGATGCTCCTGTGTGGTGTCATGGGCTGAGTCTGTCTCCACTGATGGAGGGCACGGAAACACTGGAACGTCCCGCGATCAGCGAGGGATTGAACTACGGGTTCCCCCTGCGCTCGATCCGTACTTCCACTCACAAGCTGATCCAACTGACCGACCCGAACCGGACGCTGGACCCGACTTCAACAGGAATACCTGTTCCACGGCCTGCTTCGGTGCAGATGTATAATCTAACAAAGGATCCGGAAGAAACCCAAAATATCGGCGGAGAAAACCAAGCGAAATTGGAAGAACTGCAAACCGTATTGAATATCCTTACATCGCCGGAAAACATGTTTGATCCGTCATTTTTTAATGCCGGTCTGCCCATGCAGGCGCCGCCGCAGCCTTCAGCCCAAATGTCTGAGCAACTGAATTCGCTGGGATACACATCCAACTAACCCTTCCCAAAATTACCACCTCTTGGTTGAATGAACAAAATGAAGGCCGGAGGGAACCATGAGTAAATATAAGGTTGGAATCATCGGATGCGGCTGGGTGGCCGGAGAACACATCGCCGCGTACGGCAACAATCCCGATACGGAAGTTGTAGCGCTTTGTTCGCGCACCAAAGAAGGAGCAAAGGCAAAAGCGAACGAATGCGGCATTGAAGCGGCTTGTTACGATACTCCCGACACCATGTTCGCGTCCGAAAAGTTGGATATCGTTTCCATCACCTCGCCGCCGCAGTTTCATGTTGAACACGGTATTTTGGCAGCCCAAAACGGGGCTCATTTGGTGATGGAAAAACCGGTTGCCATGAACAGCACCGAACTGAAACGCGTAGTCGATAGCGTCAATCAATCCAAGGTGTCATCCGTCGTCAGTTTTGTCCTACGCTGGAACCCGCTCTACGGTATCATCCGCTCGTTGCTGGATCAAAACAACTGCGGTGAGTTGTATTACGGCGAGGCCGATTACTATCACGGCATCGGGCCGTGGTACAAGCAGTTTGAGTGGAACAAAACCAAGGAAGCGGGCGGCAACTCGCTGCTATCAGCCGGGTGCCATGCCGTCGATGGCTTGGTGTGGTTTATGGGCAGCAAGGTGGTTGAAGTGCATTCATACGCGGTGCGCGGCAAGGCTGAAGAATATCAAGCGTATGAATACGAACCGACCATCGTCACTATTCTTAAATTCGAGAACGCTTCCATCGGCAAGGTGACCAGCAGCATTGAATGCAAATCTCCCTATATGTTTAACATTAACCTGTTCGGATCACGCGGCACCATCCGCAACAATCAGTTGTATACGGATGACATGAAGGGGCAAACGCATTTCGCCACCATCCCCACCATCATGCCCGACAGCGGCGATGTCACGCATCATCCGTTCCAGGGCGAAATCGATCATTTGGTGGAGAGCCTCAATGCCGGGAAAGACTCGGACGTCAACATCGAATACGCCGCGCATATAATGGAAATCTGTTATGCTGCGGAAGAGTCGGCCAAGACTGGTAAGAGCATCACTGTAAAATAAAATTTACCACAGAAGCACAGAGAACACAGAGAATTATATATTTACTTTCATTCGCGTTCATTCGCGGTTAAAAAAGGGCTTCCATGAAAATACTTGCTATTCATGCTCATCCTGATGATGTGGAGTTTTTATGCGCGGGGACGCTCTATCTGCTGCGCGATAAAGGCCACGATATTCATATCTGCAATGTGTGCAACGGCGACAAAGGTTCCGCCACCCACACCCGCGAAGAGATTGCCGCCATCCGGCTGGAGGAAGCCAAAGCCTCAGCGGCGCTGCTGCAAGCCAAGCACACCTGTTTGGATATCCCCGACTTGAGCGTGCATGACGATGAACCCACCCGCAAATTGGTCACCGGGTTCCTGCGCACCGCTAGGCCGGATATCATCTTCACCGCCTCGCCGCAGGATTACATGCTGGATCATGAAATCGTCAGCACATTGGTGCGCCACGCCGCCTTCGGTGCGGGAGCGGGATTGTATGAAACCGGAGACGCCGAACCCTTGCCGCATATCCCCGCGCTATACTATATGGACCCGATTGAGGGGAAGGATATTTTCGGTAACCCGGTCGCGGCGGAATTTTGCATCAACATCACCAACGCGATTGATCACAAAGAAAAAATGTTGGCCTGCCATGCCTCACAGCGCGAGTGGCTGCTGGCGCATCACGGGGTTGACCAATACATCATCGCCATGCGTGAGTGGTCATTCCAGCGCGGCAAGGAGTTCGGCTGCCAATACGGAGAAGGATTCCGCCAGCACAAAGGCCACGCTTATCCGCAAGAGAATATCCTAAAAAAATTACTCAAGCGCGTTTTGATCGAACGCAGCGATGTTTAACGTATGAATGAACTCCTTTTAACAATTAAAAATCTCAAAAAATACTTCCCCATCCGCAAAGGGGTGATGAGCCGGGTTGTTGATCACGTGCAAGCGGTGGATGGCGTCTCATTGCACATCAACAAAGGCGAAACGCTGGGCCTGGCGGGTGAGAGCGGCTGCGGAAAATCCACCCTCGGCCGGGTGATCATGCGGATCATAGAGGGCGGCGAAGGGGATATCCGGCTGGGCGATTCAAACAATCTTCTGCAATTATCCGACCGCGCGTTTCATCCCTACCGCCGCAAAATGCAAATCATCTTTCAAGACCCCTACTCGTCTCTCAACCCCCGCATGAGCGCGGGGACAATCATCGAAGAACCGCTCAAAATTCATTTTCCAAACTGGACAAAAGAGGAGCGAAAAAAACGGGTGGTGGAATTAACCCAAGCGGTTGGATTAAGCGGGGACCAATTGAACCGCTATCCACACCAGTTTTCCGGCGGGCAGCGTCAGCGTATCGGCATCGCGCGCGCACTGGCGGTTGACCCGCAACTGATCATTGCCGATGAATCCGTCTCGGCGCTGGATGTATCGATCCAGGCGCAGATTATCAATCTGTTGATGGAGTTAAAAAACGAGTTTGGCTTATCGTATCTGTTCATCGCGCATGATTTATCGGTGGTGCGTCATATCAGCGACCGCGTGGCGGTGATGTATTTGGGCAAGATTGTTGAAACGGCGGGGAAGCATGAGTTGTTTGAATCGCCCAAGCATCCTTACACACTCGCATTGCTTGACGCCGTGCCGGAACCGGACCCCGAAAAACGCAAGAATCGCGTTTTGCTTGAAGGCGAAGTCCCCAACCCGGTCAATCCGCCCTCCGGCTGCCGGTTTCACCCCCGCTGCCGGTATTGCTTTGCGCCGTGCGAAACGGTGGAACCCAAACCGCTTGTCATCGACGGCCATGAAGTTGCCTGCCATTTGTATGACCCGGAACACAACAAAAATATCCCGGCCAATATCCACGAAGTTCCTGTGCCGCCGGCCCAAGCCGCGGTATGATAAAGTTTCATTCATGCGGGGAGGGCGAGGCTCCCGCCCAGCCGGAAGCACATTTTTATTCTGTCGATGGATATTCGTTCGAAAACAGGAAAATCAATGAATTCAACCAAAACCTGGCTGCTGATCATCCTATTGCTCATCGCGGGCGTTTTGCGCGCGGCCACCATTCATTACGGCACCAATGTCGATGAAGGCGTCTATTGGGTTGAAGGCAAGCAGATGTTTGACGGATATTGGATCTATAGCGATACCCAATTCAACAAAACCCCGCTGGTTGCGCTGGTTGCTTATCCTTTCTTTTTTATAGATGAAAATCCTATCTATCCCATGCGGGCGGCAATGCTGATTTTTTCCTTGTTGGGGTTGTTCTGCATTTACCGCTTAGCCCGGCAGTTGTTCGGGGAATGGGCGGGGATTGCCGCGCTTGCATTTATGGCATTGGAACCGTTTTCATGCGTATGGGCGAAGTATCTGCATACTTCTTCTTGGACACCCTGGTTTCAGGCTGCTATCTTTTGGTTGTTGGTATCCGCGTTGCAGAATGAGAACAAAAAGACGTTATTTCTTTCCGGCGTTGTGTTGGGATTCTTCGCTCTCACAAAACAATCCGCAGTGTACGTTTTGCCGGTTGCATTAGCAGGATGGTTCTTATTCGCCCAACAAAAAACCATTCGCTCGTTTGTACGGGATACCCTCATCTGGGGCGGCGGGATAGCCATCATCTTCATCCCGTTAGTATTGTTCATTGTTCTCTCTGGAACCTTCCCCGCCTTTTGGCATGACATCTGGACGGCGCATCACAAAATCGCGCCGTGGTTTGCGCATCATACCTTGGCCTTTCGCATCAGCGAATCGCAATCCATCGTTTGGCTGGCCCCGGCGTTGTGGTTTTTGTCCCTTGGTTCTTTCCTGTTTTTTGCAGTCAAACAAAACCGGCGCGCGACACTGTTTGTGTGGATTTGGCTGATCGTTGAAGTGTGCGGCAATATCATCTTTTTCACTCATTTATGGAGGCACTATTTGTTGGGCGTAATGCTGCCGTTCGCGATTCTGTCGGGGGCGTTTGTTGCCTATATCACCCGGACGATTGCGGCTAAGAGTGATAAAATGGGGAACTTGCGATCCAACAAGCTGCTTACCGCGATGGTAATTGCGATTGCCGTTATGATGGTGCCGTTTTGGCATCAGAACGATTGGGATTACCCCGGCATTACGCTTGAGCAGGAAAAAAATCTCGCGCGGTATGTGTCGCGTGCCTGTGAGGAGCCGTATGTGTTGAACCTGACCAACCCCGCGTTGTATGTGTGGGCGGATAAAAAGATTCCGCCGGTATATCAAGACGACCGCATGACGCGTATCCCGTACTTTATGACGCTGGCAGGCCGCGGCTACAACACACGTGAAGACCTTGAACGTACGGTGGAACATTGGGAAACATTGCCGGTCAATTGTGTTGTCAGCTATGACCGCTATATCCCGCAGATGCGGCAAAACCCGGTGTTGGAACCGCTGCGCGATTGGCTGCTTAACAACTTCGAAGCCCGGCGTGTTCGAGTAAGCGATGCTTATTACGGGAATTTTTTGCTTTTTGAACGCAAGCAAAATTAGATGCGGTTTGAAAGCACGCGAAATTTGAAAAGCACAATGCAATGTGCCCCTGTAACATAGAGGGTTCTACTCTACATCTATCCTAATCAAACCTACTCATACCATTTCCAATTCGGATTGTTACTTTAGCGGGGCGATACGCTTGAGCGAAAAAATTACTTAGCGGTATTCTTTCTTATCAATCCTGTTTAACATTGGTATCCTTCTCATGCGCCCGGTTGAATGGTAGCGTCCAAAGGTAGATTGCGCTATAGTCCAGTTCATCAAGTTCACCGTAAATCTCATACGGATCATCGGGATTGCGGACATGTTGGATCAGCACATTCTTGTCAGGCGTAATGCCCTCGATATCGAAGTTGTGGGATACGATCCGTGATCCGGGTTTCATTTTTTCCAACTGCGGCAGCAGTTGAACATTCAGTTCCGGCAGCAGATACATCATAATCACATCGGCCTTGGATAAATCCAATTCAAATATATTCGCGTGTTGAATATCCACCAAATGATCCACCCCGGCGTCTTTGGCGTTTTTTCTCGCTTCCAAGACCCGTTCCATATCCAAATCAAACCCAATGCCGCTCACACCATATTGCTTGGCCGCTTCCACAATGATCCTGCCGTCGCCGCAACCCAGATCATAAACGATATCATCTTCTTTTAGATCAGCCATCGCAAGCATCCTACTGACCACATTCATTGGTGTGGTGATAAACCGAACATCGATTTGATCGTCTTGGGTTTCATCTACCGGGTCGTTCTTTGCGCAAGACAGAATCATCATCGCGCAAAAAAGAAACAGACCGGACAAACGTAAAGGGTTTGAAAATAGAGATTTATTGGATGTGCTCATGCGTGTACAACGGTTTCCAGGGGAGCAATGTCTCCCGCTTCATCAAATGTGATATCAAACAACTCTGAAACACCGCATACATTTGGATTCCCGTTCACCTCTTCCCGCAGCGGCTTTGATACCCAAATCTTGGTCAATTCATTGGTGTTCTTGATCCGCAGCAGCCGCATGTTGTCTTTCGTAACCAATGACCCCAACGATTGCACCGCCGCCGCTACCGTTTCACGGTCTGTGGGGAAATGCAGCGGAATCGTGTAGCCCGCTAAATTGCGCGAGGTGATCGCGTTAATGTATGTCGTTTCGCGGTCCATTTTATCCAGCACTTTTTGAGTGCATAAATCCGCAAACCCCAATCCGGCGGCGTTGCCTTCGCTTTGGTCGGTCATATTCAGCACCACTATGCGTGTCATTTCCGGCTTGGCTAAGGTGCGGGTGTTGATGGTAATGCGCCGTCCCACGATTTTCGGATCCATCCCCGCGCCGCTGATGTTCTTGCCGATTTCATCCACAATCAGCAAATCGGCTTTTTCGACCGGAAGCGAAGGCATTAGCGATTTGGATTCTTGCAGCAGTTGCGGTTCGCGCGTGCCGAATCGATCCGCGGGGACAATCTCGATCTTCGCGGTTTCGTGATAGGCATTTTCGATGACAGCCACCCCGCCCAGGATTTTGCCGGTGGCGAGTTTCTTTTCGGCCACTTTTTGGATGACATGGCCGTACGATGGAAACTCAGCAGACCAACTATGGCAGGCCGCCGCGCCGATCTTTTTGCCCAACCCGATGGTCGCCATTTTGTGCAGGCCGCTTTCGATCTCGTAGTCAAAATCGGTGTGCTGCTTGACACGGTTGATCAAGAGGATGCCGTCCGATTCATACGCGTTCCGATCGAAATACACTGGAATGCCCTCCGCGGTGGATTCGATCCGCACGGTATCCATCGAGGCCTTGAACGGAACGCCCATGCTTTCCGGGGTAACGCCGTATTCTTTCAGCAAATGCATTTGCCCTTCGGCGGTGCCGCCGGCGTGAGAGCCCATGCACGGAAAGATAAACGGCCGCGCGCCCACCGCTTTCAAACCCTCGATCACGGTTTTGGTGATGCCGGAAATATTGGTAATCCCCCGGCTGCCGACACCCACGGCAATGGATTTGCCTTTTAATTGATCGAGGGGGATCACACCGCTCTTCAACGGATCAATCATGGCCGTCTCCAATGAGTGGATTTGCGGGCGGGGGAAAGATTGCTCAATCAAAGCGACACGGGGCAGCATGGTAGTTTCCTTTCCAAAATAAATATTGTAAAAGAATTATCCGAAAAAGCGAGACCCTACCTCGATCAACATGTTGACGAACGCGGTAACGGCCAATGCGGCAAACGAAAAGAACCCCAGCCAAAGCGCGGCATCATAAGCCTTGCCGGGCTTGAGCCCCGGCAGGGATGCCTGCTATGCGATTCACTATACATAACACATTCGCAGTGAAATGACTATTGATCCGGTTCTCGTACCACCCATTTCCATATCGGCGTTGGCGGATTGCCGGGCAGGAGGATTGATTTGGTGGGTCGGTAATTCGGCATTTCATTGGGGCGCATCAAGTAGTATGTTTTCACACTGGGATTTTGTTCGAAGTAGGGTTGGATATCGTTTCCCCTTGGCACAAACGTTACCGTTTCGATAGATTGGTTCCCGATCCATTGTTCAGGCTCGTATCGGTCAGAGAACAAAAAGAAGATATACGGGTATTCCGCGATGCCGGACACGACCACCTTCTCACCGGGCTGCCGCTGCTCCTGCCACCACTCAATTGCTTGCTGATACCCATATTGCCAATGAGGCGCCGAATACACTGGATAGCGGAAAAACAGATCATACAAATAGATCGAAGGCAGCAGCACAACCGAAACCATCCATAAAACAACCAATGCCCGCTTGAGTTTAGCGGATATGATTTGAGGATAGGTTCGGGTGAGGTGCTGGAATTCTAAGATTCCATAAGCCGCGATGAGATGAACCACCGGCACGGCAAACACACCGCGCAGCGCGTGGGGAATGCTTTCTGAGGTCAGCGCCGCGGAAATCGGGAAGCACAAAACCCAAACCAGCAGGACGCGGTCTCTCCACTCTCGCTTGCGAAGCGTTCTCCACAATCCCAAAAGCAGTAAGGGCAATAGATACCAATGCAGCTGCCCGAACACATTGGTATTGTGCCGCAGGTTTTGGTCGCCTTCCGCAAACAAAAACGCCGGCGATAGATGCAGCCCATAGTTTTGGAGCCATTCCAGCAGCAGATCCCAAACCGGCTGCCCGCGCAGGATGGTAATATCACTGAGCCGTGAGGTGCTTTCAGCAGAATCCAAGATCAAATGCAGCACTAAGGGAACACAGCCTATGACAAACATCATCCAAAACACGACAAAACTGCGGAAATAATCCATCCCGTTGAAATGCTTGAATAAGCCCGGTGTAAAGGGAAGCAGCCACAACAACACAGCAAAAACGGGGATAAACAACCGGGCAGGCGCATAGGTGTACATTGCGATCAAAAAGAAAATCGCCGCAAAATGGACTTTTTTCTCGGACGGATGACTGCACGCGCGGTTTTGGGTGGATTGAGAAACGATGCCGATTTTTTCGGTTTGTAAAAACGGCAGAGTGTATCGCTCTCTTTGATTTTGTATAAAGAAATAGACCGCGAAAGGAATGCTGGCCGTCAGCAGGATGGATTGGTTCGCCCAGCGGCTCAACAGCAAACTCCACGGCGATAAGCACACGAACAATCCCGCCCAGAAGGCGATGTCTTTGCCCCACCAGCGGCGCGCCAATAAATAGACCGCCAGCACGGACAGTGTGCCTCCTAACGCGGCGGGCAGCCGAACAGCAAATTCGTTCACTCCAAACAACCATAGAGATGGTATACTGAGGTATTGATAGACAGCCGATGTGGTTCGGGTAAGCTCCCGCACAAATAGTGGATGGGCCTTTCCGGTTTGGTCTTGCCCGGTTTGAATCAGGCAATAGGCGGTATAGCCCTTATCGGCCTCGTCGCGAAAAAAACCGGCCGGGTTGCTCTGCAGTTGGATTGTGCGTAACAGCAGTGTAACCAGCAGCAAAGCGGTCATTAATAGAAAATGTTTGTTCATATCGTCAATGGAATCTCGTTGACAGGATAACCTTCTGTCATCAAAATAGTAGAATCGATTTGTTCATTCGTGAATTGAGGATATCATGAACCATCCATCTGTTGCAGATGAGCCGTTACATCATTACTCGTATTGGCGGGTGTTTTTTTTAATTGTCGCGGGATTGACTCTTGTCTTGTCGATAGGTCTACCGGTTAGCGGTTACAAACTTGTCAACAAGTTCAGCCAGATTCTCTTTCAACAAGTGATGCACGATAATGACGCCATCGCGGATTTCTTCATCCAATACTTGGAAAACACACGGGAAAATTTTGATTCGGAACAAGAATGGCTGCGGCATATCCGGCGATTTGTGAACGAGTATGAAGTTCCCAATCAAGGGTATGTGTGTTTGATTGATCAGCAATCGAAACTGCAAGCCTATCCGGGCATTACCGAAGAGCAGTCCATCTCATTTGATTTAATTCCCTACAATGCGGAAAAGCACCGTTTCTTGACGGATATGCCTGTCACCATTCCTGATCTGTTTAACACAGAAAGTACAGGAGAAATATCCGGAGAAATACTGAAAGAGGATGGGGCGGATATTGTGGAATTTAAACGGGTAGTGATTGATGAAAAACCTTGGCTGGTCGGCATTCATCAGGGCAAGATGGATGTGGAGCAGCCCATCCGCGATTTGCTGCCGTTTATTGTCGGATTGGGGATCATTCTCTTTTTGGCGATCGTGATTCCGTTCGGAATATTCACCGGCTTTTTAATCCGCCAGCATGAATTGGTCCACAGCCAGCAAATCCATCAGATCGAAAAGCATACAAAGGAAATTGAGTATTTCGCGGAACAACTGCAAGAAACCAACAACCGCCTCAGTGAAATGCAGGCCGAAAAAAGCCGCCTGTACGCGCGGCTGTCGCATGATTTGCGCGCGCCGCTATCCAGTGTGTTGAGTGCGTGCAATTTGGTGGCCGAAGGCGCGTACGGCGAAGCGACCGAAAAGCAAAAAACCGCCATGCAGCGGGTGGAACGCAATGTCAAAGTATTGCTGGAACTGATTGACAACATCCTGCAACTTTCCCGCATTGAAAGCGGAACGATCGAACTGAACCCCACCGCCTTTTCGCTGCCCGAATTGATAAACGAACTGCGGGAGAATATGTCTCCCGCCGCTGAATCCAAGCATCTCACCATCAAAACCGAAATCGATGAATCCATTTCGGATGTGATAACCGACCGGAACAAACTTTATCTCATTCTGCAAAATATGGTCAACAACGCCATTAAATTCACCCATGCGGGAGCCATTACCCTACGGGCAACCCAGCAAGAAGAAACCGTTGAGATTTCGGTGAACGACACCGGTTCGGGGATTCGCAAAGAAGATCAGCTGACCATTTTTCAAGAATTCGCGCGGGGGGAAAACGGCCCGACCGACCCCGGCGTTGGGCTGGGGCTGGCCATCACCAAAGACCTCACCGAATTATTGGGCGGCACCATCGAGTTGCAAAGCGATGAAGGGGTTGGCAGCACCTTCACGGTTTCACTCCCCAAAAGCAACCAGGCCATTCCCACAGCAGTGGTTTAATCTTTGCTTGTACGGAAATGCGATTGTGGTAGACTCCCTAAAAACAGCATACCAAAGGGGAAAGCATGGCAACCAAACAAGAACTCTACAATGAAGGCCTCGGATTATTCGGCGAAGGAAAAATGGAAGAGGCCGTCGCAAAATACGATGAAGCTATCGCGCAGGATCCAAACGATGGCGAACTGCACATGGCCAAATCGATGGCCTATCAGCGGATGGAAGATCATGACAACGCCTTGGAAAGCGCCAAAAAAGCGGTTGAAATCAGTCCACAGGAACCATTATTTCATACCAATCTATCCCGGTGTTTTCAAAAATTGGGGATGATTCAAGAAGCCGAAGACGCCATGGCGCTGGCCAACCAGCTCTCGATGGGATAAGAGGTTTTAATATGGCTGCCGAATTCGAACGTCTTGCCAAACGCTTTGTGATGAACAGCGGCCTGACCAAGAATATATTGGATGGCTTTGAGACATCCGATTGGCTCTACCGCCCGGAAGCGGGTGGAAATACCGCCCATTGGCTGATTGGCCATTTGGCGCTTTACCGCCGGATATTGCGCCGGAAACTGGGGGAAACGTTTGCAGAAGATGGGTGGGAACCGTATTTCACTCCCCGCAATGAAACCGATCACACCCAAGACTATCCAGCTGCTATTGAATTGTTGGATGACTTTATGCGGTCTCGCAAACCACTCACGGAATTGTTTGCGTCATTGACCGAAGAACAAGCCGATGCCGATTGGGGTAGAGAATTTCCGGACGGTTCTACCACCATTCTTGGAGGGGCGTTTTTTCTGCATTTTCATGAAACGTATCATATCGGGCAGTTGGGGTATATCCGGCGATTGTTGGGCAAACCCGGTTTGCTGTAAGATCAATCTTGAAACCGCATGGAATAAATATCCGCGTCTTTTAATACGAAGCGTAAACGAATCGGTTGTTGCAATTCATTAAGATTGCTATTGCCGTTCCAAGTCACGACGCGTTCGATTTGATCCCCTGCAATCAGATCACAATCTTCCAACCGGTATCCATCGAGAGGATGTTTGTCTTCATCCAACAATTCTACTTGAATGCTTCCTGCCGCTGAGGAAGCGTAATTCAGAACCAATTCACTTCCTGACATTTTGACCGGCTTGGTGATCGCCTCACCGCCTTCGTACCCGCCATGCAGAGAAATGAATCCATCCGTACGAAGGGATAAACGCTCCAAATAATGTGTGGGTTGACCGTAATTGCGTTGAACGTACAACGCCATTTTCCGGTCACTGACGGGCACAACATTCAATGCGGGATAGTTGGCACGTGCGGTCCAATCATGAGGGTCATTTCCAGGACGAATAAACGCTTTCATAAAGGTGCGGGTGTAGCGGTTCCCTCCCCGGCTGGTCATCAGTACGGTATCCGAGCAGCCGGACACAATGTTGCGGTAATTTGTGGGATTTTTGAGATTCAAGCGTTCGATTTGTTCATTCGTTAGGGCTTGTTTATTGGGCAGAAACCGCGCGGCTGTGGAAATGTAGATATGCGGGGCGCGAAAGTAAGGCGCGGTTTGATTGGTATAGATGTGCTCGCGGGGAGTGTCTCCAAAATCCATCTCTACCGGTTGGCTCCAGTGAACAAAATCTTTGGATGTTACCCGGCTTACCGAGCGGTAGCCAGAATAGCCCGTCTTCGTCCACGTGCGGAAATAGCAGATATACTGCTTTTCATGCCGCGACCAGAAGATGACATTTTGCGAGTCGAACTTGCCATCGGTGATGATGGGTTCCTCCCGCAATTTTTTCCAATGAATGCCATCTGGTGAGATATAGGCGATGAGGCCGCTTTTTTCATTGCCGCCAACCGCTTTATAGCGTTCGGATTCCGGGACACCGGGACGGGTGTCTAAAAAGGGGGAAAAGTTGTGTGTGACGCTTCCGGCGTTGATGAGAATTATATTATTGTCGCGGGTTCCGTCGATTTCATAAATGCCTAAATCCGGTTTGGTCCAGTCGATGCCGTTTGGGCTTTCGGCATAGCAGGTCACTTCCCGCGCGTCGTCGTCGCTGTATACCACCGGCAGGCCGCGGTAGTACATGCGGTAGGTTTCGTTGTCATGAATGACGGTGACATAGCCGCACAATCCGCCTTCCCACGGTTTATCAAACTTCAACGCAACGCCTTCACGCTTGGGGTGATGCAGCCGCAATTCCGCTCCATTCATCTCATCGATCAAGTAATCATCGGCAAACAACGCAAGGCGGGTGTTGATCTCGATGACTTGGGCGCGGATTGTAGATACCATACACAAAAGAAAAATTGAACTACCAAAAATTCGCATCATATTGTTTCTCTCCGAAATTGTTTTTCAGTTTGTGATCATGAGGAAAAATTGTTGATCTCGCAAGTGCCGATGCCATGCAAATGAAAAGAAAACCGATATAGACTATTACTTTACGATGCTGTTTTTTTCGGATTGTATTTGTCAATAGCACATCATTTTGCCCGAAAAATGGTTACACTGCCAGCTGAAAAATACTTGTTTGCAATGAGGAGTCATCAAATGAAAACGGCTTTGATTACCGGCGTGTTGGGGCAGGACGGGGCTTATCTCGCGAAGCTGCTGCTTGAAAAAGGGTATAAAGTACACGGTTTCATTCGGCGGTATTCGCGCCCGACGTTTGAGAATTTGGATGACCTTGGCATTGCAAACGAGATTGACTATCAAACCGGTGACATGACGGATGAATGTTCACTCAACAACATCGTCAACGTGATCCGTCCGGATGAACTGTATAACCTGGCCGCGCAATCGTTTGTCGGCATTTCATGGGATCAACCCAAATTCACTACCGAAGTCAACGCGCTGGGCGTGCTGCATCTTCTGAACGCGGTGAAGAACTTTTCTCCCACGACCAAATTTTATCAGGCCTCCACCAGTGAGATGTTCGGCAACAGCCATACCGATCACCGGCAGAATGAAGACACTCCATTTCAGCCGGTGAGCCCCTACGCGATCGCCAAGTTGTATGCCTATTGGATTACCAACAACTATAAGCAAAGCTTCGGCCTCTATTGCGTAAATGGGATTTTGTTCAACCACGAATCCCCACTGCGGGGGATTGAGTTTGTGACACGCAAAATATCGGATGGGGTCGCGCGCATCAAGTTGGGGCTGGCGGACGAGATCCGATTGGGAAACTTAGACAGCCGCCGCGATTGGGGCTTTGCGGGCGATTTTGTGGAAGCCATGTATTTGATGATGCAGCAGGAAACACCGGATAATTATGTCATCGCGACCGGCAAGACGCATTCCATCCGCGATTATTTGGATATCGCGTTTAATCATGTCGGCATCGGCGATTGGGAAAGTTATGTAAAGATTGACCCCCGTTTTAAACGTCCTGCCGAGTTGCACGCTTTGCAGGGAGATGCCGGCAAAGCACGGGAAACGCTAGGGTGGCAG
Source organism: uncultured bacterium (assembly GCA_964449065.1). Taxonomy (GTDB): domain Bacteria; phylum Hinthialibacterota; class Hinthialibacteria; order Hinthialibacterales; family Hinthialibacteraceae; genus CAYVAZ01. The sequence continues at coordinate 20,444 of CAYVAZ010000034.1, forward strand.
CCCAAAGTCGCGTTTGAGGAATTGGTAAGGATGATGGTGGATGCAGATTTGAAACGGCTGGAAAATAAATCATAAAATGATTTGAGATGGTTTCCAAACTGTGATCCACATTGGGTTGCAATAATCACTGCCATTTCGAAAAAGACGACAGCGTTTCAAAATCGAATAGCCGGGATGCATCGGCTTCCAGCCGGTAACTGTGTGTGCAATTATTAGGGTAAGGTGGGCTCAAAGCGCAGCGAGCCTTGGGAGGGCAAGGCTCCCGCTGAGCCAAAAGGGTGGGTCGCGCCGTTCTGCTCCACCGGATTTTCTCTCGGTAAGAGTGCAAATAACTCGATAGTTCACGGCATCCTCCATGTCATTGATTTAAGCAATCAAACTTGAAAACGCAATATCCTCTCCCCCAAGATTGGAAGACACAGAGGGGGGTGTGATGAACGCAATCACCTAATTTATTACACAAATCGCCCGGAATTTTATTAAGTCAATGACATTGCCCCCTACCCCCCCGTGGGGCTGCCTCATCACAAGCAAGAGCGCCGTTCCAAAACCCCCTTGCATTAGGGGGTGGAGCCATAGGCTCCGGGGGATTTTGTGTTGTTGGGTTACGCTTCGATCTCCACTGTTTCGCGAACCCAATCGGGAATTGCTTACGCCGCATGACCAGCGGGAGAAGTGGCATGCACCCGTCGCTGCCAATACTATATTCGTTTGGGGAGGCCGGGGCTCCTGCCGGGCCGGAATTGGAACTCAAAAAGGGTGATCTGGTGGTACGGCACCGTGGCTATTTGCTCTATGATGAGATGCAACGGCATTTGGGTGCGGAATCGGACTGTATCTACCGGCATAAGTCGCGAAACACCTACTGGAATCCGCAAAGAGTACGGGATACTCATTAGTGAAATGAAACTTCTAAAATATTTGATCAACAATCTGGATCGCTTGGTAGAGGCTCTGTATGTTTTACACTCGACTACAGGCAGACAACCTATTTTGGTTGTGTGGGCAAGATACTGCGCGTATGATAACAGAAAACGCCGCAACTTTCCTGATAAAATGGAAGCCGCTTTTCATGCCTGGAACGTAAGTTAACGCGTATGCCCTTTGGGGTAAACGGCAAAAGCATACATTACATTATCTATATAGGGAGACACCACCATGAAGCGACGCGACTTTATTTCCAGTGCAAGCAAGACTGCCGCACTCACACTGGCGGCGCGGCAAACCGTTCCGGCGATTACCGGCCAGGCCGCGGATCAGCCGCCTAACGTACTCTTCATCATCTGTGATCAAATGCGCGGCGACTGTATGTCCGGCTTGGGGCACCCCAATGCCCGTACGCCCCATCTTGACCGGCTCGCGGATGAAGGGGTTACCCTTTCAAACGCGTTCTGCAACAGCCCGGTGTGCGTGCCCTCACGCATGTCGATGTTCGCCGGGAAGTATCCTCACCAAACCGGCCGCCTTAGCAACCGGGGAGGCTCCGGGTATCTTGCGCTTGAAGACACCCTTGCTGCGTACTTCATGAACCGGGGTTACCGCACCGGATGGATCGGCAAAAACCACACGTATCAAAATGAGGTGTTCGATCAATTTGATACCGCCGCCATCCGCGCGCGCGAGCCCATGCGCGCGTACAGCCGCTGGATTCCGCCGCACTGGCACAGCGACACATTTTGGCAGCAGGAAGACTGCTACCCAAAAAAGAACACCGATGAAGCCATTGAGTTTATGCAGCAAAGCAAACCGGGCGAGCCCTTCTTTCTGCACGTGAGTTATTTCGATCCGCACCCGCCTTATATGGCCCCCAGCGAATTCACCGCCCAATACTGTTCGGCGGATATGAAACTGCCCGATACCGTTAAACCATCCGATCTCAGCAAACGCTTTGATGACTTTGCCCACGGGTTCCGCAGCCATTTGTGGAGTGAAGAAGAAATGACCGAAACCCTGCGTTATTACTACGCCGCCATTGAGTGGGGAGTCGATTACCAAGTCGGGCGATTGATGAAGGCGCTGGATGAAAGCGGCCGGCGCGAAAACACGGTTGTGGTTTTTACATCCGACCATGGCGATTTTATGGGATACTATGGCATGGTGCGAAAAGCAATCTTTTTGTATGACTGCCTGCTGCATATCCCGATGATCTGGTCGATGCCCGGCAAAATGGGTGAGGGAATTCAATCGAACGCGCTGACCGATTTGGTTGATCTGTTCCCTACCCTCATCGATCTTACCGGAGGCAAAGAGCGTGAGGATTTACCGGGGCGGTCCATTCGTTCCGTTTTGGAAGGCGATGAGAATGACTTTGAGCGTGAAGAACTCTACACTTCAGGCGCTTATGGACAGGTAGACCGCGATACGGTTGATCCCTCGCTGGACTTGGATGATGAGGATGAAACCCCGCTGCATACGCGGGTCATGAGGCAGGCGATGCAGCCGGAACACAACACCAAAATGATCCGCACCCACGATTGGAAGCTGATTATGAACGAAGATGATGACCCGGAACTTTATCACTTGGGCGGCGGGCATTATGAAAAAAATAATGTAATTAACTCACCGCAACATGCTGAAATACGCAATGAACTGGAGAACAAATTAACAAAATGGTGGGAATGGTGAAGTGAAATAATGATGAGTGAAGAGCCAGCAGGGTGGGCTCAACACTCTTACAACCTTGATTACGCTTTATGTCAAAGCGGGTGT
>CAYVAZ010000035.1:0-15914 GCA_964449065.1 uncultured bacterium
CTTTGGGAGAAGATAAGAGATGAGGGCGAAGAGAGCGATGGCTCCCCATGACGCAATAGCGTAATTAGAGATTTATTCCTCCCGAACCCTCACCCCGTCCCTCTCCCGGTGGGCGAGGGCGATAGATTCAGCGAACGATTAGAAAAACGGGCATATCATAATGTAGTGCGTAACGTGAGTTATTCAAACGGTTCTTTGACAGTGATATCCGCTTTCTTTTTCATCTCATCGAAATCTTTTTGAAACCGTTTCTGAAAATGCATACAAACCAGAATCAAAAAGAATAAGCAAACCGGAAAGACAATGCCCAAGCCAAAAAATTTCGTGAGAGAAGATCGGTAAAGTTCTTCAGCGGTCGAATATTTGTAATACACATCAAAAAAAAACATCGGAAAACACAGTGAAATCAATAAGGCAGGAAGAATAGAAGGCCTCTTCTTTTGGATTTGAATTCGATAAAATAGAAGCATCTGACTGGCAGCAATTATCAACCAAGGCATGACTTGTAAAAGAGTATGAATATCCATACCGGAATCCTTTGAAGACTATTCTTCATCGCTTGTGCTTCAACCGCTATACAATATTATAGTAAAAACAGTAGATTGCTATCATTATTTCCATGTGGGTGGAATGAAAACAATACCAAAATTAACCCATATCGCGCTGCGCGTGAAAAACATCGAGCGTTCGGCGGAATTTTATGAAGACTACGCCGGGTTAAAGCTGCTTTCTTTACGGGAAGAAAAAGACGGCCGGGTTGCATGGCTGGGCAATCCGGAAGTGAAAGAGCAATTCATCATCGTGCTGCTTGAGTTTCCCTTCAAAGGCTCCGACCAGCCCCGATTCGACCACATAGGTCTCGATATGCCCACCTGCGGTTGTGTGGATGAAATCAACAATAAAGCGGAAAAAGACGGCATTCTTTCCATGAAGGCCAAAGACCACGGCCCCATCACCGGCTACTTCTGCATGGTCAAAGACCCGGACGGCAATATGGTTGAGTTTTCCTGCGGCCAAAAAATTGACGAAGCGTTAAGCCGGTCATAATACACCCATGTACAAGTTCAACAACATGATCCGATTCGGGCGGTCGCTTGAATCCCGGCCAGCCGGATTGCCCGATTCTCTGGACTAACGAAATAGCAAGAAACATCACGCTGTTTTTTTGCCGGACAGAGGGTTTACAATGGATAACCTTGATTGATGCCTCATTTGGAATACATTGAGGTGCAGGAGAAATAAACATATGTCCAATTCAAAACGAAACCGCAACCGCATACAGCAAGTTAAACTCAGCGATAAAGAAATCACCATCATGCGCGAAGAGCATGACGCCCCCCAAGCCGCCAAGCGCAATGTTCCCATGTTCCGGCAAATGCTGCTGACCGATCCCGAACTGACGATGATGCTCTACGATCCCACCCTCTTGCCCATGCTGATGGCGCAAGTCATCCGCAACTTGAGTTCCAAACACATGTTGACAAATAAAACCACGCAGGACGAAGAATTTCTGCAAGCGATATCGCAGGCCCTGCTGCCGCACTTTAATCCGGCACTGATTCTCAACAACCTTATCCGCATTGTAAAAGAACGCAAAGTCAAGCGTGAAAAGCGTACCCTGCTGTGGGCGGTGGGCGATTTAATGCCGTCTGTCTATCAACAAATTCCTGTGCAGCGGACGGAGGTCTTTCAAACCATCGTGACCACCTCCGTGGACAACGCCACCCTCCTAACCCAAGTGGCCGATATTATCCGTGCAGGCAAAGAACCGTATCATTTCAACTACGAAGATTACATGGAAGGTCCCATCCCACAGGGTAAGTTTGAACAACTCAATCAAAAATTAGGCCCGCAATTGCAGTCACTCCAACGTCTCCTTTCGCTATGGGCGATGGAACTGTTCGAGCTGGTAAAAAAGCCGTTCGGATTGCCCTTTCGGGATATTTTGCACTACCCGGCCGCCTTTCCCAAAACGAAATCCAGCCTGATCATCTCATCCCCCCACGAGAAAACCGGTGCAGAGCCGGATATGAGCGATGAACAGAAATACCAAAAATTGATCCAAGCCTTGCGGATTGACCGCGCGCAAATGACGGCGCAAGAAGTCGCCCGTACCACAGTACGCTCCATCAAAAACGCCGCATTCGGTGAAATGGAACCGGAAACGTTGAACTCTTACCTAAATGCCGCCACGTTCTCGCTGCTCTTTCCGTTTGTTGACAATCCCTTTTTGGTAAGGCTCTATGAATACAGCGGAGAGAACGCGGGCGAGTTGATTGAAGAAGATGAAAAAGGTGATTGGATCGAAATTACAAACGATCCCGAAAATCCCAACGTCTACCGCAACTACGGCGATACCCTTCTGCAAAAAGACGACTGGCAAGGCGCCCGCAAAGCCTACATGCGCGCCGCCGAACTGATGGGCGAATCCGACAGCGTATTGATGAGTCAACTGATGGAACTGGATCAAAAACAGCGGGAATTTGACGAGGGGTTGATTCAATCCGCACAAGCGGAACGAACCGAACAGCCCAATCTGGAACAGGCATCATCATGAAAACATTGGCACTTATGCGGCACGCGAAATCCAGTTGGGCGGATGAAGGTCTCAGCGATTACGACCGTCCCCTAAATAACCGCGGCAAACACGATGCCCTCATGATGGGCAAGCGCCTTGTCGAACGGGGCGTCCAACCGGATATCCTCCTATCCAGTCCGGCAAAACGGGTCAGGAAAACCACGAAAGCCATCGCCAAAGCCATCGATTACAATCAAGACGATATCGTGTATGAAGACCGTCTCTATCTTGCGGATATCTCAGACTTGTTCTACTCCATTCTCGAACATAACCAAGACGCGGACTATCTCATGATGTTCGGCCACAATCCGGGAATAACCGATTTCAGCAATCTGCTGGCAGGCTGCGGCATTGAGAATGTCCCTACCTGCGGTATCGTGACCGTAGAATTTACTATGGATTCATGGACTTCTATTGAATCAACCAAAGGCCGCCTGGTTGAGTTTGACTATCCCCAAAAAAAAGAGGGATAAGCAAATGCCAATCCCTCTCTTCATCGTATCAAGGTTTAAAACGATTTACCGCAATTCCCAATCTTGAATGGCCGCAGGGGGCGCCGGTTCACCACGCTTCACAACCACGTTGTCTATGGTCCACCAAGTAGAGTCGCCCGCATCAAATTGAAACTGTACATTGGCTTGGTTGGCAGTTTCCGGTACAGCAAATACATACGTGTTGTTGTAAATAATTTGATCCCCTACAACACCACCGCTTCCGTTATTTAATTCAGGCTCTAAGTTCAGAATTCCCGGAAACCCGGTTTCCAAAATGGTGGTCGCTTGCCCATTAATGATCACATTCAAACTGCCCCCGCCACCGGTACGCCAGGACGAATCAAACATCACCGTCAATGGACCGTTATTGCTGTTATCGATAACCGGAGTGGTAATTGTACCACCGAAATCACTTTGCGCGTGCATGACGCCACCAGAAAAGTGTCCGTTCGTACCGCGTCCATCGGTTTCAGTATCGTTAAAATTGACCAAGTCATCACCATGAATCTGTAAGGTTCCGAGACCAATATCAATCCAACCAAACTCCCAACCATCCGCACTTAACCGGTCGGTAATTTGGAAGGAATTATCAAACGGATCCGGAGATGGAGGCGTAAAATCAAAATGCTCTTCCAATACGGTTTCGGACGCAACAGGGTTCACAGTAAAGGTAACTTCTTCCGACCATGGGCCTGCCAAATCGTCAGTGTTCCAATGACGAACACGGGCAACATAAGTCGTCCCGGGCCGGAACAAGTGTTGCGGAAGCGGTTGAACGCTTTTGTTTTCCGCCAACAAATCAATTTGGAACTGCGCCCCCGGCTGTTCACGGCCAAATAAAATCGGCTCATGAGGCGGGTCTTCTGAGCGGGCATTAACGTCATTGGAACCGCGAAGGTCATCCGGGTTGACCGCATTGACGGAAAATTCATTGGGTTGGATGCTCGTCCGTAATGCCGGATAATCAAGCAAAAAATCTCCAACTTCGTCTGAAAATGCGGCCAAATTTCCCCAGGTTTCATTTCCCATGCGAACTTCCCATTCTGAAAAAGCTTGTTCCGCACCATCGCTGTCGCTAAAAGCACTGCTGCGAAATTCTGTAATATCAAGCAAATCAATATTGCCAACGGGGAACTCAAATGTGGGCTGCGCCGGTCCGGGTGGAACGTTGGAGTATCCCACAATTTCAAAATTATCGATTGCCCAAAACCATGAAAAATCTCCGGTAAACCAAAAGCGCACTTGAATGGTTGTCGCGCCATCTGTTTTCAAGGCAAACGAATGCAGTCCGCCATAAGCTTGATCATTGCCATGAGAATAGTTATCTTCGATAAACAATGGTTGCCAAGGCCCATCATCCAACCGGTACCAATTTCCTGCGCTTTGATCTTGGTTCGCCGTTAAAAATGAATCGTAGTTGATCCGAACCCAAGCCGATCCGTTTAAATTCACTGCGGGAGAATCGATAGCCAAATTCATATTGGTCCCACCATATTCATCACTGTCCGCTACCAATACACGCGCGGTTTCAGGAATTATACCATCTTCCTGTTCTCCACCGGTCCAATAAGGTGGATTTCTCCAAGGGGCCTTATCGCCGCCCATCCGCTCCCATTGCAGCGAACCACTTAATGGCGGGCGCTCCAACGCGAACAATGTTCCAATGGGGGAATCCAACAATGGAGAACCATCAGCAGCAATCGGGTCGCGGCGAAAATATCCCATGATGTCGCGTACCTGGTCACCCCCATTCGGATCTAAAATTGAAAACTTTAACATGCTTACGGCTTTCCAATCAAAATCCGGATCCGTGGTTGCCGGTTCGTGTTGTGAACCGGGAACTTGAGTCCACCCTTCTGGAACAACGGCGGTTTCGGGACCGTCGAAGTCATCTGAAAACAATACATTTTGCGCCGATACGATAGGAACGCCAAGAACCAGTGCGGCACTGGCTGTGACCATTAAACATCTGACCATTTTGAATAAAAAGTACATGAAGAAAATCCTTTCCGGAAAAAAAACAGGGGTTGTAGTATGAAACTGTACACTATTTTAGCGGGAAATATTCAATAACGATAAGCATTGCATTAAGATATTATTCGACAACGCCCCGGTTTGTAGCGATAAAATCTCCAGTTGACGTAACACCATTGCTGATGTCATAAGCATACCAACGTTTCCTCTCGCCAATGCTCTGAAAATCACCCCCCCACTGCAATGCATAATCAGGACCGATGCTCCGCATCACATAACCAATATTGTACCGGTTCGCGATTCGCAACCTATTTTCACTCCCTGATTTGTATCCGTAATATTCATAAAATCTTTCGGTTTTCCCCTGAATACCGCGGAATTGTTCTTGGTTGACCCAAACATCCAGTGGGATTGATGAAAGGTAAGAAACCGGTGTGGTCAGGGCCATGTACGTTCGCAATTCCGACCCCCCCAGACCCATTCCAATGCCATCGTAGTCCGGCACCCAATCGCCATTGTCCAATTGGTAAAGAGCGAATCCATGAACAACCGCTTTCATATCGCTTAAGGTTCTGGCAATTTTTGCCCGGACTTGCGCGTTTAAAAAATTGGGGACAGCTATGGCAGCAAGTATCCCGATGATGGCAACAACTATAAGAAGTTCAATTAGTGTAAAGGCCTTCTTCATGAAAGGTCTATCTCCTTCTGAACAGAAAACATGCAGTAAACATTAGGGGGGGATTGTTTGAATTGTATTCAGTTCGGAAAATTATATTCCAGTTGGAATATACTGTCCTTCCTACTATGCCTCAGCCACAACACCAACAAAAAACTTCGTTTCGGCTATTCTTCTCACCCATTGCCAAAACATGATTCAATACAATGCTCATTCCGGTTTCCAATTGCGGATCGAATCCACTGTATGGATGGAGTCTTGAATACCAAGCGAAACCGCTGTGTCGTTTACCCACGCATAATTCGTATGCGGTTCGCCCACAAATACAACTTGAGTGGGATACAAGATTCCCGCGACTTGCGGCAAATCAGTAATTCGCAGGCAATTCAACATCTCAATCGCTTCTCCGGTTCCGTCCTCATTGCTTCGCGCGTTTTGCGTAGGCGGGGGATTCCCGATCAACAGCGTGTGCAACTTGCCATCCAGCAAAGCCGCATAAAGCGCGACGGCAGCCATTTCACCCCGTGCGGCTAAAGCAATACGGGAATGATCCACTCCCGGCAGTGTGCGTACTGCATCCAAACAGCGAAGCACATCATACACCCGCATGGATGCCACCGTCCGCCCCGTCCATGCCGATGCCCTGCGAATATGCCACTGCGAACCGGGGCTCCAACTGCTGCTTTCGCCAATCCCGCGGGCACAAAAGAACGCGCGCGTCCAACCGCCGGGAAGGCCGTTGGAAAATCCTTCAGAAGCCCAACGTTCTTCATTGGGATTGCGCAAGACAACAACGACTCCCTGCCCGGCCGCCGATCCTGCGTCCATACGAATTTCTACTGGCAAGCGCCAACCATTTTCCGAAACAAAGGTGTAAATATCTCCCCCATCATCCGCGCGAAACTCACGCCGGATAGAAAAATCCACTTCTTCATTCGGGAACGCATTGAACGTCTTCGCCTTCAAGAAAGATATCACGTTCTCTTTATATTCATGCCACTGCTGTTCGGTTTGGATTGTTGGCGCCTGCGCCATTTGTTGGAATGTATCTTGAATGGTTGTGGTGCGGTCGTCTTCCGGAGGGGTTCCGTTGTACACACTTAACATATCGTCACTGAGCATGGCATCATCTGATTCATCAATATCCCCGGTTTCACCCGGAGGCACATCTTTGCCCATCAGATGTTTGAGGAAGAAGGAGAAAATCCTGGCGCGCGAATCTTGATGATACGAGTGTCCGCCGGGTGTTTCGACGAACGCAATATTCTCTTGCGCACCCAGCAATTTGTAGATGCGCTCTACATTGTTAAAGGCGGTGCGAATTGCCTCGATGGAATAAAGCCCGTCACGGTTGGCCGCCGCAACCAGCAGAGGACGCGGAGCAATCAACGCACCGATATCATGCACATCCACCAAATGAGTGTTGATCAACATCATGCAGTCGCAATGGCCATCAATGGTATGCTGGTGGATGTGCCCCTCCACCGTGCCGTTGCCGCAAACAGGCGCAACCGCCTTGACACGCTTATCCGCCGCACCGGTATACCAACTGACAATCCCGCCGCCGGAGATTCCCGTCACACCGATATTCTCTGCATCCACATCATCCCGCTGCACCAATAGATCAATTCCGCGGATGGCGTTCCACAATTCAACTCCGCCCGGTGTATACCCGCGGCTGTACCAATGAAAACGCCCTTCGGCATAGCATCCCCAATGATGTCCGCGCACTTCTCCCCATTGGATGGTTTCCACAATCAAACTTACAAATCCCAATTTCGCAAAATGCCGTGGATGGGCTTGGTAGTTGGTTTTCTGCGTGCGGGAGTGGCCGCAGAGATATAAAATAGCCGGCGCGGGTTTTTCGATGTTATCCGGCACATACAAATTCGCGGGCACATAAAGATCGGGCAGCGATTCATAATAGAGTTGAATGATTTTGAACCCATCCTGCTGAATTTCTCCGACCACTTGAATGTTGAGTGGAGGGCGCTCACCTGCCAACGGAACATCCGTCAAACTCATCATTTCAAGATATTCTTCATAGCGCCGGTCGCGCGCGTTTTCCCAATCTTCTTTGCTTTGAATGCCGGCAAGAGAATTATGGGTAACCTCACTTGCCGCCCGCATGAGATAATTTCGAATGTTATTGCTTTGATCAAGCGACGGCTGAGTCTCCACCGGCAGTTGCGCGAACGAAATGGAAACACTAAGAATGAAGGCAATAAAGAAACTGAGAGAATGGATCGCTGTGTTCATAAGCCAAACCTCTTTGTGAATTGATGCTATATCCATACTATAAGGGATTCTAATTACGATTGGGAAGGGTCAATCACCATGCATGCTTTATTCTTGCCTCAAAAAAATCAGCCCAAAGTTCTCTTTGGGCTGATTCGGTTGAACACAACGATACGCGGCTAAACGATACGTGGCTAAACGGGCTGGGCTTAATACAACGACCATTGCCGCACACGGGATGGATCGCCGGTAAATTCACCGACCAATGTTAAGTCCGCGAAGCTGGATGACACATCCCAGCCGGGGTCCTCATCGGTGCCGTCGGTAAACGAACGCCAATACCCAATGTCCGTAGACCGTTCGGTTTCCCCGGTATCAAAGTTGTCATCGTCTGATAAAGCGACATTAAATTTCATCGTAAACCCTTCCGCGATCGGGTTATCAATAATGGCCAAAAACCACATCGGTTCGATGTTGATCACATATTCCGCGGTCCAATTGGCGGCTTCTCCGGTTTCTTGAGCGGCACACACGCAGGCGATGAAGGTGCTCTCATCCGTGAAGTTTTGCAGATCATTGATATTCAAACTCATCAACGCGGGTTGTCCTTCAAATGTGTTCTCCCGGCTTAATCCGAACTTGCCGTAGGGTTCATCCGACTCCCACCAATGGAAAGAAATGGGATCATCATTGCCTTCCAAGTCATTGCCGTCCATAAAGTGTTCAATCTGATCTCGTTCCCATAAGTTGACCGGGTCTTCTTCCATCGCGATGTCATCGGTGATTTCATAGGCGAAGTAAATAAACCAATCGCCCATCCACATGGTTTTAAAGCGGTAACTTAAATCGCTATCGCCGCCGAACGGGTCTTCGTCGATGTGATCACCAAAGCGGGCGCCGGGCGATTCCGAAGTGACGGTGATCCACTGCCCCGCCGCATCCCATTCGCCGGGCTCGATTATCCCGTCAATGGTAGGCGCGGTGTTTGTTCTGTAAGAATTTACAACAGAGCGGTCTTGCGCATAGGCACTGAGTCCTAATCCCAACGCCCCAACAAGTAATGCCATACCGAAATGCTTTTTCATTATTCTTTCCTCCATTAAAATTAGAATTAACAACATTTTAACTATATCAACAAAGCGATAAACCGGCAAAAAGTATACTCAAAAATTTCAACTACATGACACCACATTCGGGAATACTCAAACGGCATAGTGTGCTGAAAGTTACGGAGTTTTACGCTTCGCCATTTGTCATATACCGATTTTATCACGAGAGCGTTTCAGAGTTGATTAGGCAAAATCTGTTGTTATTACAAGGGGCAGGGGCAATGTCAATAAGTTAGGGACTGGCCTGTCCGCCGCCATACAAATAATCATAAACCCGGTTCAACGTTCTAAACTCCGCCCCATTCGGCCGCTGCCCGCCGCCAATCTGAATGTTCCCGTTGCTATTGAGGCCGTTGGTCACTTCATACGCACGGCGGTCCAGCCACACCTGCGCTTGGTTCTCACTGCGCCCGCCCCACGGAAACTGTCCGTTGGTAAAGCCTTCATTGTCGTTGTCATGATCGGGACCGAAACTGAGCGTCATATAGGTGTTCAACGGATCACCGCTTGGAGTATAAACATTGGGCAATAGCGTTGAGCCAGTAAGGATAATAATAAAACTCTCGTTAGCATCTCGTACTTCATGGCGCCCAAAAGGATCACTCGCCACACTGCTTAAATAGGCCACCGGCGTTGTCAGCTTGGCAAAGCCGGTCATATACCGCGGGATATCCGAACCGTTCGCATCCGGGATATACGAATTGCGGTCCAGGAAATACATCTCCATCCCGGTCGAGATGGCCTTCATATCCGCCTTTACCCGCGCAATCTTCGCCCGCACCTGCGCGTTCAAGAAATTCGGGACCGCAATCGCCGCTAGAATGCCGATAATCGCCACCACGATCAATAGTTCTATAAGTGTGAAACCTCTCGTCATCTTCTGTTCCTAAGCTGTTTTTCAATCCATTTCGGATCACGTTTCATTGGCATAACTGCAATAACCCTTGCTGTTTCTACTCGAATCTCATAATAGATAGCGTATGGAAAATAGTTTGATAACATTCGAAAATATCCATATTGCTTTACATGAATTCCTGCAAAATGGTAATAGGCCTCAATGTATTCAATTAATTTGTCCCAACAATAATCACCAACACCGGGCTGAATTCGATTAAAATGATCACATGCATCGTGCAAGTCTTGCGCCGCTTCTTCAAGAAAAACAACTTCACGAATTTGTATCATTTCCGTTGGGCTTTTAATTCATCCAATGAAATAACCTTTGCCGTACCCTCTTCAATTTTGCGTTTCCGTTCAGATAAAATCTCTTCATGCCAATCAGGAGATTTCATTTCATTTACATCCTCTAACAACAAATCCCAAACGGTCTCGAGAACTTGCAGGCGCTCAACTCTACTCATTTTTTTAATTCAGACGTATTCATTTTATCTCCGTAGTCTCTGTGTCTCTGTGTCTTTTTATCTATATCATAACATATTTTCGTTCATATCGTGTTAATTTCACTCCACCACGTCGATCCCCAACACCTCACTGTCTCTGTCCGCATTCCGCTGGAAATCAAACTTCACCACGCGGTAGCTGCTATCCGGCTTATCGATTCCAAACAGCACTTCCTCCCCATTGGCCGCATCCCCATCAAACTCACCCGCCCTTACATAAACCGGATCATCCGCTTCCCACTCCTCCATCTTTGGAACCTGCCATATCCCATTCACCGGACGCGCAAACCCATGCTTTCTTCCCTGCCCCGCGTTCACCTGAATTACACATAACCGAAACCCGTTTCCGTTCGCGGCAGCCACCAGTTCTTTCCGCCCGTCGCCATCCAAATCGGCAACGGCCAGCCGCACGCTGCCGTCCCCGCGGTATCCCGGCGGGAACCCCGCGAAGTTCGATTTCACCGGGTCATACACATCCGACTCAAAATCCAGCACCGAAAACAGACCCTGCGATTCTGCACTATCCGTCTGCCCCGCAATAAGTTCATCCTTCCCGTCTCCGTCTATATCCCCGGCGGATAAATACACTCCATTGCGCAGATTCTTACTGTTCGGCACATCCTCCAACGGCTGAAACTGACGGACAATGGATGAACTATCCATAAAATTAATATCCTGCATCGCCATGAGACGCGTTGTGCTGAGCGGATCGGTACTGCCCGCAACCGGAGCCACGGCCAGCAGCCATTCATCTTCACGCACAAAATTCCCCGCCACACAATTCATCTCTTCTTCAAAATAGCCGCTCACCACATCGCGCGGATACGGAATCACCGGATACCCCCGAAACGGAATCTTTGTATGATTGTATGTGGCGATGTGAGTGAACGGATGCCACCCCAGAACCCCCCCTTCATGAACAACCGCATGTTCGCGTACATCCATCTCCCCGCTCAACCGGTACATCGCAAACCGCTCGTAAGGAAACCACTGCTTGGGCTGCCGCTTAAAATCCGCCGCCAATTCAGCCGCCGCATGTTCGTCTTCATCCAAAAACGCCAACCGAAACCGCTCTGAGCGTTCTTGATATTCCGGCTGCTCCAACTCTCTCCATACCACATCCAGTTGATCCCACAAATACGATTCCGGCAACAGTTCCTCAATCAAAAGCCCGATCACATACTGCGCTTCATTCACCCCCGCAGGTTTCGTACGCTGATACAAACGCAAAATCTCTCCAAAATCTTTGTACGGATACGTGTGCAGCAGTGTATGCGACTGCAAAAACCACTCCGGCTCAAAGCGCAGCGTCTGCGATATCTTTAGTGTTGTGTTATAGCGGAACGGATCGACTACATCCTGATGCGTCATCTCGCGGTGCGAGGGACCGCTGCTGGTAATCATCAAATCATCAAACAGCATAGTGGGGATAATGTTGTATTTCGATACCCCGTTCGTTTTCGCATTCCCCACTCCTCCACTCAGCCAAATCGAAAGATTCATCGCGTTAAAGCGGTCCAGCCAGGGGAGAACCAAAATGTCTGTTGGTTCATTTTCATCTTCAACCGCGGCGGCGATATCTTTGCTGATTTTGCGGTGCGCCAACCCATACGATCGCGGCGGCCGCTTGGGATACTCAAAAAAGCCCACCTGCGGCTCCAGCCACATTTGGGATTTATACCCCTCATACCGCTCCGCGCTGCCCGAAAACATCGCCCATTGATGATACAGCATCACCCCAAGCAGCAATAGCAAAACATGCGGCACATACACCCGGCTATACCCCTCCGGAACCCGCGACCATGATAACCCCAACCCAACCGCCAGCATGGGATACAACGGCAACAGGTATTTCTGCGCCACGTTGGTGGGGTTCACCGCAAAAAACAACCAAAACACTACCAATGACAACCCCACCCAAATCAGCACCCTTTTCTTTTGAGTGGATATATTCTTCCACCCGTACAGCCAAAATACCGCGGCACCGGAAGCCAGCACCAGCGCATGAAGCCATTGCAGCTTTACCAGCAAAAGCCCCGGATAATACCATAGCGCCTTTACACTCCACCCATTCACAAATGGGGTAAACAGGTCCGACTCACCCACTTCCGCCTGATACGAAAGCAGTTCACTCGCCTTCCACACGTACCACGGCAGCGCCAACACGGCCGGAATCCCCAAGATCAATGCAGCATAGATCCATTTTTGTTTTGAACTCTCCTTCCGAATCATGCCCCATAATACCGCCGCAACCGGCCCGGCCATCACCAAAAAGAAGATCCACTTCAACAGCATCCCGCAGGAGAGCGATACGCCTAACCAAAACGCATATAATAATGTTTTTTGGGAAACCACTTTATCCAAGCAATATACCGATGCGGCAATCACAACCATCATCGGCACCTCGGTCTCAAACAGCGGCAGATATTCATGCCAAAACGGGCAACTCATTAAAAACGCCGCCGCAAGCACCCCTGCAACCGAACTTGCATGCCGCCGCACAATCGCAAACACAATCCATGCCGTCAAAGAAAGCCATACCACGTTTAGATACAACACCCGGTCCGGCTCCATTCCCAACAACAGCATTCCCGCCGCACCAACCATGCTTTGCAATGGCGGCCGGTACGGTACCAAATCCTGTACAACCCGCAGCCCCGCCAACCCGTTCTCCTGCACGGCTTGAATCAGCGTCTGGCTCCCTTGAATGTAATAAATACTGTCCGATATCGGCGGCGCGTCATCCAACGCCAGCCACATCACATTCGAGGCGGTATACAACATCAACACTATATAAAACAGGATCGTGAACTGCCTATCGGTTTTAATCATAATCCTCACACTTCCACGAAATATTAACCGAAAAAGAGTATCTCAATTTTGTGGGAATCGGTAGGATGAATGAAAAGACTCAACACCGTATCAAGGATCTGTATCGAGGATAACGTGATAGGCTATCGTTTTCCTGCTGATAGAACTGAAAGAATCCAGTCTTTTCGCAAACGACAGCGCAGTGGTAGAGCATTTTTTTTCAAAGCATGTTCATTTTACGGTATGTCATAAGGTACCTTTTATCAGTCCAGGTACAGACAAAAAAACAAGCCGATACCGTTTCCATGGTAAATTGTAGAGTAAACGCGGCGCTAAACCTCTACAAAAATTAGGCTTAGCAGTTTTCGTCCCTACAAATTATAAGTAGAATTGAAACAAATATCCCATAATCGTAAAGTTCATCCCTGTCAAGAAAAAAGTTGAAAAAAATTATTCCTACCTATTGACACCTTTAAATAAGGATCATATACTGAATAGTTCAAATGCGCGAAATTCGGGTCCCGACAATTAAATTAAAACACTCCTACCATATTGAGTTGATGAAAATACCGTTTCAACTTACATCATGGGAAGTGCGAACTTCCTCATTCTGCGGTTATGCAGAGGTTTTCAGTCTGCGTAAGTCATTATTTTATAGTTTGTTACGAGACCCTATACCCAATAGAATCTGACACTTAATCCATACACATGCCATGGGGAACAGGATTGAATGTCGTATGCAATGCAATGGGAAAGCCGGAATCAATGGGAAAGAGATGGAATTAATTACATAAATATACACCGCTTTCAGATTGAATACCCTTAGAGGAGTCAAGTCCATGCCAACAAAAAATGCAGATCTTTGTCCCTGGCGCGAGCGCAAAAGCTTTGCCAAAATCGAAACCATTATCGACATGCCGGACCTCATCGAAACCCAGCAGGAATCCTATGCCACCTTTCTGCAGGAAGAACAATTACCGGACAAACGCAAACTCATCGGCCTGGAAAAATGCTTTGAGTCGATTTTCCCCATCCAAGGTAGAGATGGTTCCGTATTGGAATATGTCAATTATACCCTTGGCCGCCCCAAATACGACACCACTGAATGCATCGACCGCGGAATGACCTTCGCTTCCCCACTGCGCATCAAGGTTCGCCTTATCATCAAAAAAGCGGAATCAAAAGAAGAAGAACCGGAAATCGTTGACATCCGCGAGGAAGAGATTTACATTGGCGAAATTCCGCTCATGACCCCCCGTGGCACGTTTATCATCAACGGTGCCGAACGCGTGGTTGTCAGCCAGTTGCACCGCTCGCCCGGTGCCACCTTTAACGTCGAAATGCACCACAGCGGACAGCGCATCATTCAGGCTGCCATTATCCCCAACCGCGGCGCCTGGCTTGAATTTGAAAACGATCTCAACGACGTTCTTTCCGTCATCATTGACCGCCGCCGCAAACTACCTGCCACCGTTCTGTTGCGCGCATTCGGCTTTTCTACCGATGACGACGTCATGCAGCTCTTCATCAGCCAAAAAACTGCCAAAGTCACCTCCCGTTCCCGCAATACATTGGTGGGCAAGGTGATTTGCCGGGATGTGGTAGACCCCGATACCAACGTCGCCCTCATCGAATCCGGCACCGAAATCACCAACGAAGTCTTTGACCGCATCATCGAGCTTAAAATCAACGAAGTCCCGGTTTTGGATGGAAATCCCCGCGATTTCGCTATGGTTCGCAACACCCTCTTAAAAGACAATACGATCGACCGCGACAGCGCGCTGATTGAAATTTACCAAACCCTGCGTCCCGGTGAACCACCCGCCATCAAAAACGCCGTCACCTTATTTGACAACTTATTTTGCAAAGAACGCCGCTATGATCTCTCCCGTGTCGGCCGCTACCGCCTGAATAAAAAACTCAGCATTGAAGTGGATGAAAATGAAGTCACATTAACCGCGGAAGACGTCGTCGCCCTGATCCGCTATATTCTCTTCCTCAACAAAGGAGAAGGAATTTCCGACGATATCGACCATTTGGGCAACCGCCGTGTCCGCACCATCGGCGAACTTCTCGAAAATCAAGTCCGTTTGGGTCTTGCCCGGATGGAGCGCACCATCCGCGAAAAAATGGGTGTGCTCGACCTTGAAAATATCATGCCCCGCAACCTCGTCAACGCGAAACCGATTACTACTTCCATCTCCGACTTCTTCGCCCGCAGCCAGCTGTCGCAGTTCTTGGATCAAGTCAATCCGCTCTCCGAACTGACTCACAAACGCCGCTTGTCGGCCCTCGGACCGGGCGGCCTCAATCGCGAACGTGCCGGCTTTGAGGTCCGCGACGTTCACCACACCCACTATGGCCGGGTTTGCCCTATCGAAACTCCAGAAGGTCCCAATATCGGCCTGATCTCCAGTTTGTCCACCTTCGCGCGGGTGAATGAGTTCGGGTTCATCGAATCTCCCTACCGTGTAGTAAAAAACGGTGTCGTCACCCACGAAATCAATTATCTTAGCGCCGATGACGAAGACAACTTCATTATTGCTCAGGCCAACGCGCCCATAAACGAAAAAGGCAAGTTTAAACGCGACCGCATCCTCTCCCGCTACCGCGGCAACTTCCCCCGCGTAGCCC
>CAYVAZ010000035.1:15924-23147 GCA_964449065.1 uncultured bacterium
ACACAAGTGAACTACATGGATGTTTCGCCGTTGCAGTTGGTCTCGATTTCCGCCGGATTGATCCCCTTCTTGGAACACGACGACGCCAACCGCGCTCTGATGGGGTCCAACATGCAGCGCCAATCGGTGCCATTGCTTAGAACCTCCGCCCCATTGGTCGGTACCGGTGTGGAATACCGCGCCGCCAAAGACTCCGGTGTGGTCATTGTCGCCAAGCGCAGCGGGACCGTTGACTATGTCGATGCCCAGCGCATCGAAATCGTCCCCGACAAACCGAATTCCGAAAACGACCGGGATGTCTATACACTCTCTAAATTTTTCCGTTCCAATCAAAACACCTGCATCAATCAAAAGCCGATTGTTCGTCATGGGCAAAAGGTGCAAAAAGGCTGGGTCATCGCCGACGGTCCTGCCACCGAAAAAGGCGAAATCGCTCTCGGCAAAAACGTGTTGGTCGCGTATATGTCTTGGGAGGGCGGCAACTTCGAGGACGCCATCATCGTGAGCGAACGCTTGATTCACGAAGACACCTTCACCAGCATCCATATTGAAGAATTTAAAGTCGAAGCACGGGATACCAAATTGGGGGAAGAAGAAATCACCCGCGATATCCCCAACGTCGGTGAAGAGTCTCTCAAACAGTTGGATGAAAACGGCATCATCCGTGTCGGCGCTCCAGTCAATCCGGGCGATATCCTTGTCGGTAAAGTGTCCCCCAAAGGGAAAGTGCAAACCTCCAACGTCGAAAAACTCCTGCGCGCGATCTTCGGAAAGCGCGCCGAAGACGTCAAAGACATCTCTCTCAAAGCGTCACCGGGCACACAGGGCGTGGTGGTGGATGTCAAAGTCTTCTCCCGCAAAATGCGCGGCGGACGCGGACGCGCGGAAGACGAACGCGCCATCAAGCGCCTCATCTCCGAACGCGACAAAGATGTACAGGATGCCGTAGACGAATGGACAGCCGCAGCCGAAACTTATCTCAAAGAAGCCAAACTCAAAGGCGATTTGGTTAATCCCCACACCGGCGAAGTCGTCTTCTCCAAAGGCAAAACCGTCACCGCCGCCGACCTGAAAAAACTCAAAGGCGTAACCGTACAGGATCTGATCATCAATGGCGACGACAACTTCGAACGTCTGCACGTGAAATTCCGCCTGAAAACCGAAGATATCGAGCAGCAGTACGATAAAAAGATCGAATACATCAAAACCGGCGATATCCTGCCTCCGGGCGTGCTCAAAATGGTCAAAGTTTACGTCGCCAAGAAAAAGAAACTCTCCGTCGGCGATAAAATGGCCGGACGCCATGGAAACAAAGGCGTCGTCTCCCGCGTGGTTCCGGTTGAAGATATGCCCTATATGGAAGACGGCACACCAGTTGACGTCATCCTCAACCCGCTTGGGGTACCGTCCCGAATGAACGTTGGTCAGGTCTTCGAAACTCACCTCGGTTTGGCCTGCCGCAAATTGGGGATTCATATCGCTACCCCAGTGTTTGACGGCGCCAAAGAGCAGGATGTATTGGATCATCTGCAAGACGCCGGCCTTCCAGTCTCTGGTTCCTCTGTCTTATTCGACGGCCGAACCGGTGAACGCTTCTCTGAAGAGGTCACCGTGGGCGTCTCGTACATGCTGAAACTCAATCACTTGGTGGACGATAAAATCCACGCGCGTTCTATCGGTCCCTACTCGCTCGTTACCCAGCAGCCTTTGGGCGGCAAAGCCCAATTCGGCGGCCAGCGTTTGGGTGAGATGGAAGTCTGGGCGCTTGAAGCGTATGGCGCCGCCCATACCCTGCAAGAGCTGCTCACCGTGAAATCCGATGACATCGTCGGCCGCAACCGTATTTACGAAGCCATTGTGAAGGGGGAAAACGCGCGCGCTCCGGGATTGCCCGAATCCTTCTACGTCCTGGTGAAAGAACTTCAATGCTTGGGGCTTGGTATTGAACTCGTCGAAGACCAAAAAGAAGGGAACGAAGAAGCCAAAGACGGCAAACGGCGTGACCGCGGTCGCGAAAAAGACAAAGAAAAAGAACGCGAAGAAACTATAGCTTAAGGTCAAATCGCAGGGGGGCATAGCAAGGTGCCCCGAAACAATCTGTTAACACAATACGCAAGAAGACAATAAAGAGGTGATACGATGTGGAAATCGCTGCAAACCCCAGCCGCAAAACGGCGAGAAGATGAGATCCGGGATATCAACCGGGTTCGCTCTATAAAAATTACGCTGGCTTCTCCTGATCAAATTCGCAGTTGGTCTTACGGGGAAGTCAAAAATCCTGAAACGATTGACTACAAAACCTATAAACCCAAGCCGGACGGGCTGTTTTGTGAACGCATTTTCGGCCCCACCCGCGATTACGAATGCGCCTGCGGCAAATTCAAAGGCATCAAACACCGCGGCGTGGTCTGTGACCGTTGCGGGGTGGAAGTTACCCAGTCCAAAGTCCGGCGCAGCCGCATTGGCTCGATTGAACTCGAAATGCCGGTCGCCCACATTTGGTTTTCCAAAAGCGTGCCCAGCCGGATGGCGACTTTGCTGGATATGTCCATCAAGGTGTTGGAACGGGTTCTCTATTATGAAGAATACATTGTGTTGGACCCCGGCCCGACCGGTCTGAACAAAATGGATGTTCTCTCCGAACGCGAATTCGCACACTACCGGGAAGAATACGGGGGGGAATTCCGGGTCGGCATGGGAGCCGAAGCCATCAAGGAAGTATTAAAAGATTTGGATTTGGACGCGCTCGCGCAAGAAATGCGCAACACCATCCGCGATGCCAAATCCAAGCAAAAAATCAAAAAATCAATCAAACGCCTCAAAGTCATTGAAGATTTCCGCCACAGCGACAACCGCACCGAGTGGATGATTATGGAAGTTTTGCCGGTTTTGCCCCCGGATTTACGTCCGTTGGTACCGCTTGACGGTGGGCGCTTCGCGACCTCTGACCTGAATGACCTCTACCGCCGTGTAATCAACCGCAACAACCGCTTGCGCCGCCTCAAAGAAGTCCGCGCGCCGGAAGTCATTATCCGCAATGAAAAGCGCATGCTGCAAGAATCGGTCGATGCCCTGCTGGACAACGGCCGGCGCGGCCGTCCCGTGAAAGGCTCCAACAACCGCCCGCTCAAATCCATGAGCGATATGCTCAAAGGAAAGCAAGGCCGCTTCCGCCAAAACCTGCTCGGAAAACGTGTCGATTACTCCGGCCGTTCCGTGATCGTTTGCGGTCCCGAGCTCAAATTCCATGAATGCGGATTGCCGAAGAAAATGGCACTCGAACTCTTCGAACCCTTTATCATCCGCCGCTTGGAAGAACTCGATGAAGTCACCACTATCCGCAGCGCAAAGCGCAAAATTGAACGCGGCGATCCAGAAGTTTTTGATGTACTTGAAGAAGTTATCCAAGATCATCCGGTTTTGTTGAACCGCGCCCCCACGCTGCACCGCATGGGCATTCAAGCGTTTCAACCCCGCTTGGTCGAAGGGAAAGCCATCCACTTGCATCCCTTAACCTGTACCGCCTTCAACGCCGACTTTGACGGTGACCAGATGGCGGTGCATTTGCCGCTTTCCAAAGAAGCACAAGCCGAATGCCGCAATTACATGCTGTCCACGAACAATATTCTCAGTCCCTCCAGTGGTGAAGCGATTGCAACGCCCTCGCAGGATATCGTTCTCGGCTTGTACTACCTCACCAAAGTCCGCAAACGCATAAGCGGTTCCCAACCCAAACGCTTCACCAGCGAAACGGAGGCCGTGATTGCCTACGATCACAACTTTGTCGAATTGCAGGACGAGATCGAAGTTCGCATTGAAGAAGCCGGACGGATCCGCACGACCATCGGACGCATCTTATTCAACCAAGTGCTCCCGAAAGCCTTGCGCTTTATCAACGAAACTCAAAAGAAAAAATCCCTCAGTAAATTGGTGTCTGTCTGCTACCAAAAATGCGGCAAAGACGCCTGCATCCAATTCTTGGACGATATGAAAGCGTTGGGTTACTACCACGCGAAAAAAAGCGGCACTTCCATCAGCCTCAGCCATATGATTGTGCCGAAAGACAAAGAAGACTTACTCAACGATGCCCGGAAAGACGTCCAACTCGTGACCGAACAGTTCGAAAAAGGCGCCATTACCGATATTGAACGTTATAACAAAGTCATCGACCGCTGGATTCACACCACCGAAGCCGTTGCCGACTCGATGATGAAAGAATTGGAAGAAGACAACGAAGGCTTCAACCCCGTCTACATTATGGCCGACTCAGGAGCGCGGGGCTCCAGGCAGCAAATTCGCCAGTTGGCAGGGATGCGTGGTCTCATGTCCAAACCGATGAAAAAACTCACCGGGGGGATTGGAGAAATTATTGAATCGCCGATCGAATCCAACTTCAAAGAAGGTTTGACCGTGTTGGAATACTTCATTTCCACCCACGGCGCCCGAAAAGGTCTTGCGGATACCGCGCTCAAAACAGCCGAAGCGGGTTACCTAACCCGCCGGTTGGTTGATGTCGCCCAAGATGTGATCATTACCGAAGACGACTGCGGCACTCTACTGGGGTTGGAAGTGTCCGCCATCAAAGAAGGGGACCACATCATCGAATCGATCGAAGACCGCGTCATCGGCCGCCACGCTTCCAATGATATATACAACCCCTTGAACGGCAACCTGATTGTCAAAGCCGGTGAGTTGATTGAAGAAGAAGCGGCAGCCGCGATCGGCCGTTGCGGCATTGAAACCACCTACATCCGCTCCGTGGTTGCCTGTGAATCGCCCCGCGGGGTATGCTCCAAATGCTATGGCCGCGATCTCGCGCGCCGCGAACCGGTCAACATCGGCCAGGCCGTCGGCATTATCGCCGCCCAATCCATCGGGGAACCGGGGACCCAGCTGACGCTTCGTACCTTCCACATCGGGGGAACCACCAGCCGGATTCTCGAAGAATCCGAACTGCGCGTCCGTATGAACGATGACGGCATCGCTGGTCTGCGCGATGGCGAAACCGGCATCATGAAATACATCAACCTCAAATTGGTCACCAACCGCCAAAAGGAATTGGTTGCCATCAACAATCTCGGCAAACCCTATTTGCTGCGCAGTTCCATTGTGTGCCCCGATTCCTTTGGAAAATCGGAACCGATCATTAAGTTTGAAAATCTCGAAACGGTTTCGAAAGGGCGCAAACTGTTGGTAATACGTGAAGGCGGCTCCATTATCCTAACCAACACTCGCGGCAAAGAATACGCCCGCTTTCCCAACATTCCGGTCGGAGCGTTGCTGCATGTCAAAGAAGAAGACCGCATTTCCAGCGGTACCAAAATCGCCGAATGGAATCCACTGCAAGTGCCGGTCATTGCCAAACAAGACGGCAAAGTTTCGTTCGATCTCAAGTTGAAAGATCTTGAGAAGCACGAAGATCACTACATCATACCGCGCAGTATAGATAACGAAGTTTTGACCGTGTCCAAAGGGGGAGATTCCATATCGTATGACTTGCAGCCCGGTCACCACCTGCTGGTCAAAAACGGCGACGAAGTCAAATCCGGTGACGTGATCGCCTATCATACAACCCCAACCATCGCGCGGTCCGAGGGGAAAGTACGCTACAAAGATATCGTAGACAGCGTGACGCTCCGCCGTGTGCTTGATCCGGTCACCAACAACTTAAAATCGGTGATCACCGATTACACCGGAGACAAAACACCGCGCATCGTCATCGTGGACCGCAACGAAGATGTGTTGGAAGAACACACCTTACCGCCCGGCTCCGTTCTCAAAATCGAAAACGACGCGGATATCCTCAGCGGCATGATCATCGCCCACACCGAACAATTGGTGGATGAATTTAGAATGCTCTCGGCCGGGATTCCATTGGGGGCCACCGTATTTATTCCCGAAGGGGAAGCCATACACCGCAATGGAAAAGACATTCTCGACGCCAAAAAGAAACCGGCCAATGTGATCGCCCGTTGGGACCCTTACTTCAAAGCCGAAATCGCGGCTGCCGATGGCAAAGCCAAATTCGATCAAATTATTGAAGGGGTTACCATGCGGCGCACCCGTCCCGATGGCGGCAATCGATCGCAGATGATCATTATGGAACACCGCGAAGACAAACAGCCATCCATCCTCATTCAAAAGAAAGGCAAAGAGGATGAATACCATTCCCTTCCCTCCGGAGCACACATCACAGCCAACGACGGGGAAGAAATTAAAGCCGGTGATATCCTCGCTAAAATCCCGAAAGAAACCTTTAAATCGCGGGACGTGACCGGCGGTCTGCCGCGGATTGAGGAACTCTTTGAAGCCCGTCGTCCGAAACAAAAAGATTTGGCGGTTATCGCCACCGTAGACGGATGGATCAAAATCCCCAAGCCGGAAGAAATTACGGATGAAATCGGAGCGATGGTCGGTAAAAAACGCAAACGGGGCACCCGGATCATCCTAATTACCGACAAAAACGGCGAAGTCCTTACCGCCAACGAAATCGACGCCGGTAAGCACGTGATTGTCAGCGACGGCGATTGGATTTCGGCCGGGAACAAACTCGTTGACGGCTCTATTGACACACATGAATATCTTGAAATCATGGGAGAACGTGCCACCCAAGAATATCTCGTCAATGAAATTCAAGAGGTTTACCGGTTGCAGGGTGTGGGCATTAACGATAAACACATCGAAATCATCGTACGCCAAATGATGCGCAAAGTCACCATTACCGATGCCGGCGATACCCGCTTCCTGCTTGAAGACGATGTTGACCGTCACCAGGTGCGCATGGAAAACGACCGGGTACTCGAACAAGGGGGGAAACCAGCACAATTTAAACCAAAACTGCTGGGAATCACCAAAGCCTCTTTGGGAACCGAATCGTTCATTTCCGCGGCATCCTTCCAAGAGACCACCCGCGTGCTCACCTCCGCGGCCATCGCTGGAAAGAGCGATTATCTGTTAGGACTCAAAGAGAACGTCATCATGGGACACTTAATCCCCGCCGGTACCGGATGGGATCATCACTTCGAATACTACAAAACCCTGCTTGACCGCGAGAACCTTGGTATGGTTGAAAGTCTAAAATAAACCGAGTGACGCAAACGCCACCCCCCAAAGGCGGTGCCGATCGGCACCGCCTTTTTTACGCGGGAGGTAACAGGTCAGCGATATAAAGTGCATATTCAAAAATTCGAATCGATTTTCTTATTCCTCCCCCAATGCAATGG
>CAYVAZ010000036.1:0-7526 GCA_964449065.1 uncultured bacterium
GGAGATTCATCCCCCACTATGCACTCTTAACGCGCAAGATATACTTTCGCTCACATCGTACTATCTATACAAAAGCAGGCGGCATAACCATGACAGAGGCGAAAAAAGGCATCTTATCCGACCGGGTGAACCAAATTTCCGAATTGCGCGAACAGGGCATCAATCCCTACCCCGACCGCTTTGAAAAAACACACAGCCTCAAAGAAGCCTTTGAACTGGAAGAAGGCACCGCCGGTGTCCGCATTGCCGGGCGCGTCATATCCAACCGCCCGATGGGCAAACTGGGATTTGCCCACATCCGCGATGCCGAAGCCAAAATTCAAGTCTGCTTTACCGTCGATAACCTGGATAAAGACCGCTTTAAGTTCTACAAAAAATTTGTCGATATCGGTGATTTTGTTGGCTTGGAAGGGGAACTGTTTGTCACCAAAAAGGGCGAACAAACCCTGATGGTCAAAGCCTTCCAACTGCTGGCCAAAGCCATTCGCGCCCTGCCGGAAAAATGGCACGGCCTCACCGATCAAGAAACCCGCTACCGCCAGCGCTATCTTGACTTGATCATGAACGAAGACACCCGCAAACGATTTGAGGTACGCGCCAGTGTCATCCGTGAAATCCGCCGCTATTTAGAAGACAATCACTTTATCGAAGTTGAAACCCCCATCCTGCAAACCAAGCCGTCCGGCGCGTTGGCCAAACCGTTCATCACCCATCACAACGCTTTTGATATCGACGCCACCCTGCGCATCGCACCGGAGACTTATCTCAAGCGCTTGATTGTAGGCGGGTATGACCGCGTGTTCGAGTTCGCCCAGTGTTTCCGAAACGAAGGCGTCTCGCAAGAGCATCTGCAAGAGTTCCTGATGCTCGAATATTACGCCGCCTATTGGAACTACGAAGACAACATGAACTTTACCGAGAAACTGGTACAGCACACGCTTGAAAAAGTATTGGGAACATTAACGCTGGAATTCCAAGGCCGAAGCATCGATTTTTCCGGCGCATGGAAACGCCGTTCCTTCCAACAATTGATTCTGGAAGATTGCGGGATCGACATCTACCAAAACCGCACCCGCGATGAATTGCTATCGGCGATGGAAGAAAAGGATATCCAACTGGAAAACGTGAAGATCGACAATTTAGGCTGGGGGGCGTTGGTGGACGCGCTCTACAAAAAAGTCTCACGGCCTAAGATCGATTCTCCGGTGTTTTTAACTTCACACCCGATTGAGCTATCACCATTGGCCCGCGCGAACGATGAAGACCCCACCATCACAGACCGCTTTCAGTTGGTCGTGGCGGGGATGGAAATCTGCAACGCCTATTCCGAATTGGTTGACCCTATTGATCAAGCCGAACGCTTTCAGCAGCAGCAGGCGCTACGCGATGCCGGAGACGACGAAGCCTTACCCGCCGATGATGATTATGTGCATTGCATGGAATACGGCATGCCGCCCATTTCCGGCTGGGGCATGGGAATCGACCGCTTCGTTGCGCTCATCACCGATGAAGAGAACATTAAAAACACGGTCTACTTCCCGCTCATGAAACCGTTGCATCACGAAGAAAACGAAGACGGTTAATCTTCAAACTCATCCCGCAGGATCGACATTATCACGATGTTATGGAACTGGCCTTCACAAAAATAGGCGTCCCGCAGTGTCCCCTCAACTTGAAATCCCAGCTTTTTATACATCTGCACCGCGCGGTCGTTAAACGAAAACACTTCCAGCATCAGCCGGTGCAGATTCAATTCATTAAAACAAAACTTCATTAACGTTTTAAACGAATCTTTGCCATAGCCCTGCTCTTGAAATTCGGGGGATAAAAACAACCCGATCTCCGCGCATTGGTTTTTGTGGTCTAAGTCTTTGATCAGCGTGTAGCCGATTTGCTTTTCTTTAAGGGTTTCGATAATAAAAATGGTCTGCCGC
Source organism: uncultured bacterium (assembly GCA_964449065.1). GTDB lineage: Bacteria > Hinthialibacterota > Hinthialibacteria > Hinthialibacterales > Hinthialibacteraceae > CAYVAZ01. Next base: position 1,935 of record CAYVAZ010000036.1, read on the forward strand.
CCGCCGGATGCGTAGTTCTCATACCAGCGTTCCTGCTCCATCTGCGAAAGCGGCAGCGGGCTGAAGTGATAGCGGAACAGTTCCGGCAGATTGCGCCAATTGCGCAGCCGCTCCACATCTTCTCTTACCAACGCGCGCAGTTTAATGCGTTCTCCATAAATCATGCTGCCCCCCTCCTATCCCTCGAATGATACTACAGCATCGATTACCCGGTCAATCTGTTCGTCCGTCATATCGGGGTACATGGGCAGGCTGATAATACGCTTCCAGATTTCTTCCGCGATGGGGCACTGCGCGTTGAGTTCCGCGTAATAGGGGTGCATGTGAATGGGATAGTAGTGCACACCCGGCGCGATATGATTGCGCTTCAAATGAGCCACCAAGCGGTCGCGTTCGGGCACTTTGAGGTGATAGATGTGCCATGAGGATTTCACGTTTTCATGCTCGATAGGCGTTTCAATCCATGAATGCCGCTCGAACGCTTCGTTGTATTTTTCGACAATACGACGGCGTTTGTTGTTGTTTTCTTCCAACCGCTTCAGCTGCACCAACCCGATGGCCGCCGAGATATCATGCATGTGATACTTGAACCCCAATTCATTCACCCAATACTGCCAGGCATACACACGCTCACGCGCGGAGCGGGCATACGTATCTTTCGATATCCCCAGCCAGCGGGTTTCCCGCAGTTTTCTCGCCCAGGTATTGTTGTGCAAACAAACCGCCCCACCTTCGCCGCAAGTAAGGTTTTTGACGGCATGGAATGAAAAGCATGTCAGTGGGGATATTCCCCCGACTTTTTGCTCTTCATAATTTGCCCCGCAGGCATGGGCGGCATCTTCAATGACAGTCAAACAGCGCGGATAGGTAATTTCCTTCAGTTCCGCCATTTCGCAGGGATGCCCGCCGTAATGCACCGGAAGAATCGCCTTGGTCTTATCGGTAATCTTGCGGCGCACGTCATCCATATTGAGGCAAAGCGTGTCTTCTTCCACATCCGCAAACACCACCTTGCCGCCGCAATACTCCACCACATGCGCGGTTGATACAAATGTAATTGTCGGGACAATCACTTCATCATCCGGTTCCAGGTTCAGCAGCATCAGCGCCAAATGCAGCGCCGCTGTCCCCGAATTCACCGCCACCACATGCGGCACATCAAATTCCTTCGCCAGCGCTTCTTCAAACTGCCCGGTCACCGGCCCCAGCCCCAGCCAGCCGGAGCGCATCACATCCGCAACCGCGTTAATCTCTTCTTCGGTAATCGAGGGGCGGAACACGGGAATGGTATCTGTTGAGCTCATCTATCTTTCCAATAAATAGGGTTTTAAACGTTATCGTCTGATAAAACACAAAGTTTAAACCGGTTTCACATCCCTTACATACCAAGTACACTTTCTGCCTAAATCAAAGCAGGGAGGGCGAGGCTCCCGCCGGGCCGGTAGCCCGGATCAAGTTCATCCATGCGCGAAGACTATTATTCCGACTACTTTGACTTCGAAAACAATAACTGGTGGTTTGTCAGCCGCCGGATCATTCTACACGCGCTTCTCAAAAAGTACATCAAAAATTCTACTCCCTTATCCATACTGGATGCCGGATGCGGCACCGGCATCAACTTGCAATTTCTGTCGGATTGCGGCAGCGTAACCGGTGTCGATGCCTCGCCCGAAGCCATTCACTTTTGCCATCAGCGCGGCGAACAAAACGTGCGGCAGGCACGAATCGAATCGCTGCCGTTGGAAGACAACGCCTATGATCTGGTAACCGCGTTGGATGTATTGGAACATATAGAAGACGACGGCAAAGCCTTTAGCGAGATGGTGCGTGTCTGCAAACCGGGAGGCTATTTGCTGATCACCGTACCGGGGTTTCCATCATTGTGGGGAGAGCATGATGAGATCAACCAGCACGTACGCCGCTATGAATGGCCGCGACTATTGAAGATGTTGGATGATCATCAATGCCAAATCGTACACCGCTCGTGTATGAACACCTGGCTGCTTCCGGCGGCCTTCGGTTGGCGCTGGTATCACAAACTCCGCCGCTGGATGACATCACCTTCCCCAGACCAAACCGCCCGTGCCGATAACATGCACCACCACCCCATCCTGAACCGAATCCTCACTTGGATCTTTACCAGCGAACTGCCGTTCGTGATCCACACAAGTTTGCCCGCGGGGTTGTCGTTGGTGGTTTTGGCGAAGAAGCCGAAATAAAAAACGCGCATCCTTCACCCTGCCTTGCGTGCCGGGCAGCTTCGGGGGGGATCAACGCGGCATCATACTCCATCCCTTTCTATCAACACAAACCTGAATGACTCAAATGTGTTGGGACCCCGGGATTTTTTTTAGATTATATCGAATTCAACATCGCCATGTGTCCCATGTAAAATGGAATGATCACATAAAAGGCCAAATAAGCCGCCACCAAGATCATAATCAACGGCGGCAGCAGACGTCCCACCGCTTGAATTTTGTTATAGGCTTTTTGCTCTTCTTCGTGGGCAAAGCGGCGCAGGCTGTCTTCCATGCGGCCGGATTCTTCTCCGACTTCGAGTATCCCTAACGATAGCGGTGTGAACATTTTGGTGGCCATTAACGCGTTCGAGAGTGAAGAGCCTTGTTCGACCATTGGGATCACTTTGTGTATCTTTTTGCGGATCACATGGTTGCCGCAGCTGTCCGCCGACTGCCGCAAGCCGTGAAAATAGGGGACTCCAGCCGCCACCATGCATTCATAGGTTTTGGCGAACCGTGCCCGGGCCAACTGCTTGGCGGTTGATCCGAAAACCGGCAAAAACATCATGAACCGTTGAATCATATACTTGGTAACTGGAATCGCCATCAAGAGTTTCCATGAGATTAGGATCAGCAATACAATGGCTATGAAGTTTACTATTTCAAACAGCACCACATACAAGACATCCGTTAATCCTCCCAAAAAAATAGCCTGGAACACCCGGATTCCCACAAACGCGAAAGCCAGCAGAAAACAGGGGTAAATCAAACCCATCATGGTGGCGCGCACGATATCCGAAAACCACAAGAGGTACTCAGACAGGCGCTGAAAGGTCAATGGCGCGGTTCCGGCGGTCTCGGTCGAAGCGATGATCCCGGCTTCTTCTTCCGGGAAGTATTCCGGCATGGTTTTCATCGCGGAACCAATATCCCCGCCCGCGTCGATGTGCTCTTTCATCCGGCGGAAGATTTTGCGCTGCTGACTGTTTGGGGCCTGCTGCTCTAATATCTCCATCCCCCGCAATACCGGAATGCCCGATTCAAGTATCTGGGCGATATTGCCGTACAAGTGCCCGCGGCTGCGGCGGGATAACCCCGTAAATGGTAAGAAATGATACCAGGCCATGCGTTTCCCCTTTTGATCGGTTTTTACTTTTGACAATACCCCCTTGCATAAGGGGGTGGAGCCTTAGGCTCCGGGGGATTTGCGCCGTTGGGCTGTGTGCTTCGATCCCCCTAGCCCCCCTTAACAAGGGGGGAAACAACGGCAACAACAGCAGCAACGACGGCATCAGAAAACCCGCCTCTTCACAAGCGAAGCGCAGTGCCAAACCCCCCCTTGCATAAGGGGGTGGAGCCTTAGGCTCCGGGGGATTTGCGCCGTTGGCTGCGTGCTTCGATCCCCCCCTAGCCCCCCTTAACAAGGAGGGAAACAACGGCAATGCTATATTAGGTGATTCAGGTTGAATGCTTTTACCTACCATCAGATCATTCTTGGCAATCTTAAGATATTGTATCCAAACCAATACACCGCTTCCAAAGCCATAGTTAGAAGATATAGTATTTCACTTTGATTTGTCCATCGATTTGCATCGAAATTCTATCATAAAAACGGATGATTGTATCATGAAGCGGACCCATTATTGCGGCGATTTACGGACAGAGCATCTTGAACAAACGGTTACTTTGTTTGGCTGGGTATGGCATTGGCGCGACCACGGCGGCGTCGTCTTTATCGACCTGCGCGACCGTTCCGGCCACAGCCAACTGGTGTTTGACCCGGCGGTGAACAAAGAACTCCACGCCCAAGCCAACCAACTGCGCAGCGAGTTCTGCATCGGCGTTTCCGGTACCGTAAAACCCCGCATGGAAGGCACGGTGAACCCCAACATGGCCACCGGCGAGATCGAAGTATTTGTGGAGGAACTCATCATCTTCAACGAGGCCGAAACCCCGCCGTTCCCGATCGATAACTATGTCGATGTGGGCGAAGACGTCCGCCTCAAATACCGCTATATGGATATGCGCCGTCCGTCATTGCGCGACAACATTGTCTTCCGCAGCAAGTGCTATCACGTGGTGCGCAACTACTTTCATGCGCAGGATTTTGTTGAGGTCGAAACGCCCGTCCTCAGTAAATCCACTCCCGAAGGCGCGCGCGACTTTTTGGTCCCCAGCCGGGTCTGCCCGGGCGAGTTCTTCGCGCTGCCGCAGTCTCCGCAAATTTACAAACAGCTCTGCATGATTGCCGGGCTTGACCGCTATATCCAGATCGTCAAATGCTTCCGCGATGAAGACCAGCGCGCCGACCGCCAGCCGGAATTCACCCAGATTGATGTGGAGATGTCGTTCATCACCCCCGATGATATTTATGAGATTATGGAAGGCCTGATGGCCAGTATCTGGAAGGAAGTGAAGGGAATCGGGATCGAAACGCCCTTCCCGCGGATGCCCTATGACGAAGCCATGAGCCGCTTCGGCACCGACCGTCCCGATACCCGCTTCGCGATGGAACTGAAAGAACTCACCGATATCGTGAAAGACAGCGATTTCTCGGTATTCAAATCCATCGCCGATAAGGGCGGCAAAATTTGCGGCATTTGCGTCAAAGGCGGGGCATCGTTCAGCCGTAAAGACATCGAAGACCTCACCAGCGAAGCGGGCATCCACGGGGCCAAGGGTTTGGCATGGATGAAGCACGAAGAAGACGGCCTCAAATCCAACATCGTGAAGTTCTTCAACGAAGGCATTCAAAACGCGATGATTGAACGTCTCGATTCTAAAGTGGGCGACATCCTGCTCTTTGTGGCGGATGAACCCGAAATCGTCTACGCCAGCCTGGCGCATTTGCGGCTGCATTTGGGCAAGAAGTTGGAACTGTTCGACCCCAAGCAGGACAACTTTTTGTGGGTGACCGACTGGCCGCTGTTTGAAAAAGACGACGAGGGCAACCCCACCCCCAGCCACCATCCCTTTACCGCGCCTTTCCCGGAGCATGTGGATCTTTTTGAGACCGATCCGCTGAAGATCAAAGCGCAGGCGTATGATTTGATCCTCAACGGCATTGAACTGGGCGGGGGCAGCATTCGGATTCACCGGCGCGATGTGCAGCAGCGCGCGTTTCAGGCGCTGGGCATTGGTGAAGAAGAGGCGCAGGCGAAGTTCGGCTTTTTGCTGGACGCGTTCCGTTATGGCGCCCCGCCGCACGGCGGCATCGCGTTCGGCTTTGACCGCTTGATCATGCTTCTTCTTGGAGCGCCCAACATCCGCGAGGTGATCGCGTTCCCCAAAAACCAGCGCGCCCAAGCCATCATGGAAGGTGCCCCGTCCGAAGTGGATGACGAGCAGCTGA
>CAYVAZ010000036.1:7626-23043 GCA_964449065.1 uncultured bacterium
AGGCTCCGGGGGATTTGCGTAGTTGGCTGCGTGCTTCGATCCCCCCTAGCCCCCCTTCTATAAGGGGGGAAACAACGGCAACGGCAGCAATGACGGAAACATCAGCAACCCCGTCTCATCACAAGCGAAGCGCAGTGCCACAACCCCCTTGCAGAAGGGGGTGGAGCCGTAGGCTCCGGGGGATTTGCGTAGTTGGCTGCGCCTATCAACCCCCCGCATTCTCCCGCAAACGAAGTAAACTGAGTACCAGTTGTTTGCTGCGGCATGCAATGCAGCCTATCGCTGAAAACCACATGAAGACCTTATGAAAAACACATGCATCATCATCGGCGGCGGTATTATCGGAATGATGTCCGCCAAAGAACTGCTCTTGCAAGGCTGGAACGTCATAATTCTGGAACAGGGCAACTGTGGCAGCGAATCATCCTGGGCAGGAGGCGGTATTTTATCCCCCCTTTACCCCTGGCTGGAACATGAGTCGATCGATGAGTTAGCCCGTTTTGGTCAGCAGTGTTACCCCCTTCTTGCGGAACAACTCCGCGTCGATACCGGCATCGATCCGGAATGGATTTCTTCCGGAATGTTCTATCTCGACCCGGCCGGTCTCCACGCCGCCATCAGCTGGCTGGAACAACGTCAAATCCCCTTTCAACACAATCATGTTCCCTTCCATCAAAAAAACGTGCCGGCTCTGTTGCTCCCCTCGATCGCGCAAATCCGCCCTCCCCGGTTGACAAAAGGCTTAAAACGATGGCTGCTTCAAAACGGCGTGACCATTGTGGAACAGTCTCCCGTTCAACAACTCCAATGCAGCCAAAACGCGTTTCGCTCCGTCGTAACCGAAACGGGTGAAATGGAAGCGGATTGTGTCGTTCTATGTACCGGCGCCTGGACCGGACACATGGCGCGATTGTTGAACCTGCAACTGGATATCAAACCGGTGAAAGGACAAATCATTGCCTTCGATGCTCCCCCAAATTTGTTGCCTGCCATGCGAATCCATCGCTCACACTATCTTATCCCCCGCCGCGATGGCTTGATTCTGGCTGGAAGTACTGTAGAAGATGACGGCTTCAGCAAACAAACTTCCATAGCGGTCAAAGAACAACTATGGGAAAAATCAGTCGCGCTTTGTCCCGCTTTGTCAAGCTGCCCGGTTGTGCATCACTGGGCGGGGTTGCGTCCCGGCACATCGCGCTCAACACCCTATATCTGCAAACTCGATCATCTTGACGGCGTGTATCTGAATGCGGGCCATTTCCGCAGCGGTTTAACCTTGGCACCAGCCTCCGCGAAATTAATCTGTGATATCATTCTTAATCGCGTTCCCACCTTCCATAAACAAGCGTTTGAAATTTAGAATAGGCAGCGGTATACTATCCTTTCCGTATCCGTCTTGTTTGGTTCACGCTTGAGATTGTTACCGCCCCTCTTTTGGATGGCAGAGCAAGCGCGGCGGTAAGCCTTGGCGAAAGATGCACGCAGCGGTTTTCTTTCTGAACAATTCTCAATAAAATGGACATGAAAATTCGCAGTCGGTGATAAGGGATGAACATCATTTACCCTCCCAAAAAAAAGAACAAATCAGAACGGAACCAACGCCCCAATTGCATCGGCTGCAAGCATTATTTCATTACTTGGGATATGAACCGCCCCTATGGCTGCCATGCGTTAAACTTTAAAAGCAAAACCCAGCCATGCCTGGTCGTCCTGCAAAGTTCGGGGATTCCCTGCCAAATGTTTTCCCCCAAAAACCGCAAGACAAATAAGAAGTGAATTAAGTTCCGCTTGCTTAATTAGAAATCGCGTATATAATTCTTCACTGCGAAAGAGGTAGGGCACTGGCTCTACCTTTTTTTGCGTTACTTTACAATCTGTTGTCATTATTAAACTGTTCAATTTATTGAATTTAACAGATGGCGGCAGAGGGGAGCCGGTTGCATGGCAAAAGAAATACTGGATATTATTAACCGTATCGCGCTGGAAAAAAATATTCCGGTTGAAAATTTATATGATGCACTGGAATCCGCCTTGATTACCGCATCAAAAAAAATGCTCAATAGGGATGTGGATGTTGTCGAAGCGGAATTAGACCGCGAAACCGGTGACTTTCGTGTGTACGCCAATATGGAAGTCGTTGAAGAGGTGATGGACGAGTTTACCGAAATCTCGTTGGAAGAAGCGCAAGATTATGTTGAGGATGTCGAACTGGGCGAAATATTGGTCATCGACGTAACCCCCGATGGATTTGGCCGCATCGCGGCCCAAAGCGCGAAACAAGTCATCACCCAACGCATTCGCGAAGCCGAACGCGAAGTGATCTTTGATAAATACAAAAACCGCGCCGGCGATTTGATTGCGGGAACGGTACAGCGTTACGAAAAAGGCAACGTCATCGTCGATTTGGGCAACGCGGAAGCCGTGATGCCCAAACGGGAAGTGCCCCCCGGCGAACGCCACCGCTACGGCGAGCGGGTGAAAGCGGTCATTTTAGATATCCGCAAAACCACGAAAGACGCCCAAATCGTCCTGTCCCGCGCCACCCCGCTGCTGGTCAGCAAATTATTTGAACAAGAAGTGACCGAAATCCAAGACGGGGTGGTCAGCATTCGCTTTGTCGCGCGCGAACCCGGCAAACGCAGCAAAATCGCCGTGCTTTCTTCCGATAACGATGTTGACCCCGTCGGCGCCTGCGTCGGAATGAAAGGCTCCCGCGTGCAAATGGTCGTACAGGAACTGCGCGGAGAACGCATTGATATTATTGAATACAGCAGCGATAAACGGCGGTTTGTTGCCAATTCGTTGAAACCGGCTACCATCGAAAGTGTGGAACTCAATCACGATAACTCCAGCGCCCTTTTGGTGGTGCGCGATGACGAACTGGCCCTCGCCATCGGCAAAGGCGGGGTCAATGTGCAACTGGCTTCCGAACTCACCGGCGTCCATATTGATATCATCTCCGAATCGCAACTGGTGGAACGCGAAGCACAGGCCAAACGCGAATTGCTGCGCCTGCCATCCATGACCGATTCGTGGAGCGAAGCACTCTTGGCGAAAGGCATCATCACCTTAGACGATTTAGGTCAGTTGAATATCGAAAACTTACTCAAACTGGATGGCATGACTGAAGAAAAAGCCAAACTGATCTTTCAAGAAGTCGAACAGTTCATTGATGCGGATGAGAATGAAGAAGAACAGGATTCGGTACCGGCCCAAGCGGAGGAAAAACCGGAAGCCGCTTCTATGGACGATGAAGCATTGAATGTGGCGGCGCAAGAACCCCTGGAAACAGCCGCAGACGAAGCCGAATCGGCTGCGGAAGAACGCGAACCGGATACAACGGTTGCCTCTGCCGCTGAAGACGAAGAAGACGACACAACGAAAACCGTGGATGAAAGTGTGCCGGAAGAAAGCGGAGAAAATCCGGAGGAAAAACCTGCAATCATTAATCAATAATTCAGGATTGAGGAAACCGACATGAACCGTTAAAACTCTTAGTTCTGTTAGAACTGTTAGAACCGCCAGAAAACTTTGGGAGTAACCTACGTATGAGAATTAATGAAGTATCCCGTCAACTTGGGGTCGACAATAAAGAAGTGATCAATTATTTGGAAACGATCGGGGTATCGAACAAAAGCCACAGTTCTTCTGTCGATAGTCAAACCATGGAACTAGTCTTCTCTCATTTCCAGCAGGATAACAAGAAAGACGAAGAAGAAGAAGAAGCCAAAAGAAAATCCTCCAAGCGGTTTGCCAAGGTGCGGCGTCCCAAAAATTACAAGCCCCAAGAAGAGCAGCCGGAAGAGTTGGCCGGCGCCGTCCAAATGGAACCAGAACAACCGGCCGTTCCTCAACCGGAAGTAAAACCCGCGGAACCGGTCGAGACCGAACCCCCCGCCGTGCTGGAACCCGCCGCCGCGAAAGAAGACGACGCGGTGAAAGAAGAGCCGGCTGAGAAACCCGGCCCTAAAGCCAAAGGCAAAAAAGCCAAAACCTTGAGTAAAAAAGCGGCCAAAAAACCAACAACCACGCTTACGCTGGGCGCGGAAGCAAACCTCAAAAAGGAAATTATTATCGAAGCCTCAGATATCACGATTAAAGAAGACGAATTGGAAAATCCCATGCCGCCTATCGTTACACTCGAACGCGACCGGGATGAAGAGGACCCCATTCGAAAAGAAATTCAAAAGCTAAAGCAAAAACAAAAACGGCAGCAATCCAAAAAAGAAACGGAAGAACCCAGTACCCAAAAACCGGGCGCCGCCGGAAAACGGCGTTCGTTTAGGCCCCCCAAAGGCAAAACCAAAAAGGCGTGGAAGCGTGAGAAAAAAGAACGGCTGGAAAAACAAATGGCCGAAGAAGAAGAACGCATAGAACGCGAACGCACGGTCCTCAAAGTCCACGAAGCCACCACCGTCGCCGATATTGCGAATAGTTTAGACATTCCGGTGAACGAACTCATCAGCAAGTTGATCGGTATGGGTGTAATGGCGTCGATCAATCAACCGCTGGATATGGATACCATCCAAATCATCGCGGATGATTTTGATTTCGAAGTCGAAGAAACCGATCTCTACAACAGCGATCTCTTTTCCGCGTTGTGGAAGGAAGATACCGATGAAAGCCGCATGCGCCCCCGCGCGCCGGTTGTCACGATTATGGGGCACGTCGATCACGGCAAAACAAAACTGTTGGATGCCATCCGCAGTACCGATGTCGCTTCCGAAGAAGCCGGCGGCATTACGCAGCACATTGGGGCCTACGATGTCTACACACCCCAGGGAGAAATTGTGTTCCTCGATACCCCCGGACACGAAGCCTTTACCGCCATGCGGGCGCGGGGAGCGATGGTGACCGATATCGTGATTCTGGTCGTTGCCGCTACCGACGGCATCATGCCCCAAACCATTGAAGCCATCCACCACGCGAAAGCGGCGGATGTCCCCATTATTGTCGCCATTAACAAAGTGGATCTGGAAGGCGCCAACATCGACCGCGTGAAACAGCAATTGACCGAACAAGGCCTGGCTCCCGACGGTTGGGGCGGCAGCATCTCCTGCATTCCCATCTCCGCCTTGAAAAAAGAAGGCATCGAAGACCTGTTGGAAACCATTCTGCTGCAAGCGGAACTGTTGGATTTAAAAGCCGATCCGGAATGCCGGGCACGCGGCACCATCATCGAAGGACAAATGGAACAAGGACGCGGCGCGGTTGCAACGGTGTTAATTCAACACGGTACATTACGCATCGGCGACCCCTTTGTGACCGGCATCTTCTCCGGAAGAATCCGCGCCATGCAAAACGACCGCGGCGAAAAACTCATCGAAGCCGGGCCTTCGCAGCCGGTTGAAATTATCGGGATCGAATCGGTCCCCAGCGCCGGTGACCCATTGGTCGTGGTCACCGACGACGCCCAAGCGAAGGAAATCAGCTCGCAACTGCAACTGATTCAACGCGAACGCGATATGAAACGGACACAGCACGTCACGCTCGAAGATTTGCACAGGCAAATTGAATCCGGCACGGTCAAGACGTTAAACCTCATCGTGCGGGGGGATGTGCAAGGTTCTGTCGGCGCGGTTTGTGAAAGCCTGCGAAAGATTGAAAGTGAAAAAGTGAAAATCGATATCATCCACAGCGGAGTCGGCGCCATTTCCGAATCGGATATCATGCTGGCTTCCGCTTCCAACGCGCTCATCATCGGCTTTAACGTCCGCCCCTACCCGCAGGCGGAAGAATTGGCCCGGCGCGAGCACGTCGATATCCGCCTGTACCGTATTATTTATGATGCGGTGGAAGAAATTCGAAAAGCAATGACGGGCATGCTGGATAAAGTCTACGAAGAACGCTTCATCGGCCGGGGTGAAATTCGCGAAGTCTTCCGCCTCTCCAAAGGCATGAGCATCGCCGGTTCGTATGTGACGGACGGAAAACTCATGAAAAACTTCCCCGTACGGTTGGTGCGGGATTCGGTCGTGATTCACGAAGGCAAACTCTCTTCCCTGCGCCGGTTTAAAGACGACGTCAAAGAAGTTCAGTCGGGGTATGAATGCGGGTTGGGCTTTGAATCGTTCAGCGATTTGCGCGACGGCGATTTGGTCGAGTGCTTCGAAATGGTGGAAGTTGCACCCACATTATAGATAAACACGGGTAAAAACAGCAGAAGTCAATTCTACTGCCCGCAAGATTATGGTGGTCGGCCTTTTAGTGATACAGTTGCATATTCCCGCTTCTCAATCGTTGAAAGAGAAACGAAAAACCGTGAGGCATATTAAAGACCGTATCAAAAACCGGTTTAATGTTTCGGTGGCGGAAACCGAAGGCCAAAACACATGGCAGCATTGCGAACTATCCGTTTCCATGGTGGCCGACAGTGACGCCGCGGTGCACCGGGAATTTGAATTTATACTAAATTACATCGACTCCGTCCCCGAAGCCGACATCACCGGCAATTGGACGGAAATGCTGAAGTAAGCCATTCATTGAATGGGCAGCACCGGCTTTCTGCCGGTAAGGCATTCAAATGCCGCGATTACATTCAAAAAGCTGCATGTCTTATACCCCATCGGGGTGATAAAACTTAACCCCGGGCAGCGCGCGGGATTGAGAAAGAAAACCAAATCGTACGGCGAGTCGTGTTTATATGACCCAAAACAAAACATATCGAATGGCCCAAGTCAGCCGTCTGCTGCAAGAAGAAATCGCCAGCATATTGCTGACCGAATTACAAGATGAACGCTTAAAAACGATCACGGTAACCGAAGTGCGTACCTCCAAGGATTTACGCCATGCAACGGTGTTTATCACCATAATAGACAATAAGCAGCGGGAGGAAATTTTAGAAGCTGTCAATGAATACTCCGGTTTGATCCGCAAATTGGTGGGAAACCGTGTGAAATTGAAAAGAACGCCCGCGGTGGAATTCAAATACGACGAATCGTTAGACCACGCCGTGCGCATTCTGTCGGTGCTGGAAGAGGTAAAAGAGGATGTTGGTGAAGAAGAGGGACAGGAATGACGTTGACGAGCGAAATATCATCACAAAAAAGAGATCGCAAGCCCCGCATGGACAAACCAAAATTAAACGGCATTTTGAATGTAAACAAACCCGCGGGGATGACATCGCATGATGTGGTGGACGCGGTGCGCAAAGCCATCAAAGACCGCCGCACCCGCGTGGGACATACCGGCACACTCGACCCGATGGCCACCGGTGTACTGCCGCTTTGCGTCGGCCGCGCCACAAAACTGGCGCAGTTTTTAATGGCGCTGGAAAAAGAATACCGGGTCACCATGAAACTGGGTGTCGTGTCGGATACCCAGGACATCACCGGCGAATTGTCAGAAGAACAACCCGTTCCCGAGGACGTTTCGAATCAAATCGAGGACGTCCTAAAGCAATTTGTCGGCGAACAAATGCAGCTGCCTCCCATGATTTCCGCCAAACATCACAAAGGCAAGCGCTTGTACGAACTGGCACGCCAAGGTGTTGAAGTGGAAAGAAAGCCTTGCCAAATTATGATTCACGAACTAGAATTATTGGCTGTTCGCCTGCCGGAAGTGGAATTTCGTGTTGTCAGCGGCAAAGGAGCCTACATCCGGACCTTGTGCCACGATATCGGCCAAGCCCTAAAAACCGGGGCCGTAATGTCCGGATTGGTTCGAACCCGCAGCGGGGCATTTCATTTGAACGATTCCATCGACTTGGATGCCTGTAAGGTTCGGGAAGATGTCACCGAAAATCTGATCCCGATGAGCGAAGCGCTTTCCGGTTTCCCATCGGTAACCGTTGGAGTAGAAGGCAAGTCTGCGATTTCATGCGGCAGGCCGCTCTCCGGTGGACTGATCAAACGGCGCGACGGCGAGTTTGACCCCGGTGCGTATATCAAAATAACGGCACGCGACGGCTCGTTATTGGCAATCGGCGAAGCGCTGTTGGCTTCCAGCCAACTCACGGCGCTTGCAGGCAATTTGCATGTGGTGAAACCGGTCAAAGTATTCAGTTCCGGTGGACAACGATAAGAGATGTAATCAGAATAAACGCACGAAAAATTTGATGCGCGAAAAATAAATTGACGCACTAAGGGAATTAAAGGAGGCAGTACCTTGTCAATCGAACAACCCAAAAAACAAGAACTCATCAGCGACTACCGTCAGCATGAGACCGATACCGGCTCTGCGGAAGTACAGATTGCTGTGCTGTCCGAACGCATCAAAAACCTGACCGAACACTTTAAAACCCATAAAAAAGATCACCATTCCCGTAGAGGGTTGCTGAAGATGGTCAACAAACGGCGCCGTTTGTTGGACTATTTACGAAACAATAAAATTAACCAATACCGGGAGATCATTTCCCGTCTTGGATTGCGCCGGTAAACACGTTGGAAACCGATAGAAAAATTGGAGTGCTTTGAAATTTTGCTTCGGCTGCACCCCGATTAGGAGGACGAAGATGAATGGCTCATTTATCTCCTTCCCTCTAGTCTGGGTGAGGCTGGAATTCAAATCCCGCTCCCGTTCCAAAGACAACGAAATGTGCAGCACGCTGTCCATCTCGTTTTCCTCTCTGGAATTCGCCTTCATTCCTTTCCTTCGCGTTTCTACCTGTGCATCAACACACATAGGCTGAACACAACCGTTCAGCGAAAGGAATGTATTATTATGCAAGAAAACGCAACACGTGTCAGCGGAGAAGTGGCTGGCCGCACCCTAACCATCGAAACCGGAGCCCTGGCCAAACAGGCCAACGGTGCCGTCACGGTTCAATACGGCGATACCATCGTTTTAGGAACCGCATGTATGTCCGATCCACGCGAAGGTCTCGACTTTTTTCCGCTGATTGTGGATTACCGCGAAAGCTTTTACGCCGGTGGAAAATTTCCCGGCGGGTTTTTTAAACGCGAAGGCAGACCGTCTGAAAAAGAAACCCTAACCTCCCGTTGTATCGACCGCCCATTGCGCCCCTGTTTTCCTGATGGATTCAAAAACGAAGTGCAAGTTCTTCTCAACGTCATTTCGTATGATAGTGAAAACGATTCCGATATCCCCGCCATGATTGCCGCTTTTGCCGCCGTTGCCGTTTCCGATATCCCGTTCAATGTATCGCTGGGTGCGGTTCGGATCGGAAAAAACGATGGCGAATTGGTCGCCAATCCAACCATTGGGCAAACCGAAAGCGGTACCATCAATCTCACCATCGCCGGGACCAACACCGCCATTATGATGGTCGAAGGCGGCGCGAAGGAAGAATCCGAAGAAAGCATGCTCGCGGCGCTGGATTTGGCGCAAAATACCATCCGCGATGTCATCAACATCATCGAAGAGTTACGCTCCAAATGCGGCAAACCGAAAATCGAATTTACACCGCCGGAGAAAAACGATGCCTTGATCGCCAAAGTCAGCGACATGGCACGCGGCAAAATCCAAGACGCGATCAACATCCCGGATAAGCATGAACGCATGAATTTAATCAGCGCGGTGAAAGAAGAAGTCGTCCAATCCGTGCAAGTCGATATGGAAACCGAATTTCAAAACAGCGGCCAAGCCCAAAATGTCGTGGCGATTTTAGAACACCGCAAAAACCTGGATGCCGCCGCCAAAGAAGTAGGCGGAATTATTCACGATATCGAAAAAGACGTGATGCGGCGGCAGATATTGGAACACGGGAAACGCAGCGACCAGCGGTCCACCAGCGATATCCGCCCCATTACCTGCGATGTCGGTGTCATCCCCAGAACGCACGGGTCCGCGTTGTTCACCCGCGGCCAAACCCAAGCCTTGGTCACCACCACATTGGGGACCATGACAGATGAACAAAAAATCGACAGCCTCACCGAAGATTATTATAAGAAATTCACCCTGAACTACAACTTCCCACCCTATTGCGTTGGCGAAGTTCGGATGCTGCGCGGGCCGGGACGACGCGAAGTCGGTCACGGTGCCTTGGCGGAACGCGCCTTGGCTCCCATGATTCCCGCGCCGGAAGATTTCCCCTACACCATTCGCGTGGTATCGGAAATTTTAGAATCCAACGGTTCCTCTTCCATGGCCAGTGTATGCGGCGGGTCTTTATCCCTGATGGATGCCGGGGTACCCATGAAAGCCCCGGTCGCGGGGATCGCGATGGGCCTGATTAAGGAAGGGGACAACTACGCGGTTTTGTCCGACATCCTGGGTGTCGAAGACCACCTGGGCGATATGGACTTTAAAGTCGCCGGTACCCGCAACGGTATCACCTCCTTCCAAATGGACCTGAAAATCGAAGGCATTACCCGCGAGATTATGGCGCAGGCGTTGGAGCAAGCGCAACAAGGAAGAATGCACATTCTTGGTCTGATGGAACAGGCGATTCCGGAGGGACGCAAAGATATCAGCCAATACGCTCCACGTATTCACACCATGATGATTGCGGTCGATAAAATCCGCGATGTCATCGGGCCGGGCGGCAAAACCATCCGCAAAATTGTGGAAGAAACCGGCGCCAAGATTGAGATTGAAGACGACGGCCGCGTAACCATTGCCTCCGCCGATGGCGAATCGCTGCAAAAAGCCAAAGACTGGATCGAAGTGCTGACCGAAGAAGTCGAAGTCGGCCGCATTTACAAAGGCAAAGTCACCCGCATCGTAACCTTTGGCGCCTTTGTTGAGATCTTGCCCGGTCAAGAAGGTTTGGTGCACATCTCGCAACTGCACGAAGACCGGGTTGGTGAAGTGGGCGATGTCGTCAAAGAAGGCGATGAAATCGACGTGAAAGTCATTGAGATCGATGAGTTCAACCGCGTCAACCTCAGCAAAAAAGAAGCGGATAGAGAACTTGGTAATGAAGTACCGCCTCTTCCCGCAGGCAGTTCGCGCGGTGGCGGTGGCGGTGGCGGCGGCAGAGGCCGCGAAGGCGGTGGAGGCGGTGGAAGACGCGACCGCGGCAGCCGCCGGCATTAATGCGAACCGAACAATTCAAAACCCCATCCAAAAGGCGGACTCGTTCCGCCTTTTTTATTGTTTGCAATCGTCAAAACTGTGATACTATTGAAACGCATCTACGGATATAGCATATTTCAAAGTTGGATAGACAGAGGGTTGGTATTGCACTTGCCGTAGGGGCATATTGCAATGTGCCCCTACACAATGTCTACGCAAACCTGAAATGCTCTAATACAAATTCAAATAAATGATGATTAAACAATACTCCTCCCCCAATATAATGGGGGAGGCTGGGTGGGGGTTAATTGGTTGGTGATTTCAACTTTGACGAACCTTGTTTCTTGTAGGGAGAATCAAACAAAATTAAATGGTAACGGTATAAACTCTAATCTCTAATTACTATTTTTAGGATTATAAAATAACTCAAAAAAATAGCAAAAAGGATTTTTCTATGAATTGGAATGGTTTTTTCAGGTTATTTCTTTGCCTAAGCATCGCCGTGTCTCTTTCCACGGCAGCATCCGCGCAAGAAAACGCCACCCAAGAGACCGTCGCTTCCAGCACAGAGGAAGTAAAAACCCCTGCCACTCTTTCCAGCCTGGCTGTTAATCCGGCGACGGAAATTGTCCGCATTAAAGAGCAGCAGACTCAACTGCAAGCAACGCTGAAAAAGCAGGATGAAGCCATGGCGGCGGCAGAGGCCACCCCGGTCGTGGATGCCTACAAAAAACAACTCGATGCCATCAACAACCTCAACCTCATGCTCAGCCAGCAAATCTCCGCCTACGAAAAACACATCGATCTGCGGGAAGAATTCAAACAAATCCAAGCCTCCCATGAAACCTTACAATCCACCACAGCCGTGGAAGCCGTGTCGTTTTTGGAATTCAACAACCTCAGTGAACAAGTCAACGCGGAAATCAACCGCGAACAAAACATCAACAGCCGAATTGAATTGGCAAAATCGGCGCTGGACCAGGCCAAAGTGGATGAACAGGCGCGCCAAACACAGGTCAACGAATTGCAGGTCAAATTGGATAACGCGGTGGAGGAAGAACAAAAAACCGTGCTGCAGATTGATCTCATTACCGCGAACTACGAACTTCGTTTGGCCAAAGAGCGGGTGCAATTGCGCAATGTGGAACTGAAAAATGAATATCTCAACAAAGAAGTCTATCAAGCGCGCATCGCCTTTTTAAAAGACCGGTTGGAACGAAACCGCACGCATGTCGAGTTTACGCAAGAACAACTGCAAGAACAAATAGACCGCTTGGATAAACTACAGTTGGATTTGGAAAAGAAACGGGAAAGGCTGACTTCGAACAAATCCGATCACGAGCTCAAACTGCAAGCGTTCAAAAACAAAGCCGCGCAATCCACTGACCTTCCGCAAAGCATGTTGGATGAACGCAAAGCATTGGAATTACAGTCCCGCTGGATCGATCGGCAAATTCAGCATTGTAACGAACAAATCCAGCAGATCTCGACCCGAAAAGAGATTTGGAACAGGCGTTTTGATGTGTTTAACCAAAACGTGGAAAAACCGGTCATGATCGAATGGAAGACGGAAGCCAATAAAACCATAGATACTTTGAACAGTGCGGATCAAAGTATTCTCTTAGATCTGGATTCGTTGCAAACGGATTTAACGAATGTCCGTAGTTTGCTGGCCAATCTTTCCGATGACCAAAGCGCCCGCCAAAAACCGCTGCAAGAACAAGAAGCGCAATATCAAAACATCATAAACTCCTACCGTGACCACCAAAACTTTATTGAAGTCACCCGCCGGCAGGCCGTCAAACTGGTGAACGAAGTCGATCAAGTCTTAGCCGTGCGAAGCTGGCAGGAAATCGTCCACACCTGGCTCAAAAAAGAAATATTCTTCAACACCTACGGCGATTGGGCCTTCGCCATCGGTTTGCTGGTGGTTGTGTTTATCGTTTTCATCATCGTTCGCTGGATTATCCTCAGCCGCGTCCGCGCGCTTGCAGCCAAACATCCCACACCGGTTTTCGAAGGATTGCTGGATGTCATTCAACGAACCCGCCCCACGTTTTTCTTTGTCTGGTCGGTGTTTATCGCGTCTACGTATCTACAATTCACAGAAGATGTTAAAGGATACATTTTGAGCTTCATGCTGTTGGCGTTAACCCTGCAAGGCGCCATTATGGCCAGTTATTTTATCCAAGCGTATCTCAAAAATTTCTTCGAGAAAAAAGCCAAACAAGACCAAACCCTAGCCAGCGCCCGCGCGATTTTTAACTTTATCAGCCAACTCATCGTGTGGTCGTTAGCGCTGTATCTCGGCTTGATGTGTTTTGATATCGAAGCCACCCCGCTCATCACCGGTCTCGGAATCGGCGGGTTGGCGGTCGCGCTTGCTCTGCAAAACATACTCGGAGATTTGTTCGCTTCTCTCTCCATTGTCATTGACAAACCCTTTGTCGTCGGCGATTTTGTGATTTTAGATACCTACATGGGCTCGATTGAGCACATCGGCATCAAAACCACCCGCATCCGCAGCCTCAGCGGCGAGCAAATCATTTGCTCCAACGGAGACCTGCTCGCGGCCCGCATCCGCAACTACAAACGCATGCTCGAACGCCGGGTCGCGTTTCCGGTTGGCGTAACCTATCAAACTTCGGCAGATCAATTAAAAATGATTCCGGAAATCATTAAAACGGCCGTCGAAAACAATGACAATGCGCGGTTTGACCGTTCTCACTTTAAAGAATTCGGTGACTTTTCATTAAACTTCGAAACCGTTTACTATGTTCTTTCAAATGATTACGCGATGTATATGGATATTCAGCAAAATATCAATCTGGAAATCTATCAAAAATTCGCCGAACACGGCATTGAGTTTTCCTACCCAACCCAAACGCTATTCCTAGAAAAAACCAATGCCTCTCCGGAGGTGCACGAACAATGAAATGGCTCGCACCGTTTTTCCTCTGGTTTGGATTGTGTATCCATGTTGCCGCGCAAGATGAGTCAGCGATCCCCGAAAAGGTCTATCAAGTCGGCACCAAAGATTCACCGCCCTTTGCCTACAAAAACCCCAGCGGCGAATGGGACGGCATCGGGATCGAATTGTGGAAGCGCATCGCCCTTGAACGCAACATCGAATTTGAATGGCAGGAAAGGGAACTCGATAGGCTTTTGCAGGATATCGAAAACGGAAAATTGGATGTGGTGGCGGGATCGCTCACGGTCACACCGGAACGGGAAATGGTGATGGATTTCTCCCACCCCTTTTATTCTTCCGGCTTGGGGATCGCAGTCTCCGGCAACAACAGTTGGAGCCTGCTGCAAGTGATCATCCGCCTGTTTTCCTGGGAATTTTTGTCCGTCATGCTGGTGTTGTTCGCCATGCTGCTGGGGGTCGGCTGGCTGGTATGGCTGTTTGAACGCCGCCATAACCAAGACCATTTCGGCGGACATAACGTGGAAGGCATCTTAAACGGTTTTTGGTGGTCGGCGGTTACCATGACCACCGTCGGCTACGGCGACAAATGCCCGGTCACCATCGGCGGCAGAATCATCGCCCTCATCTGGATGTTCACCGGCATCATCGTCATTTCCGGGATCACCGCGTCGATCACCTCCGCCCTCACCGTTACCCAATTGGAAAGCGCCATCAACGATCCCAGCGATTTGGCCAAAGTGCGGGTCGGAACGGTCTCCGCGTCCACCAGTTACAACTACCTGCGCGAACGCGGTATCCGCATCAATGAATATGGCAACATCGAACAAGCCCTGCTCGCATTAAACAACGAAAGAATAGACGCGGTGGTGTATGATGAACCGATCCTTCGCTATCAAGTGCTTCACAATCCCGCATACAACATCCAAGTTCTTCCCTTCACGCTGCAGCGGCAGGATTACGGCTTGGCGTTGGTTTCCGGCAGCCCCATCCGCGAGCAAATCAATATCGCCCTCCTCAACGTCATTACTTCTGAATCGTGGAAAGATTACTTGGATCAACAATTGGGCTCTGAATGATTTTAAATTTCGAATTCCAAATAATAGATTCATTGGGAGAGCGAGGCTCCCGCCGAGCCAGAAGTTAGTATTGGTTTCTATCAACGATCATATTTCCTCCTGTAGTGGCAACTACAGGGGGGGCAGCTATCACGTATGATTCGGTGACCAATATAGATCATTTTCATCCATTAACTCCATTTTAAAATCTGACGTTACGCAAAATTCTATACGGTAGGTATTGTTGCGAGCTTCAAACCCGTTTCGATAGTCACTAAATAACTGATGTTACGCAATCAAAGATTGTCTATTGCTTGAAAAATGGTTTTTGTTGTGAGCCAACAATTCTCAGTCAAACGCAGTGTCTATCGTCTTCTCCCTTTGGGAGAAGATAAGAGATGAGGGCGATGAGAGCGATGAGAGCGATGTCTCCCTATTAAACAGTAGCGTAATTAGATGTTTATTCCTCCCGAACCCTCACCCCGTCCCTCTCCCGGTGGGCGAGGGCGATAG
>CAYVAZ010000037.1:0-573 GCA_964449065.1 uncultured bacterium
CGCATTTAAATCGTGTTGAACAATTAAGTCTTTTAGATCATTTCCTTTTTGCCGGATGGCCTCTTGTACCACTGGAAATACTTCATTCCAAGAATGATCGGTAGCAATGAGCAGCCGGTAATACGTTACATAATCATTCGCGCTTAAATCGGATAAGTTCATCACGGGTTGAAATACTTGCAGCGCTTTTTTGTGATTGCCCAACTGACTATAGAGAACCGCCACTTGGCGCCGGTAAGTCATATCATTGGGGCGCTGCCGCAAATATTCCTCATAATATTTCGCCGCGTCATCCAGTTTATTGAGCGTTTGATAGCAACTGCCGTACAGCAAATACAACTCTGGATTTAACGGAACGGGCACCACCTTCTCCGCTTTAATCACCGCGTTCAGAGCCAAGACCGGCTTGCCGTATTTGTTGGCAAGCATGTCATTCGCGATACGAAGATAAAGCCGGTACATAAACTCATCGTTAATGGTCATCACCTTCTTCGCCTCGTCGAGTGCCGTAATCAAATCAAACCGGTTCAACGCATCCACGAGCGGCGCCAATTCTTCTTGGGAATAGGTATT
>CAYVAZ010000037.1:583-22931 GCA_964449065.1 uncultured bacterium
AGGTATTGCGCAATTCAAACAGCCGGTTTCGAATAAACGTAGCCAAATACCGGTCGGCCGCGGTCAGGGCGGTTTGGTAATCTCCCTTTAGAATATACGTTTGGGCAAGGTATTGATTCACATCGTTTTTTCGCGGATCCACAAATAAAGACGTTTCAAATGAATCAATGGCATGGTCGATATAATCATGCCGCAAATACCCCAATCCCATATTGTAGTGCGCGAAAACTTGTTCAAAATCTATGGCAAATACGCGGTCATACGCCTTGTTGGAATACGCAAAATTCCGGTATTTATCAAACAATACACCCAAATTGTTATGCGCCCATTTGTAGTTGGGGTTCATAAAGATATCGGTTTGCAGCGTCACAACCCCTTCACTGATCAACTGCTTTCGGTATTCCTGCACTTCTTGGCGCACGTTGGCCGCCCGGTCCGGGTTGGATTCCGCATAATTCGCCAATCCCAAATACCCTAGGCGCAGCAACCCTAAATCCCCCCCGTCTTTATCCAATTCCATATTGGTATCGATTGCGGCAACGGCATCAATATAATAGCGGCCTAAAATATAAAAAATTTCCATTTGGTAGGGATAACGCTTCATCGCGTTATCAAAACATTTGAACATAATGTTGTATTTATCGGGAATGTTTTGCTGCCCGCCTTCGGCCACGGTTGCTACATCCTGAATGTTCATCCCCAACTTTAACCAGGTCTCCCCGATCAATTGAGTCGCGTTAAATGTTCCCAATGGTAAAATCAGCATAATGATAACCAAAAACCGTACTGGTACCGGAACTTTGCTTGTAACCTTTTGCCATTGGGCACGGGGTTCTTTGGTGGTGCCGAATTCAGGAGAGGGAATTTGTTTGTTAATGCGGTAGATGACTTGGAATGCCGCCGCGGCAAAGCCGGTCAATATCCAATAAATCGCCGCGGAGGACGCAATCACAAAGGTTTGGCTAAACGCGGTACTGATGATCGCGGTTAAAATGGCCGCCATAGCCCCCAATTGAAAGTAAAAGAAAAAGTCTTTTTCATACGGAGATAAGAATCCCATTTTCGTAGAAGGTTGATTATCCGGGGGCAATTCGGCTTGCGATAACTCTTGCTGCCTGATGGACATCAGCGAGCGAATACAAACATACAAACCGACACCAACGAGCCAATAAAACCCAATCAGCCCGAAAATGCCGTATTCCACCCCATGATACAGGTGGTCGTTGTGCACTTTCCGCGCCAGGGTTTCTTCCCCCAGCACCTTCCGCTCCAACTGGCTTTCATAACGGGGATGAATTACCTTGAAGTTCCCTGCACCAATACCAAAAATTGGAACATCCATAATCTTTCGCACGGTCGCCGCCATACACTGCAAACGGAACACAACCGGTGCGACGCCATCCAGCTGATTGTCACCATCCACATCAATCCAGTTGACCATCGTATTCAGTTTATAGCGGACCGGATTGGGCACACTGGCGATATACGTCCCCCCAAGAGACACCAGAAAGAGACTCAGGACAATCCCCGCGCGAATACGCTTTTCCAGCGCGAATCGGGATAACGAGGTCAGATTATGTTGAATCGCGATTGGAATCGCGCGGTAGTAAATCAAAAACGCGAACACAACCGGAATCGAAACCAAAAAACCCGCATAGGAGGCATTACAGTCTACATACAACATGGTAATAAAGTTCAAAATCGTTACGCCGGTAAAAAAGATCAACTGCGCCGGTTTGTTCCAATGGCAAAAGATCATCGTCAGGCAGATCGGGAGCGCCATGTTCATAAAATCGGCCAAATAGTTCTCGTTCCCGAAAAACGAAACCGGCTTGTCGGTGTATTTGTGAATTTCCAAGTATTTGGAAACATCGAAGAACCAGTTCCAGTTATACCACTGCGCGAGGGCGTATACATCGGCGATAATACATACAACCCCCAAGATGTATGTCATGACCTCAAAATCCTTGAGCCGGGTAAAGAACTTGGGAACCAACACCATCGCCAGCAAACACGATACGGTAAAATAAACCGTTTCGATGGATTCCGCCATATTGACCGCCACCAGAACGGACCCGACCACCATCATGCCGAAAAAGGCTGCCGGTGTAGATAAAGACGAACTGACAAAGCGCCGTCCTAATGCGATGGTTAACCAGCAACCGCCGATAATCATGGCCAAAAACTGCATCGAGGCGGCCTTGGGTGGATTATAATGATGCCAGGTGCTGGTATAGAAAATCAGGGGTACATAGGCGATGGCAAATAAAATACACACTCTACCCAGCAAATATACCCATCGTTCAAAAAAGGATACCGGGGCTGGCTGATTGGTAACGGGTGCTTTCTTCATGTGTGAAAACTCCTCATACGGGGGAGTAAGGGCTCCCAAGTCGGCAAAACGATGGTAGTATAATTCAAGTTACACCAAAGGCAATTGCAGCCTCCGGTGTCCGCGGCAGTGCCAACAATCGAAAACATTAGATAAAAAACGCATTTCATATGTAAAGGTAACGACTGTGAACATTTTAATTTTACACGGCCCCAATTTAAACCTGCTGGGTACACGCGAACCAAATACCTACGGCCGTATAACATTAGAGCAAATTAACTCGCGACTAAAGGAGACCGCTGAAAATCTTAAACTCAATCTGCGAATTGAACAACGGAACAGCGAAGGGGAATTGGTGACACTGATCCAAGAATCCGCCGATTGGGCGGATGGAATCCTGATCAATCCCGCCGCTTACACTCATACATCCGTTGCCCTTCGCGATGCCATCGCCGCCGTGAATTTGCCCACCGTTGAAGTGCATTTATCCAACATCCATAAACGGGAAGAATTTCGTCATCATTCCTTCATCGCTCCGGTTGCCGAAGGACAAATCTGCGGCTTTGGGGCAGATAGCTATTTGCTGGGGTTACGGGCGTTATGCAATTTATTATCCCCCTCTTCCCAAGTTTAGCGGCGGGATTTCTCCTGCCGTTTTTCTCAGCCGATGTTCAACTGATCGGACTGGGTTTGTTGCTGATCTTCTACATCCGGCTGGTATGGCAGCAGAAAAGACGCGGCAAAATCCCCATCCCGTTTTTAAGCGCGGCAGCGGTATTATTTTCAGCCATTTTCTTGATGATTCTCTGGATTCTCTTCCCCAATCCGTGGTTGTATTATTCGGTTTTCCCCTCAATCATAGGGGGATTTTTAATCGGTTTATCCTTTTTATTTGTCCCGCAAAATCCTCTCTCGGTTTTTGCAGTTTTTACAATTGCCTCTTGGACGATGTTGGTGCTTTCCGGTCAATACATACAGTTTTTACCGGATGTATTGTTTTACACACATTGGCAGCACGCGTTACTCTCCACTGATTCCGCGGCGGTTGAGCCGGCGCTGCAAGTGCCTTCCCCGCACACACTCCTGCAATTGCAGTGGGCCGCTTATGTATCCTGTTTTCACTTTTTAATCGCCATCCGCAGGCGAATGTATGCGTCCCCCCAAAAAACGGCCGCATATATCTTTGACGGCATTCTGTTTCTCTATCTCCTGTTTTTTGTATATATGTGTGGAAAGCCGGCCGGCTTCTCTATTATCATTTTTCTTCTTTGTATGCTTGCCTTCTATTGGATTCCAAAACGGCAATTTTCTTTTCTCCATGATTGGCTATTTGTTGTTTCGCTATTGCTTGCTGTTTCGGCCGGTTTGGGATGGCTGGACAGCATGATTCTGCAAGTATCCGCCTTGCTGATGACGGTGGATATTTCTTTCCTTGCTCCGGCCGCTGTGTCTTTCTCCGCCTTAGCGCAAGTGCCAAGCGTTCATCACCCTTGGGAAGCAGTGGATTGGCTGGCATTGGCATCACTCATGTTTATAGTGATTGCCGGTATATCACGCAAAGAACGCTCTTCCCTTTTTTGCCTTACCACTGCGCTGTACAGTTCACTGGCTCTATCGGCATTGCTGATTGCGCCGTTTTCCGGTTTGCATTGGCTGGCAAACCCGATTGTATGGCTGTGTTTTGGCGGGATCGCTTTCTCACACAGCGAACAGAAACTCACGCAAGAAACACCGGCTGATGATCATACACACCCCTTCGTCTATTTTTTTTGGGATTACCGCTTCACTATCGTTCTAGGCTCATTGTCTTTGTGGGGAATGTTCATCTTACATGCCGAATGGAAAGCCGAAGGAGATTTCATTCGGTTACTGCGCTCAACTCCCGAAAATAACCGCTTGGCGGCGGCGGAACAAGCGCACCGCGATTCGTTTTACCGCCCGGATTTCCGCGCGCTGTACCTCACATTATTTATGCAGGATGCCGTCCAAACCTCTTCTCCTCTGTCCGACGGCAAATTGCTGGAGTTAGAAGTGGCATCACAATCATGCAGCCGCTATGGGTTTATCCCTTATTTGGCCATCCAGCGTATCTCCGACTACTATTTTGTGAACGGAAATCCTTCCAGAGCGGTAAACTCTATTGAGGAGCAACTAGCCATCCACCCCAATGACACCACACTGCACAAACTCCTCGCCGGACGACTATTTGAGTTTGGCCGCTACGAACAAGCCTTAGAACATTACCGCGTCTGCGTAACCGCGTCCCCCACCGATGTGAACTTGTACAAAAAAATCGCATTATCCTACAAATCGCTGGGGAACGATGAAGCATACAACAAAACGGTGGATATCATCCACACCCTAAATCCATTAGCGGAAACCGAATAAAATGTTTGATATTTATATTGGAATCGATTATTCCGGTGCATCCCTCCCCAATAAAGCATTAAGAAACCTTCAAGTCTACATGGCAACAAAGAATTCATCCGCCAAAAAGATCGCGCCTCTAAATTCGAACAAAATCAATTGGTCTCGTGTAGATGCGGCCCATTGGTTGATCGATCAACTACACAACGAAAAACGCTGCCTTGTGGGGATCGATCATTGCTTTTCGTTTCCCCTATCTTTCATGCAGAATCACAATATCAAAACTTGGGATGGTTTTTTGAATCAGTTTTGCAAGAAAATAAAGACAACAGAAATTACCGTTAAACAAGCGCTGGATGAAAATCCATCCTTTAAGGGAAACAAAACAGAACTTCGCTTGTGCGAAACCTGGACATCCTCCGCAAAAAGCGTATTTGAGTTTAAAAATATCGGCGTCGCTCATTCATCCTATGCAGGAATACCGTGGCTGCATTTCATTCGCAATGAACGAAAAAAACGCGTCCACTTTTGGCCGTTTGACGGATGGGATATTGGAAATAAAAAATCCGTTATTGTTGAAGTCTATCCTAGTATTTTTAATAAACGTTATGAATATGATTGGAAAACTGGTGACGAACGCGATGCTTTTTCCATCGCCTGTTGGCTGAAAGAAAAAGACAGAAATGGCTTTTTGGATCAATATTTCCAACCTCCACTCACAGACGAAGAAAAGCGAATCGCTAAGCTTGAAGGTTGGATTTTGGGGATACTGTAAAATCACCCTATCTTAAAAAAATTATTGCTCTTTTTTAGATTTATTCATTTTTTTAATTCTAATTTTTTCATGCGATAAAATCGCATAAATGGATGGTTGCGGTGGTAGTGATAAATACAACTCCCAAATCTTTAAAATCTTGCTCAATTTTTCTTCCCTAATCAGAACCGTCCCCTCGACGAAACTGTTTAAAAGCATTTGATGGTACTCATAACTTGCGAAGCGTTTATCTTTTTTTCACGAAAGTTTGCTTATTTTTTTCAAGTATTTGATATATCTTTGTATCAGAAATACCTGGTTTAATATCATGAATCCAAAATGCTTCGTGATCTCTTTTCTTAGATAGTTCAACCAAAATATATGGTAAATTTTCATTAACTAAAAAGTTCACAATGCAATATCTAACCCTTCTTGACTTAGCTTCGCGGCATATCTTAATGCAGCCTCGATATCTTCCCTGGAAAGATAGGGATACCCTTCCATTAAAGTATCCGCATTCTCCCCTTCCGCGAACGCTTCAACAATCGAATAAACAGACCTACGTGTACCTTTTATGGCAGGCTGACCACATAGAACTTCCAGATTGCATTCGATTCTCTCAAACATGATTCACCATCACTCTCAAATTCTTCAAACAAACATATCCTTTACATCCATCGACCAACCGGGAACCACATCCCCGCCATCCAGCGTATCCTTCTCCGTCAAGATGGATACATCGTTTAGCGAACGGTACACCGTGACTTGCTTTTCTTGGGGGTCGGCAACAATCACCATCTTCGTGCCGGCTTCCAGCCATTCAACCGCTTTTGCTTGCACCTCGGAAAAAATGTCATTGGGCGAATTAACTTCAACAGCGAGATCGGGAGCGCCCGGAAAATACCCATATTCATTTTCAATTTTTTCAACACGGGATGTTTCAACATATGCCGTATCAGGTGCACGCACAGTATCCGGATTAGTCGACAATAGAAACCCAGTCTCTGCCGCATAAACAGTACCCAATTTATTTTGACTTACATACATTTTAAGTGGAGCAGCAATATTGATTGCTACTTTTCCATGCATTCCACCTGCTGGTGCCATTTTCTTCAGTTCTCCCTCCACTAGCTCATAGCGGAATCCGTCTTCCGGCATCCGCAGGAGTTCATCTGCTGTCATCGGTTTTGCAGTCATCTGTTGCATTGCAGTCGCCATCATTGTCCTCTTTCGTATTTCGCATTTCGCATTTCTTACCGGCTTCCCATGCGTTTGGGCTTAAACACCCCGACCGGCTTACGCTGCTGCCAGGTCGAGGGTTTCTTTTGCTGCTGGGCCTGCTCGTCCCTTTTCTTCTGCCGCGAATACATCGACCGTCCGCTGGAACGAACAAACTTGTGAAGTTTCTTTTTATAGACATAAAAATCCAGCACGCTAATCGTAATGTCATCCACAATCCGGCTTACCGCCTTGGGGATAAACACATAATTGTCCGCGTTGTTCGGTTCATGCCCTTTCGTGTCCGTAAAACAGCATACGTGATAATACTTCCCAACTTCTTCTTCCAACACACCGTTTAAAAACAACTCAGCCATTCCTCTTTCCTATTACCGCCAAATTATGTCCCACGACCGCGCCGTCTCTCCGGTACGAAAACATGTCCCGGTTTTGATAGGTGCAGTGCGCCGCTGTCTCAATATTATCCGGCAAAACCCCGGCCCTGACAAGCTGGTGCCGGTTTAACTCCTTGAGATCCAAATACAGTGAATCCCTCTCATAAAACATGGTATCGCACGTTCCCCATCTTTCTTGAAATTGATCCCAAACTTCCCTGCCGACTTCAAAATGGTGATGAGATATTCCCGGCCCAATCCAAACCAGCAATCCCGCCGCATCCATCTCGAACCGCCTCCTCATTTCTTGTACCGTATGCCCCCCGATGTTGTCCAACGAACCGCGCCATCCCGCATGGACAATCCCTACCGCTCTTCCCTCTCGTTCCGCGATAAACACGGGCAAGCAATCGGCAATTAACACAGCAAGAGGTACATCCGAAACCTCAGTGATCATGGCATCGCCTTCTCCGATTTGCTTGGTACCGTCTAATGCTCCTGCTCCCCGCTGCCCGGCCCGGACATTCCAAACCGCTGTGCCGTGGACTTGATAAACATGAGTCAATCGGGTTTCATCGATCTTTAACATCCCGCAAGCTTGACGGCGGGCTTGCAGCACGGTTTCGATTGAACCGTTCTTGAAACTGAAGTTATAAGCGGTATCCGGCGTTTTTCCGTTCCGGCCGGGATAAAAAAATCCGTGAAAAACACGATCCACTTGTGATAATAAGGAAGACTGTAAAATATGCATAGTCACCATTTTTTTATTGACAGTTATGTTCACTTTTCCAGTTGTTCATACGTTATAAGGATGAAGTATCCTATATGGAGATTGATTGCGTATTCAGGAATGATACGATTATAACTCTTATGCTTTTTCAACCAACAAATTTGTTCGGATATCATGCGTGACCAAAATGTTGAAACAGTTCCTTACGATATGTATAAGCGCCGGATTGCTCATCCATTCCACCGCATGTTCCAATGCTCCGGATGAAACTCCGCAACCCCCAATTCAAGAACTCATTGCACAAAACCGCTTGGACGAAGCGCAAGAACGGCTTCGCTCGGCGCTCATTCAAAATCCACGCAATGCCGATTTGCATTACAATATGTCTGTAGTGCAACGGCTGCAAGGCAATCTTGTCAAAGCCAGAAGCAGCGCTTCCAAAGCCTTTTCTTACGCTCCGAACGATCCGGAAGTTAAATTGCTCATGGTTGAGTATGCACTGGAATTCGGCGAAACAGATGAAGCCTTGGATTTGTATCATAGTTTACCTTCCGAAATCCGTGTCACTCCCCGAGCCTTATCCATACACGGAATTCTGCTCTCACAACAGCGCAAGTGGCAGCAAGCGTCTATCGCCTTTCAAAACGCCATAGACCAAGGCAGCCAAGATCCAGCCACCTATGCCGCTTTGGCCAATTCACTCATTCAGCAAGGAGAAGTTGATCAGGCAAAAACTTACTTGCAAAAAGCGGAATCTCTTAACCCCAACGAATCGGACAGCATCCGGCAGATTGCCGAATGCTACTTGGCCCTGACCGACGCGAAAAAAGCGCGCGATTTGGCCATGCCAATTGCCAACGATCGCCCCAACGATGCCCGGATATGGTCGCTCATTGGCCGCACGGAAATGATCTTGCTGCGCTTCCGTGAATCCGAAAGCGCGTTCACGCGCGCGTTAGCCGCCCCCAACGCCACTCCCTGGCATAAGGTCGATTACGCTATGATGCTCTTCGCCGCCCAGCGTGAGAGCGAAGCGTTGAAACAGGCCGCTTCGGCAGAAAGCCGGTTGGCAGCCGACAGCATCCGAATACACAATCCCGCCTTGTTCAACCTGCTGGCCACACTCTACGCGCGGGACAGCCAGTGGCTGATGGCTAACAAATATCTCACTCAGTCCATTCAAGTGAACCCCAACCAGCCTAAAGTGCGCGAACTGCTGGCAAAAGTCCAAACCCATTTCAATGCAGCCACAGGGGATAATGGAAGCTCCAATTAACAAGATTCTTATTGATGAAGAAACACTCCTTCAACGGGTGCATGAGTTGGCGGATGAGATTAACGCGCATTACAATCAAAGCGATGAGATCATCGTCATTTCCATCTTAAAAGGTTCCGTTTTGTTTATGGCCGATTTGGTCAAGCAACTGAAGATGAGCGTGGAATTCGGGTTTCTGTTCTTCTCCAGCTACGGCGGCGGGAAGACGCCCCAAACAAAAATCAAAGTGTTTGAACTTCCCATCCCCGATTTACACGGCCGGCATGTTCTACTGATTGAAGACATATTCGATACCGGAGCCAGCATCAAACACGCTTATGAAATATGCGCAGCGCACAACCCCGCCTCCTTAAAGACCTGCGTTTTGTTGGTGAAAGAAAAAAACATAGACCAAAAAGAACTCACCATCGACTTCAAAGGCTTCGATATCCCCAACCAATTTGTCGTAGGATACGGCTTGGATTACAACGAAAAATACCGCAACCTGCCATTCATCGGCGTGTTGAATCAATAGCATTCATGTTGGGGATCACCGCTTTCTGACGGGAAACCAACCGGTTATCATCTATCAAAACAGAAGATGAAAATCGTTCGAATGAAACGTAAGAAATTTCCGTTAGAACATAATGATTCTACAAAATGGTTTTTGATGTTATACTAAGTCTAAATTTTCTGTTAATGAGGTTTTCATGAGCACACTTGTTAAAAACAATGAAAACAAAAAAAGCCTAAAAACCTATACTTTATCTCAAGAAAGTATCGATCAAATCATTTCAAAATTAGGGCCTTACAAAAAAATGACCCTCCAAGAATGTCAAGAAATGGCTGCGAAAAAATTGGGGGAAGAAGGTTTATCATCTGCTATAATTGAAGAGCGAAATGAAGGAAGATGACATTCAGATCATACTAAATTTTTATTTAGACACTTCAGCAATTGCAAAGCGATATTGCCGTGAAGCAGGCACACATTTCATCAACTCTCTTTATGAAAATGTTATTAGGACCGATCAAATTATTTATTTCGCTGAACATACTATTTCTGAAGTTGGTTCCACAATTTACAGAAAAATGCGTGAGGGAAAATTCGATGCAGAAGAATCCACTACTTTATTAACTCATTTTTTAATGGAAAGTAAATCGTCAATTCAATTTATCGAAACCAATGAATCCCTTTATCTCAATACTTTTGATTTCTTAAAAAAATACACGCTTCGCTCGGCTGACGCCATTCACCTTGCAGCAGCGTTTGAAGTATATAAGTTGCATGGCAATAATCTGTTTTTTATCTCCGATGATAAAAAACAATGCGAAGCCGCTTCAAGTGAAGGGCTTCGCGTTGTTCTACCGTCGGATTCCAATTCGTTAGACTACATCCAACACGTTTACGGCATTTCCGGCTCTTCGTAAATCGGATAGTCGCCGGAAAGCGCATGGATAAACGCCACCAACTGATCGATCTCATCATCCGATAACTTCGGCATGACCTTCAAAATCGCGTGGCGGTTGGGGTTATCCACGCCGCCGTCAGCCATAATTTTTACTGCCTCTTTTAACGTGTTTACGCTTCCATCATGGAAGTACGGACCGGTGTGTTCCGCCTCACGCAATGTCGGTACACGGTAAGCGCCTTTGTCCCCGGGAACCCCCGTCACAGCCATGCGTCCTTCGCCTTGATGGCCGATACCGGTGTTGACAAAGTTGCCGTTGGTAAACAACGGAGCAGTATGGCAGGTCGAGCAAAGCGCTTTGCCAAAGAACAA
Source organism: uncultured bacterium (assembly GCA_964449065.1). GTDB lineage: Bacteria > Hinthialibacterota > Hinthialibacteria > Hinthialibacterales > Hinthialibacteraceae > CAYVAZ01. The sequence goes on from CAYVAZ010000037.1 coordinate 11,416, forward strand.
GTTCATCCCCTTTTTCTCGATATCATCCAACGCGTCTTCATCGCCGTTTTTGTATTGATCGTACGGCGAGTTTCCGGATAGCACGGTACGCTCAAACGCGGCAATGGCTTTGGTCATGGTTTCTTGGCTTGCCGACTCACCAAATACGGATTCAAATCGTTCCTTATACTCCGGAATGGAATTCAATTCTTTGGCGATATCGGGAATTTGATGCCCCATCTCAATCGGGTTTTCCATCGGGCCGGCGGCTTGTTCTTCCAACGAACCCATTCGGCCATCCCAGAACATCGTGGTCATATACGCCGAGTTGATCACTGTGGGAGAATTCATATCCCCCAATTGTCCATCAATCCCTTCGGATGTCGCCCGCGGTTCCGCATACGCGTGTTTGGGATCATGGCATGTTGCGCACGACAACGATTTATCTTTGCTAAGACGCTTATCAAAATAAAGCATCTTGCCCAATTCCACTTTTTCCATGGTCATCGGGTTATCAGCCGGCACAGGAAGCGGCGGCAAACCAAGCGGCGGCGCGAATTGTTCGTCTTGCGCGTTCGCATGCGGTTGAACGGCGATGCATGCTCCAACTGCGATCAGGGTTCCAACAAATAAGTTTACGCTAGGGTATTTCATGATGTTATCCTCCGGTGGGTTTTACACTATAAAAATGATATAAGTGGTTGTATGGTATTAAAGAGAAAGACATCGGTATTTTCTAGTTTTATTGACACAAAAAACCGTTAATCTTTTGTTAAAGCGGGAGAAACAAACCCCGCAAAAATATCGACAGACTTAATAGAGAAGTCATCAGATAGTAACACGATCGAATGAAGGAGAGAAAGACGATGAGTACAAACCAAGACACACGCAGAGAGTTTATGAAAAAAAGCACCGGTACAGTCGCCATGATGAGCGCCCCGATGGTGTTGTCAAAACAAGTGTTCGGTGCCAACGACAAGATCGGAATGGGCATTGTCGGCCCCGGACGCCGCGGCAGCCAGTTGATGAATGAGTTCAGCCGCTTGAACGACTGCCGCTTTGTCGCAGCCTGTGATTTAAACCAAGACCGCGTCGATCACATCGCCGGACGATACAAGATTAATTCCTACACCAACTTCAAAGAAATGTTTGAGAACAACGATGTCGATGCCGCCATCGTCGCCACCCCGGATCACTGGCACGCCATCGTCAGCATCTACGCCTGCATGGCCGGAAAAGATGTCTATGTCGAAAAACCCATGACCCTCACCATCGCGGAAGGGCGCGCCATGACCAATGCCGCACGCAAATATGAGCGAATCGTGCAATGCGGCAGCCAGCAGCGTTCCGATGCCAAAAGCCGTAAAGGCTGTGAATTGGTCCGCAATGAAGTGGTCGGCAAAATCCACACCGCCCACGGCGCCAACTATCCCAGCCCGTGGGAACAACCCATGCCATCAGAACCCGTTCCGGAAGGCCTGGATTGGGATACGTGGATCGGCCCATGCCAATCCCGCCCCTATCATCATGACATCTACATTCCACGCGCCCGTCCCGGATGGATATCCTTCACGGAATTCTCCGGCGGGGAAGTGACCGGTTGGGGAGCGCACGGCGTCGATATGATTCAATGGGCGTTGGGCAAATCACATACCGGCCCGAAAAAAATCTGGACAGAAGGCAACCCGCGCAAACTCGACCGCATCGTCCACATGGAATACGCCGATGGAACCAAACTCTCGTTCGACGGCAAAGGGCCGGAAGGCGGCGGTGTCTTTGACGGTGAAGACGGTTCCATCATGGTCAGTAGAGGCACATACAAAGTCAATCCAAACAATCTGGAGACGGATGAACTCGCGGTTCGGTTGCCGGTCAGCAACAACCACGCACAAAACTTTTTGGATTGTATACGCAGCCGTGAACTGCCCATTGCCGATGTGGAAGAAGCACACCGTTCCACCACCGTGTGCCATTTGATCAACATCGCCCGCTGGACCTACCGCGAGCTGGAATGGGATCCGGACAAAGAAGTATTTGTGGATGACGATGACGCCAACACCTTTTTAGACCGCCAACGCCGCAGCCCCTGGGAACTCCCCATTGTATAATGTATGCGGTGCAACTTTTTATCCTATCTGCAAATGCCCTCCCCAAAATTGGGGAGGGTTCGGATGGGGTTGAGTCGTTTGACTTAGAATTCATCTTTCTTTCATCATTTAAAACGCTCGCTTCCGCCTCTACCCCTAAGATGAGGAAGTATTTAGAGGAAGTTCATTATGAAGATTTTTGTCTCTATCTTTTCAATTGTTTTATTTACATCCATTGTGTGTTCAGCCCAGTCGTATCAATATGGTGCACACAACACCGAAGACGGTATCAGCATCACCTTAAACGGTGAACTGTTTACCACTTACAAAACCGGCAAGGATTTAAAGTATCCCTACTTCTACCCGGTGAACGGCCCCAAAAGCGGGGAAAGCGTTACCACCGAATCCACCGAGCCTTATCCCCATCACCACTCCCTCTTCTTCGGTTGTGACAAAGTGAACGGCGGCAATTACTGGCAAGAAGGCCTGGAACGCGGCCAAATTGTTTCTCAAACCGTCAAGAATATTAAAGCCACCGGCTCGTATGTTGAATTCAGCAACGAATGCTTGTGGGTGCGTGAAGATGCCCCTTCCCCCTTTAAGGATGAACGGGTGATCCGTATCAGCGCCCCATCAGAAGATATCCGCTACATTGATTTCTTCATCCGACTTACCGCGTTAGAGGATGTTCGGATCAACAAATCCAATCACGCTCTGTTCTCGGCCCGCGTGGTGCCGGAACTCTCCGGGAAAGAAGGCGGCACACTGGTCAATGCGGAAGGAGATTCCGGAGAAAAAGCCACCTTCGGCAAAAAATCCGCTTGGATGGACTATTGGGGAACCCGCCAAGACGGTACCAAAGAAGGCATCGCGATCATGGATCATCCCGGTAACCGCTGGCACCCAAGCACGTGGTTTACCCGCGATTACGGCTTCTTCTCTCCCACACCCATGAACTGGCTGGAAAACGGCTTTATCGAGTTTAAAAAAGATGAGACGCTGGAATTAAAATACCGGGTGGTTGTACACGCCGGGGATACGAAATCAGCGGATATAAATATTCACTATAAAGACTGGGTAAAATAAAAACCTCTAAAATGAAAGAAGCCATCTAAAAGGAGGGAGATGGCTTCTTTCCTACCTGTCGGGCGGATTATCCGTCGTGATCATGGTAGGTTTTCCTTTACACCCGGCTCGCGAAAACCGGGTTATGTGATTGGGGATGCCGGTAATTTCCGGTCATCCGAAATTGGGCAGGTCTTGCTGCCCTCCCTGATAGGACTCTTTGCGTCGTTCCACGAACTCTGCGTCGTCCTTCATTAATGAATCTAACACAATCTTAATTTTAAGTCAACTACTTTTTGTTATTTTTTTTTGGATTTTTTTTGGCTTTTATATAATGCCAAATTTCTTCTTGTATCCCTTTTTTTAATTCAACCCGAACGCGGTACGCCAAACTTTTTTCCGGCACGATTCCAGGGTGTGTCCACAGGTAGATTTGGTTCTGATCATCTACCTGTCTTTCATAGTGTGGTATGGGTTTAAACGGTTCAAGCAGACCGGTTTGAAATTCCAATTCGATGCGTTCCACTTCAAAGCGCTTCGGGACTGTCGCGTAAAAATGAATGGGACTGTCAGGTTCTGGAGCAAGGGGATCATGCCGTATCGAAAACGTCGAGAATAAATCATTCTTTTGAATCGGCGTTTCTTTCCAACCCAGTGCTCTCTTTTGATCTTCATTGATCCATGCCGATTGTATTGAATCCACATACTGGGCCAAACTCATCACCGAGTCGTCATTCGGTTCGGGATGCGGCAACCCAATGGTATGACCGATCCCTTCATGATAAAACACACAATCCGTCCCTTTCATCGGCACCCGCCAGCCGTCCGCGGTTACCAATCCATACCCCTGATTCCGGTGAATCCAATACACCGCTCTTGATCCACCGCATCGTGTCCCCGGCCGGTGATCCCCATCCTCTCTCACATACCCGTTACAATCCTGGTGAGGAGCATCGAACAAGCAACCCTCTCCATCACATATCCGCGTCCAGTCATCATAACTGCTGGAAAAATTGATATCCGACATCACCAACAATACCGGAAAATCCCCCTCTCTATAGCTCACGATACCTGCCTGAGACACTTCCATTATAAGATCCCAAAAAAAATTGTTGGGATCGTTTTTCGGCAATTCTTCATACGTCTTTTTCGATTCAAAAGGAGTGGGATGCAAATGGATTCGAATCTGAGACTGTCCGCAAAACTCCCGCAAATGAAATTTCTTCGCGCGGTCAATATGATATTGAATCCGTTCCTGCCAGTCTGGAAGCGGATCACTTTCTTTGGACAAATAATAGACTACCTGCACATCGATCCGCTCAATCAAATCCGTACCATTAAAGGTATGCATCTGCGCGGAAACCGTCTGAGGAATCAACAACGATAACGTGACGATAAAAAGGATACAAATGTTCTTCATCTGGAAGACATCTTTCCGTTAGAGAAATAGCAGGGGTTGTTTAAAAAAGCCCTTGCTACTTGTATGGGTTATATGAAAGAAAGAGTATCCCGTATGAATTAAATCTCCAGGCTCCACGGCTTGCGGTATTCATAGTGCAGCATGTCGTTGGCGCCCTGATCCCCGATGATTTGTTCATTCTCCGGATTCCAACGCAAATCGCGTCCGGTTTGCAGCGCGATGTTGCCGAGATGCGCGATCGAAATCGAGCGGTGAGCCACCTCAACCGGGGCCACAGGTTCTTTACGCGATATCACGCAATCCACAAAGTTGGTGACATGATCCTCGCTTTTGTAGAGATGAATTTCATCCTCGTGAATTTTTTCATCCAACAATGCTTTTGGTTTTGCATCGTGATTGCCGCGGTTGGCCCATACTTCGCCATCCGTGCCGTAAAAGGTGACACCGCCTCGCTCTTTGTTTGAAATAATGAGAGTAACACCGTTTTCGTATTCGCATTCAAAATAGTACTCGGTCGCGGTGTTGTAGACTTTATGTTCAGCAAACTTGCCTTTGGCGTTTTTAATCTTCACAGGGCCGGTGTATTCCGTATCCATCCCCCATTGCGCGATATCGGGATGATGGCCGCCCCAATCGGTGATCTGCCCGCCGGAATAATCCAGCACCCAACGGAAGTTCACACCCACACGCGCTGGACAATAGTAAGCCGTCTCTGCGGGCCCCAGCCACATGTCATACGCGAATCCTTCCGGCACCGGCACCGGGTCAACCAAATGAGCCGTCTTGCCATAATCGGGAATGCCTCCCGGCAGGCCGCATTTCACCGTATGCAGTTTGCCGATACGCCCGTTGCGCACCAATTCACATGCACGGCGGAAGTTGTGGTCGGATCGTTGCTGACTGCCGGTTTGCCAAATCACATTATTGCGTTTGACCGCATCGCTCATCATCCGCCCTTCTTTGACGGTGAGAGAAAGCGGCTTTTGCCCGTAGATATCCTTCTTGGCATTGGCGGCCATGATGGCGATAATCGCGTGCCAGTGATCCGGTGTGCCGATGTAAATGCAGTCAATATCATCCCGGGCAATGACATCACGGAAGTCTTCATACGCCCCGCAGCTGTTATCGCTGTAAAAATCATTGACGGTGCGCCGCGCCGGTTCCCTTCCCCGGACGGTACCGCCCCAATAGCCGGGACCCTCTTTGTTCACGTCACAGACCGCCAGCACACGCATACGGTCATCGCGGAGAAAATTATGTAGCCAATTGGTGCCGTTATTTCCAGTGCCAATAAAACCGATGGTGATCTTATTGCTGGGCGCGTCTTGCCCGATGACAGAAGCCGGCAAGATCATTGGTAAACTTGACAGGACAGAAACGGATTTCAAAAATGCTCTACGGGATTGCTGGATTGTTTTCATATCAATTCCCCAATTTTAGAAATTAATTGACAGTAAATTTTAATTGATGTTTAAACGGAGTGTAAGATGTCAAATACACCGAAGGCCCCGGCAATTTATCATCCGCACCGCGAACCTGCACGTAGGTGTTCTCCGCGATTCCCGGCCCGAAGCGAATTACATCATTCCCCATCTTATATTCCGCCATGCCACCAGGGAGAACCCACGCGTTTGGGGTATGCTCCACCGGCTTCACACCACTTAACTCACCGCCATCACGCAAGTTGATTTCCACCGCAACGGGAACGTTATCCGTTCCTTCTGCCTGAATTTTGATTTCAAATCCATCTGTGAGATATAGCAGCCAAACCTCATAATGCATATGGCAAACTTCGCTTTGTTCCCGTTCCTGCCGCGCGGCAGACCAGGCAATACCGCTGGCTTCGATTTTTCGTGGGGGGTCAAGAGGCTGGTAATACGGTCCGGTTAATGACTGCTTGAAGTAAAACCCGTCTTCCAATTGCTCATACGTATCCGGAACAAACTGCCCCTTCCCGAAAAACGCGGTCGCAAACCGAACAGCATTCACCACCGCCTCGCCATAATGGAACGAAAAGAAACGACTGTTGCCGGTATGGACTACCGTAGAACTGATATTGTCTTTCAATCGACGCGTAATCCCGGCTTCTTTAAATTCTTGATCGTATGTTTTAAAGGAAACCGCTTTTGGCAGAGGTTGATTTAGTTCCGGGTATTCCATTAAGGCGGAAAGATCAACCGCATGCGGTTCAATGGTGTCTAGCATCCAAGAGAACCCGCCGTCAAGTTGCCGCAATGCCATATACCGCAACCCAAACCAATAGCGCCGCAAATCGCCGCGGGTATTTAAATCCTGCCGCCGTGAAATGGCGGTTACGACATCCCCGTTGGGGTGCACCAAAAACCGCATCGCCTGCAAATTTTTTACAACCGGGTCCAACAACTCAAACCGCTCTAATTTATGAGCGACCGTAACCAGCGCGTTATTCGTAACGGCGTTATAGACGGTGGTACTGCGCTCGGTATACATGCCGTCATCATCGATATCGATGCCTTCAGCCAGCCACTCATCAATCCGGTCAATATATGCTTGATTCGGGAAGAGTTCATGAATCTGCGCCAATGCCGCGCATACAACCCAACGGTGATTCGGCGTATGAATCCCCCCGACCGACAACGCCTTCCCCGCATTCAGCAAAAAGGGTTTGATCCAATCCAATATCTCCGTTTCCTCTTCGATATACGCCAACCGTGCCGCCGTGGCAACGTTATGGACAACAAATCCGGTATCGGGCGGTGAGTTGAAGTTGGTGGTTAACAAATCAATGTTGCCCTGATCGTTCTGCGCGTGCAACAGATGATTTACAGCCAATTGGATTCTCTCTTTGATGACCGGCGTTTCAAAATACTTGGATTGCCGGCACACATACGCGGTCACAAACTTCTTCAGAATATGTGCGGCAGAATGCGGATTCACCAACCCGTATTGGTTCGCGTAGCCTCCCAGCCAGCGGTTGGCGGGATCAGTGATTTGCTTCGAAAGTAATTCCGCAACCGTTTGATCATGTGCTTTTACGACATCTTCCGGATACAAATCTTTGGCTTGTATCGTTTGGGATAATGCCAAGCCCCCCAAGATCGCGCTGCTTTGCAATAATGTTCTTCGGTCTAACATGATGGATATGATCTCTCCTGATTAATATGGTTTCATTCAATCAGAGAAACCAACATTTGGAAAGATGATGAGAAGCCTAATTGTCAAAAATAAACGGAATCGCGCGGTTGAGTTCCAAGTCATCAACCAAGAGGGATGACTGCACGTTCGGCCCCGCGTTCTGCACGACAAGGATGGGGGCAAAATCTTCGTTGGTTCGCATGAAACTTCCGCCCATTCGCAAACGGGTAGGCGTATCACGCGAAATAATATTGACGGCACGCTGCGAAACCGCGATGGATTCAAACCCATTGGTCAGCATCAGGGTCATATTTCCGCCAACGCCGGTAAAGCGGCGCACAAACACCTCGCTCACAAAAAAGGCTGGTATAAATTCGTTCGCGGCATCCGCACGTACCCCAATATTGGCCGCCAGTTGCTCTTCACTTACAGACAAACGCAGCGCATTGTTGTTGCCGTTCCCCAACGACAGTTGCACGCTGCCATCGACATCGTTTATGTTGGAAAGAAGAAAAGACAAACCTTGATCAAACGAACCATCCGGCTGCAAATCCAACCGCTCGAAATCAAAAAAGAAATTGTTGATCACCCGAATGTTGTCAATCGCGACTTGAACTGGCCCGGCCGCCCCGGCGGGGTTAACCACCTGCACACCAAGCCGCAACCGTTTGTTGGGAGGATTATACAGCACCGAAATGGTTTCATCCGCAAGCGGCGCCCGGTTGTTTTGGGTGAACGCCAACTGTCCATCCAAGGGCGCGTTCAAACCGATCAACGCAACCGAAGCGTCTTCGGAACTCGACCGCACAGCGGCTTGAATGATCACTTCACTTGCCGCAATCTCCGATGCCAATTCCGATATCAGCAATATCCCCTCTCCGGGATCCGCCTCCACAACCAAAGCGCCTCCGGAAAATAACTCACCCGGATTCACCGGCTCAATACTCACCTCCGGCGGATCAAACCCGGTTACCCCAAATTCTTCAAATTGCTCACTCACATCCGTTTCACCGTCAAAGGTAAACGCAAGGGGGGTTTTAGTTGGCGTAACCGTGGGCGTAAACGTGATCGTGGGTGTCCGTGTCGGGGTTGAACTGGCTGTCGGCGTGGGTGTAAATGTCGGAAACGGCGTCGGCGTAAAGGAGGGATCCGGGGTCGGCGTACTTAACGGAAAATCGGACTGCACAAAACCAATAAAATCGATGGAGAAAAAGTTCATTTCCGATCCAAAGTTGATCCGAACGCTTTCGATAATTTGCGGGAACGGAAACAGGTCTTGGATATCCACACCAAAGGTCTTGAACTCGGATGAACGATCGTAATCCAACTCCAACGGGCCGAAGATTTCATCATCCGCGGTTAAAAATTCCACGGTAATCGGTGTGGGGTTGGTCATCAAAATCTTTAACACAAATTCATGCTGCGAGAATGTATCGATATTGAATCCATCCCGCTGGATCGATGGATTGACATCCAACGTCGTCGCGCTAAACAGGCCGTCTTCCACTAATGCCGCCCGAATTTGCGGATTGGGTTCCCAGCCGCCCAACCCTTCTTCATCACTAAAATCAAATAAGGGATCAACCGGGGCATCCACTTCAATCTCAACGGTTCGCTGGACAGCATCTATGCCGTCACTTATGGTAAAAGTCATGTTAAATGTTTCGCGAAATTGTGACAGTTCCGGCGTGAACGAGAAGAATCCGCTTTGCGCGGCAATATTGTTTTGAATATCAAATTCACTATTCTCCGGCATACCGCTGGCTTGAATGCTGAGCGGTTCCCGGTCCGGATCGGTGGCGAATAATTGAAGATTCACGGTTTCTTCCACCCGCACCCGCCCGATCTCATTTGGATTCAGAGTAACATTCGGCAAACGGTTCACATTGCGGATTTCAATGACGCGGGATATCGATACCATGTCATGTCCGTCCGATACTTGAAACATGACCGGAATCTCACCCGACTGCGTAAAATCCGGTGAAAACAAAATCGAACCGTTTTGCGTATTAATATCCATATTGGGCAGCGCCGGCTCGACACCGAATGTAAGGATATCATCACTATCTCGATCGGTCGCGGTAATTTGTATGGGGACAATGTCCCCTTCTTCCACAATCAACCGGTTCTGAAACCCAACACTCACTTCGGGCAGCCTGTTATTGTTTTGCACCTCTACGATTACCGATTTGGTTAACGTTCGCACCCCGTCAAACGCTTCAAACACAAACGTAAATACACCCGCCTGCAAAAAATTCGGCCGGAACTGAAACACGCCGGTTCGCGAATCCAAAAAGGCGTTTTCAACCGGATTCGTAAGAGAAAACTGATGTTGAGTTATGTCGGAATTTTCCACTTCCAGATCAAACGTGACAGGCTCATTTTCTTGAATCACAAACTCATCGTCGGGGATCGCAACCAGTTGCGGCCCCGCCACGTCCAACACTTCGATTTCCGCGGTTGCGGTTAGGATCAACGGCGTATTTTGCGATGTCGCCGTAAAGGTGAACACATGAATTCCGGCTTGATCAAAGTCAGGAAAAAAGCGGAGCACGCCCCGCCGAGAATCAAACGAAGTATTGCCAATTTTTGGCTCATAATCCAACACAAAAATATTCCCTCCCGGATTGGCAACCGCCGCTGTGACCGAAATAATTTCATTTTCATTTACGGCTGCTCTTACCGGATTCACAATCAACTCCGGCTGCACTTCCGGCGTCGGAGTAAACGTAGGGGTTGGGGTTGACGGATTCACGGTTGGCGTGGTTGTGGCGCCGGGAATCCCCTCCTGCGTCGCGGTTGGGGTAGGCGTGATTGTAGGAGTCACTGGCAGAGGAGTAGCCGTCAATGCAAGGGTATTGGTTGGGGATGGTGTCGGCGTCGGCAAGCCCACCACGCGAACCTGCCCATCCGTAAAGGAAGGCGTAATCGCTCCGTTGTTTAAACTGGTGCGTTCACGCACAAACGTCATCGGCACAATCGCTTCGCCGATAAAATCTTCTTTGAGCTGAATGACCAAATCAAATAGCGTGCCGGATCCCTCCAACCGGGAATTCACACTGACTTCAACATACCCAAAATCGCGGTTCGTGGTTAAGTTTTGTACATCCAAACTGACTCCATCCGTCAATGTATCTTCACTGGAAACCCGAATTAACCGCAAAGGAAATGTAGGGGGTCTGTTGGGCAGTTCAAGATCGGTATCGGGGAAATTGATGCGGATGGTAAACCGCTCAATCATGGTGGCGTCATTGATCGTAACCGGCAATCGAAACACATCGACGCTATTGACGTTGACAGTCTCATTGGGTATCGATAACACCCGGTCTTGGGCATAGAGATAGTGAGAGGGAAAAAATACAATAATCCCCAACCAAAATAACTGCAACCATTGACGATTCAAAACGTTCATACCGGTAATCTTTTTCGTTTGATGTTGCTTCTGTATTGTAGCGCTAGATCACCGCTTACGGAATTAGAAAATTACAGCATCTATAATACCCGGTAATTCTACTGCGATTCCTCTTCCGGACGCTCTACCTGCCAGGCAATTCGAAACCCAACTGTCACAAACCGGTTATCCGGCAGCTGCGAAAACCGTTTGGCCGAACGGCAAAATGCCGCGTCAAGCGCCCATGACCCGCCCCGGGCCACTTTGCGGAGACCGGTAACCGGTCCGGCAGGATCAATCCGGTCGTTGGGATCATAAGGCGCAAACCAATCTTCACACCATTCCAATACATTGCCGTGCATATCAAACAACCCAAAAGGATTCGGCTCTTTTAAACCAACCGGTTTGGTTCCGTATGGATTGTCGCCCACAGCGCTGTTTCCGATCCACCACATAAAGC
>CAYVAZ010000038.1:0-22715 GCA_964449065.1 uncultured bacterium
GGAAAAAAGGAGCCTCGCAACGTTCATGAAAGAACAGTTAATACAAAAATTTGAAGACCAATCCGCCGTATTGGGGATTATTGGGTTGGGGTACGTTGGTTTGCCGATAGTGCTGGAAACAACCGAAACCGGATTTAAAACATTGGGATTCGATATCGACAAGAAAAAAGTCGACTCTCTCATGCAGGGTGAATCCTATATACATCATATATCATCCGAAAAAATCACCACATTGAAAGAGAGCGGCCTGTTTGATGTGACGACTGATTATTCGCGCCTCTCGGAACCGGATGCGTTGATTATTTGTGTGCCGACACCGTTGAATGAATACCGCGAGCCGGATTTATCCGCGGTCGACGCCACCGCCGACGCGATTGCCGAACACATCCGCCCCGGCCAATTGGTGGTACTGGAAAGCACCACCTATCCCGGCACAACGGATGAACGCATTCTTCCCCGTTTGGAAAAAAACGGCCTAAAAACCGGCCGGGATATTTTTATCGCCTATTCCCCGGAACGGGAAGACCCCGGCCGAAAAGATTTCACCACCCGCACCATCCCGAAAGTTTTTGGCGGCATCACGCCCGAATGCCTGGAAGTAGGATCGGCATTGTATAAGCTAATTTTCAATCAGTTGGTCAAGGTGTCCTCCACGCGGGTTGCGGAACTCACCAAGCTGCTTGAAAACATTTACCGCGCCGTCAATATCGCTTTGGTGAATGAGTTGAAAGTCCTCTGCGATCCGATGGGCATCGATGTGTGGGAAGTCATTGAAGCGGCTTCGACCAAACCGTTCGGCTACCACCCCTTTTATCCCGGACCGGGATTGGGCGGACACTGCATTCCGATTGATCCGTTTTATCTCACTTGGAAGGCGCGGGAATACGAATGCTCTACCCGCTTTATCGAACTGGCCGGTGAAATCAACACCAATATGCCGAATTATGTGGTCATGAAAGTGGTGCAAACGTTATCGGAACAAGGGGTCGCTGTAAAAGGGGCAAAGGTGTTGGTGTTGGGCGTGGCTTACAAAAAAGATGTGGATGATTGCCGGGAATCTCCGGCATTGCACATTGTGGAAAAATTACGCGACTGGGGGATTGTGGTGAATTACCATGATTCCTATATTCCGGTCTATCCGAAAACCCGCCACGGTGACATGGGCTTGTCATCGATCGAACTCAGTGAAACCAACGTAAAAAATCACGATGCGGTTTTGGTGTTAACCGATCATACCGATGTGGATTATCAATGGGTGGTGAATCATGCCCGCGTCGTAATCGATACCCGCAACGCCACAAAGACGGTAGTAGAAAACAGGGATAAGATTGTGAAAGCGTAACTCATGACGGATCAATCCGTACACGACGACTTAAAGCGGTATTATCAATCCAGCACAAAATACCGCGACGACTTGATGACTCACAACGAAGACTTTCTGCATCCGTACATTTTGTTGGTGAAACGGTATGTACCTTCCGCCTGTACCGTGCTGGATGTCGGCTGCGGCACCGGGCTATCTACCCATTTGCTGCAACAAAACGGGTACAAAGTCACCGGAGCGGATTTATCGCCTTTGTTTCTTTCTGTGGAAAAGCGAAATCATCCTAACACAAATCTATTGGCCGCGAACGCGTTGAAGTTACCCTTTGCTCCAAATACGTTTGACGCCGTGTGCGCGTTTGAGTTTATTGAGCACATTCCGGATGTTCCGGCGTTGTTGACGGAATTGGACCGGATTCTCAAACCGGGAGGGTGGATGATTTTTCATTCGCCGAATTTGATTTCCCCCTACCTTCCCGCCTTCGATATCTTGCGAATGAGCTTTGGGGGAGAAGGCAGGCCGGTGTTTGCGGAAACCTACGGGCAGGCCTGGAACTGGTTGGGGACAAATCTGTATACCTCATGTCAGAAGATGCTCTCATCCGCCGTTACGTTTTCCTACCGCAATCCCGATTTGAGTGAAAACCGAATCGGCGGTGATGCCGATAGCGTTTACTTGTCAAATCCGCTAGACTTATCAAAATATCTTAAACAGAATGGATACACAGTGCGTCAAAAAGCCCATGCCATGAGTTTAAAGAATCGATGCCTTGCCAAACTGACACCAGATTTGGCACCGTATATGGGGCTGGCGGCACAAAAATTACCCTAAAGAAATACCGGGATTATGTCTGTATTTGAAGCGTCAAACTTGATCAAAAATTATGGAGCAAAAACCGTCGTCAACCATGTTTCGCTCAAAGTGGAACAGGGGGAAATCGTTGGTTTGTTGGGACCGAACGGTGCCGGAAAAAGCACGACGTTCGGCATGATGATGGGCATCATTCGACCGGATAAGGGACAGATATTTTTGAATGAAAAAAATATTACATCCCTTCCGCTTTCCAAGCGCGCCCGGCTGGGTATCGGCTATCTGTCGCAGGAACCGTCACTGTTCCGCCAATTGACCGTCGAACAAAATATTCATGTGGTGCTGGAAAACATGCCCCTCTCCAAAACACAGCGCAAACGCAGTTGCGAACGGCTACTGGAAGAGGCCGGAATCAATCATCTCGCCAAGCAAAACGCGTCTTCCCTTTCGGGCGGAGAAAAACGGCGGATGGAAATTTGCCGGGCGCTGGCCGCCAAACCGCGTATCATCCTGTTGGATGAACCCTTTTCCGGTGTGGACCCCAAATCCGTCTCGGAGTTGCAAGACGTGATTCTGCAACTCAAACAGCGGCATTTGGGCGTGCTGATTACCGACCACAATGTGCGCGAAACGCTGGAGGTAACCGACCGCTCTTACATTATGCATGAAGGTGTTATTCTCACCCATGGCAGCGCGCGGGAACTGATTCATGACCCGGTCGTTCGGGATGCCTATCTTGGCGACAAGTTTTATATTCGGGAAGAAGCCCTATCCAAACCGGGCAAGTCTTAACACGAAACCGGTTTCTCTTTACGATTTGAACGTACAAAATAAGCCCCTACCATTCCGGTCGTGCGGAGAGAAAATCATCCCTTTGATGCCCTGTATTTGTGTTGATTGGAATCCACCCGTCAATTGGTTTGCCCGATCGCCGGTGAAGGCGGCGGCACGATGAACAGAAATGGGAATACACGATAAAGTAGTGGAAGTTGAAGAGGCATTACATACACTGCGGTCTGAGGATAGACTTGTTTATCCAATTCTTGCAGACTGGGTGTATCCTAACGAAAACACAAATATCCACGATCATGATGAAACACGTACATGTTTTACTGGTAGAAGACAACGAATTTGATTCGATGGTTTTTCAGAAGGTGTTGGGGAACCACGAAAGCGTGGAATTTTCTGTAACCCACGTCACCACATTGCAAGACGCACAATATCACTGTGTCACCAATGACTATGACATCATTTTATTGGATTTATCCTTGCCGGACAGTTTTGGAATAGAAACCTTTGAAAAGTTATCGCTCTTTAGTCTGGATAAACCGGTTATCATTATGTCCGGCATTGACGATGAAGAATTGACGGTGCAAACGATTAAAGAGGGCGCGCAGGATTTTATTATTAAAGGGGCGATTGATAAAGCGCTTTTGCCGCAATACATTTTATTTGCCATCGAACGCAACCTCCATTTGTGTGAATCCGCCAATCCCTATTTGATTGATGATCTGACCGGATTGTACAACGAACGGGGCTTCACCTTTTTGGCCCAGCAAATGTTGAAGTTGGCATCCCGCACCAACATTCAATTCCATTTTTTTTATATTGAATTGCTGAATTTAGATTACATTACCGACAATTTCAACTACGACGAAGTTCATTTCGCATTGATTAAAGCCGCCAAACTTATTCAAAATACCTTTCACGCACTGGATTTGGCCGCGCGCACCAAAGCCAACAAATTTTCGATTCTGGCACTGCGGGAACCGGAACAAACCGCCGACGATATCGCTCAGCGCTTTCATCAATACGTCGATCAATTTAACGAATCCTTTCAGGGTGGATTTCAATTGGAATTTCATGTGGGATTGGTCGATTACGATCCAACCCAATTCTCCACGTTCGAATCGATTTTCAAAAAGTCCGAAACCAAAGTAAAGCAAAGTTCTTCAAATCTGTAGGATTGCCAAATTACTTTTCGGTTTTCATTCTCTTTAACACACACCAGTTGAATGCCGGTGCGTAATAATGTGATTTGAAATCAGAACGTATTTTTGGCCATCACTTTAATCCAGCGTTAATCCAACCTTGAAACACGCTATAAGTCCAGTAAAAATAAGCAGCATGTCAAATTTTGTTTTACCATGCGTTTTCTAACGGGGAAAAACCCTATACAATTCACTGGGAAGTCTATCCAGCGGATAAACTTAATGAATGTCCGTTTTTCGGAATGGCGCATGTTCCCGTTATTGTTTCCATGTCCAGCAGTTTAATCGAAAGCAGTGAACTATGTCATCGCTAAAACTGAATCACGCGGCGCAAGAGGCGCGCGAACAAATGATTAAACAGTTCCTCAAGGAGAACCCCCATCTCCGGCGCGATCAAATTGCGATTCGCTATGTCAACGGTAAGATCAAATGCGAAGCCGTTTCAGACGGTTTTCACAACCGGCCCAGCGGCTTACCGAAGTTCGATCCCGCGCAGTTGGAACTGCTTGGAAAATTAGAGCAAGGTAAAGACAAGCGCTACGTCTCGAGTCTTCAATCGGTGCAAGCCTGTAAGCAGTACAACGAAGAACTACTCAAAGCCAAGGCCTGCCCCTATAACGATATGGATCATGGAAAAGAGCAGGATACTCTGGCGCGCAAAGAATACCAAAGCGCCAAATACGCTTTGGATTTGCAGGATTTTAAACAAAAACTCACAAAAGAAGCAAGCGATGATAACCAAACTCCCGATTCGGTTATCCAACTGATGACAATGGAATATTTCGATGCCTCCATCTCACAAATTCGGAATCTGGAAACGATTTTGACAAAAGAATCTCATTTGATGGAACACTACGTCCAGTTTGCCGATCCATTTTTGCGCGACGCCTATCAAAAATTGCGCGATTATTTGAATGAGAAAAGCAAAGACACAATCAAAAAAACCCTGGCGCTGCTCAAAAAAGCGGCTGTCCGCATCCCCCCGCCAACGGCTAAGGAAGATATAATTGACAAAGAAGAGTTGAAGCGGTACGCGGAAAAAATGATCGAATTCGAAAACCGCTTATCTCCGAAACGCACCCACATGCAGCCGGTGTTTAAGCTGGTTGCATTTTTGGAAGGGAAAATGGAGGATATGAACATTGAACCCGTTTCCAAAGATGCCATCCGGATGACGATTCGGCACCGCGTAAGAGGGAATTAGCGGTTTACGTTCTTACGCCATTTGCATTTTGAATTGCCGGGAAAAATACATTAGAGGCAGGACGCCTGAACTACAATCCCAACGAAAACGACACCTCATCGCAACCAAAAAGCCCGGCGGGATTACCACCGGGCTTTTTTTTGATTCCCTATTTGATATTAGATGATCTTACACTTCTTCCGGGACCACATACGGTTCGCGGTAGTTGCGGGTTAAGAGTTCATTTGCGGCATCGTTGTTTTTGGTTAGTTCCGTTTCGCGGTCGATGTGCAGCAAATCGTTTACACGGTAGGCGGCATTGGCATAGTGGCACAACGCGGAAGAGTAATGGCCTTCTTCGATTTCCGCGTGAAGGTCTTCTTTCTTGCGGCTGCGTACCGCGTTGATGAAGTTTTCAAAGTGGTTACCGCCCTCGCTGCGTTTGGGGCCGGGTTTGCGGTCTCTGCCGAAGAAAATGCGGTATTCGTTATAGTTGGGCATCATCATGTAGCCTTTGGACCCAAAGAACAGGTTGCCGACTACGTTCCCACTTCCGCCTGAACCCAATTCATCATTGGTAATCCAGTGACGTACTTCAAACGAAATCATCTTGTTTTCTTTTTCATACTTCATATTGGATACCATCGTATTCGGGGTTTCTTGATCGTCTTCAAACATGAAGTGGCCGCCGATGGTAGCAACAGTATCCGGAATATCTACACCCAATCCCCAGCGGGCAACATCCATCTGATGCACACCTTGGTTGCCGATATCGCCGTTGCCATACGCCCAATGCCAATGCCAGTTGTAATGGAAGCGGTTTTCACTAAAGGGGCGTTCCGGTGCCGGCCCGAGCCAAGTATCGTAATGCACTTCTTCCGGGGTTTCTTTGTTTGGTTTGTTGCCGATGGTATCGCGCCATTTATAGCAAGTGCCTTTGGCGTAATAGACTTCACCGATGACACCGTCTTTCAGCATATCCATCGCTTCACGTATAGCGGCGCTGCTGCGGATTTGGGTGCCATGCTGCACGATGCGGTCATACTTGCGGGCGGCATTGACCAACTGGCGGCCTTCAAACACATTGTGTGAGCACGGTTTTTCGACGTAGACATCTTTCCCTGCCTGGCAGGCCCAAATGCCTTGGAGGGAATGCCAGTGGTTCGGTGTCGCGATGCCAACGACATCAATATCGTCATTTTGCATCATGTCCTGAAAATCAACATAGGTTTTAACACTTAAATCAAAGTCATCTTTAATCCATTTTTTGCGTTCTTCCAAAACCCGTTCATCCACGTCGCAAATGGCCATCAAATTGACACCAATCCGCTCCAAACCGATGAACCCTTCAACATGACTGCGTCCTCTTCCACGGACACCGGCCACGGCGGCGTTAATGGTTTCATTGGCACTGGTACCGCGGTGGGTTGTGCCGGCCAACATGCCGAACGTAACGGCTGCTGTCGAGGCCTTTTGTAAAAATTGTCTTCTGGTGTTATCGTTCATAGTTCTTCCCCAAAAAAGTATTTGTTGATTTGCTTTACAGTTAATAGTAAAATACTTTCTCTTGGAAATCAATTGCAAGCCGATGGGAATGTAAGGAAAGTTTTATGATTTTGTAACGTTAAGAAGATTAGTGTTGTGCTGACGAAGAAGAGTCCGCGCTATCAAGTTCCACGCCTAATTCTCCGGGTTTGTAGGCAACATCTTCATACCAACGGGTGTGTTCCCAATGCGGTTCCACATACTCAACAATCTGCTGCGCGGTGGGCTCAATGGTTTTGAGCAATGGTTGCGGAAACATGCCGATTAAGAAACACAACAATGCGATTGGCACCAAAACGATAAGTTCCCGGTTCGAAAGGTCTTGCAATTTTTCGTTTTCCGGATTGCGGATAGGGCCGAACATCATTTTTTGATAAAGCATCAGCATGTAAATGGCACCGAGAATTACGCCGGTGGCCGCGAGTGATGCCCAAACAATCGATGCGCCCATCAAGCCGGTAAGGATAAGCAACTCTCCCACAAAACCGTTCAGGCCGGGGAGACCGATCGAGGATAAGGTAAAGATCATAAAGAAGATGGCGAAGAGAGGCATGGTTTTCGCCAAGCCGCCGAAATCGCTGATTAAACGGGTGTGGCGGCGTTCGTAAATGATTCCAACGATGAGGAACAAGCCGCCGGTGGACAGACCGTGGTTGATCATTTGGATGATACCGCCCTGAATGCCCTGTAAGTTCCATGCGAGTATGCCTGCCAGCAATATGCCCATGTGGCTGACGGATGAATATGCAACCAGGCGTTTAACATCCTTTTGGATCATGGCGATCAATGCCCCGTAGATCAAACCAATAATGGAAAGCAGCATGAGCAGTGGTGTAAATTCCAATACCGCTGCCGGGAAAAACGGTACCGCAAATCGCAGGAAGCCGTACACACCGGTTTTCAGCAAAATTCCAGCAAGGATGACCGAACCGGCGGTAGGGGCCTCGGTGTGCGCGTACGGCAGCCATGTATGAAAGGGGAACAAGGGCATTTTGATCAAAAAGGCCAATACAAACGCGAAGAAAAGCCATTTTTGTGTTGCAGGATCAAGAGAAACCTTTGTGAATTCTTCAAAACTGAAAGTTAAGATACCGCCCAATTGCTGATTGACTGCAAAGTACAGATAAAAAATGACCAACAACATCAAGGCCGAGCCGAATGATGTAAAGAGGAAGAATTTAATCCCGGCATAGATGCGGTCTTTGCCGCCCCAGATGCCGATGATAAAGTACATCGGAACCAGCATGAGTTCCCAAAATAAGAAGAACAGGAACATATCCAGCGCGATAAAGGTTCCCAGCATACCGGTTTCGAGCATGAGCATGAAAAAGTAGAAGAGTTTTTCACGCTTTTGGATGTATTCAAACGAAGCAAGAATCGAAATGGTACTGAGAAGTGTTGTTAAAACCACTAACACCAAACTCATCCCATCGATCCCGATACGGTAGTCGATTCCTAAGGCGGGTACCCATGGATTGGTAACCGTAAGATGGAAACCCGGCTCACCATACGGGAAGACCATCATCAGGGGGAGGCACAAAACCAAGGGCACAAGCGAAATAACAAACGCAATGCGCTTATGCGCCCCGGTAAACCCGTCGGGGACAATCAACAGGAACAAGGCTCCCAAAATGGGTATGAAGGTAATCAGCGTTAGAAGCATAAGAGTAACCACACGGTTAAGAATACGGCACCCAAAATGGTGGCCAGCGCGTAATGCAATACGATACCAGATTGAACTTGGCGAACCCAGGTAGCGCAAATCATAAAGAATTCAGCCAAGCCGTTGATACCGGCAATGATGATATTGTCATCCGACCATTGCGTCATCCGGCAGACTTTGTAATAGTTTTTCACGAATACGGTTTGATAAATTTCATCCACACTGTATTTCTGGTATAAGAGGTTGTAAGCACCGGAGAATGCATCTTTCAACCGTTCCGGCATTCCGGGTACCCAAACATAAATCAAGCGCGCCAGAAAGATTCCCAGTAACGCAACCAAAACCGAAACGCCCGCCAAGATCACTTCCGCGGTGTATTTCATATCGGCAGGAACAACGTGTTTGGCATGAGCGATTTCATGGCCCTGCGCGGTTACGGAATGCATAAAGTCATGAAAACCGGTGTAACCGACAAGCGGCATGTTCAGCCAGCCGATGGTGATGGAGAAAAACGCCAACACCATAAGCGGCAGCCACATAATCACGGGCGATTCATGCAGATGATGGCGCTGTTCTTCCGTGCCGCGAAATTCTCCCGAAAATAAAAGATTGTATAAGCGGAACATGTAAAAGGCTGTGAACAATGCTGCTAGTATCCCCAAAATCCATAAGAAGAATTTTCCAGAATAGAAGGCTTCCCACAAGATTTCATCCTTGGAGAAGAAACCGGCGAGGGGTGGAATCCCCGCAATGGCGATGGTTGAGATCAAGAATGTGATGCGGGTATAGGGCATGTATTTTCTGAGGCCACCGGCTTCAAACACATCCACATCGGTATCACGGTGAAAGGCGTGAAGAACCGAGCCGGCACCTAAAAAGAGGCAGGCCTTAAAGAAAGCGTGAGTCATCAAGTGGAAGATGGCGGCGATATAGGCCCCGGAACCACAAGCCAAGAACATATAGCCCAACTGGCTGACGGTTGAGTATGCCAGTATCTTTTTGCTGTCGCGTTGCACCAAAGCTATACTGGCAGCCATTATTGCGGTCAACCCGCCGATGACGCCGATTACGGTTAATGTGCTTGGGGCCAAACTGAACAATATATTTAGGCGGGCGATCATATAGACTCCCGCGGTAACCATCGTCGCGGCATGGATCAACGCGCTAACGGGTGTAGGACCCGCCATCGCATCCGGCAGCCAGACGAACAATGGAATTTGCGCGGATTTTCCGGTTGCACCAAAGAACAACAGCAAGGTAATCATCGTGATTGTGACGCCCGCGTACGCAAATACTTCCGGAGCACGGGTGTTGATATCCACATACTTTAACGACCCCAAGTACCAAAAGATCAGCAGCATTCCGATCACGAACGCGAAATCACCGATCCGGTTGACGATAAAGGCTTTTTTGCCCGCGTCTGCGGCGTAATCGCGGTCATAGAAATAACCGATAAGCAGGTAAGAGCATAGGCCAACGCCTTCCCAGCCGATAAACATGACGGGGATGGAATTGCCCATGACCAAAATAAACATAAAGAAGGTAAACAGCGGCAAATAAGTAAAGAAGCGCCCGAAGCCTTCATCATGAGACATATATCCAATTGCGTAGATAAAGATGATTGTCCCCACGAAGGAAACCACCATCATCATGACGACGGTGAGGGGATCAATATAAACACCGAATGGGATTTGGAAGGCCCCGACGCCGATCCAGGTGTAGTAATCAATATCAAGGGGTGCGAAATGTCCTCCAGCCGCGATAACAGCAACCAGGCAATACACGGAGAGGAGAAGCGAAAAGACCATCGCGCCGGTCGCGACCAGGCCGGTCAAGTCTTTTAAATGGGTGCGGCTTAAAAACGCGTTTGCCAATGCCGCCAATCCCGGAAACACCGGAACCAGCCACGCAATCTGCGCAATCGTCTCCCGTGTGCCGGCAGATTCAACCGCAGTGCTTCCCAATACGTTTTGCAGCATGGCAACACTAAAATCCATGGTTTGTTAAAACCCTTTCCGCTTAAAACATCTCCGCGATGAAACCCCACCAAGTGTTGGGGAACACGCCCAAATAAATCACGCCCAGGGCGGAGAGCCATACGGCCAAGCCGCCAGAGAATGAAGCCGGTTCAAAGTCAAATTCTTTCTCCGGTTCCTGCATATACATAAAGACAATTACACGCAAATAATAATAGAAGGATAGCAGTGTGGTTAAAACACCGACGGCTGCCAATCCGTAATATCCCGCTTCTATAGCAGATCCGAACAACCAAAGTTTTCCAAAGAAACCAACCGTTGGAGGCATTCCGGCCATCGAAAGTAAAAACAGCGCCAACATACCCGCCATGACCGGACAGGTTTTGGATAGGCCTGCCAATTCGGAAAGCTGCATACTATCTTCTTCTTCGGTACCCAGCATAATAACCACACCGAACGCGCCGATGGACATGAATAAGTAAGCCATTGAATAGAAGAGAATGGCGCTCATACCGATTTCGTTATGCGCGACAAACGCCATCGCCAAATACCCGCCGTGCGCGATGGATGAATAGGCGAGCAAGCGTTTGATATCTTTTTGCATCAAGGCCCCTAAGTTTCCGATGATCATCGTGAGCATGGCCAGTATATAGATTCCACTCAACCAATATTCACTTAGGGGGCCAAACGAGGTACCGGGGAAAGCAAAGATACGCAATAAAGCCGCAAACCCCGCAATTTTTGAGCCGGTGGCGATCCATGCGGTGATCGGTGTCGGTGCGCCTTGATAAACATCCGGTGCCCACATGTGGAACGGCACCAATGAAATTTTGAAGCCGATACCGACCAATACCAAGGCGAATCCCAATATCAACAATGGTGTTACAGTCATATCGGATGTGACTAACGAGCCGATGGTAACCAAGTTGGTGGTACGGCAGATTCCATACACGAAAGCGAGGCCGTATACAAAGAAGCCGGTAGAGAGCGCGCCAAGTAAAAAATACTTCATCGAGGCTTCACCGGATAAAATGCTGCGTTTGTTTAACCCCGCCAACACAAACAGGGATAATGACAATAATTCGATACCGATGAAGACCATGATCAAATCGGCGGCCGAAGCAACGATCATCATGCCCAAAGTGGAAAAGAGCAACAACGCGATCATCTCGCCATAGGGCAGTTGATGCCGCTGCGCGTAGCGGTGTGAGAGCAGCACCACCAAGGCAATCCCCTGAAGAAAGACCATGTTAAAAAAGGTGCTGATGTTATCACGGATAATCATTAACGAGAACCCGGTTTCGTTGACATCGTAAAGACCTTGCGTGGAGAATATAGCCAAAATCACGCCGGCCAATGTCACCAATGTGATATGGAAGTTATCCACCCGGTCAAACAAGGAATCGATCATCAACACCAAAAACGCGGTGATGCAGATGATGATTTCCGGTTTAATCAGAGAGAGTTGTATGATTGGCAGTTCGATTTCCGCCATTCTGTTGTATAAACCTTCCTACAAGATAAAAAACACGAACGAAAGACGGTTTAGCCTTTCAAAATGTTTATGGATTCAATACTGATTGAATCAATCTGTCGAAACAGATTGATAATGATTCCCAAGCCAACGCCGACTTCGGCCGCGGCAACGGTCATAATTAAAAAGACAAACACCATCCCGTTGCTCGCGGTTGAAAACTCCGTAGCGGTGATGGCGGTTTCGTATAAAGGATAGCGGCTGAAAGCGACGATGGTGATATTCGCGGCTGTCAGCATAAGTTCAACAGACATCAGGATAATCAAGGCATTGCGGCGCAGCAATACGCCCAATACACCGATGGAAAACAGCGCCATGCTTAATATGAGATAGTGTGCCAAACTGATCATCGCATCTTCTTTCTGTCGGCTTCGGAGTTAAAGTTGCGGGCGGCGACAATCGCGCCGATCACGGCAGCAGTCAACAAAACGCCTGCGATTTCAAAGGGCAGCACATAGCGGGTTAATAAATCCAGCGCAACCGCTTCCGCCGAACCCCATTCCGGCGGCGCCGCCGGTTTTAGCGGTTGAGAAAATCCCACTACCGTATCTCGGTAAATATACACAAGAAATGAAAGCGCGAATACAACGGCAAACCCAATTCCCCAGCGCCGGGATGATGTAACTTCAATCGGTTCATCCAGTTGCAGGTTCAACAACGAAACCACAAAGATAATCAAAACCATCACGGCACCGGTATAAACGATGATCAGAATCCAGGCTAAAAAGTCAGCATGCAATGTCAGGAACAGGCCGGAAACACCGACAAGGGTGATTACCAGGCTAACAGCGCTATACATGGGCTTGCGCGCGGTTACAACAAAGCACGCAAACAGCAGCACCACAAACGCACTAATCCAAAATAAAATTCCTGTTAGCATTTACAGACCTATTTGATCGCCAATAAGCAGCAGTGCCGCCGCGGCGAATAAGTTGATTATGGTTAAAGGAAGCATAACCTTCCAACCGAATCCCATCAATTGGTCATACCGGAAACGGGGCAAGGTAGCCCGAACCCAGATAAAAACAAACAAGATAAACAATACCTTTAACGCAAACCATAAGACACCGGGTATCAGTGTAAACGGCATAAAGGGCAATGGCGAGTGCCACCCGCCCAAGAATAAGGTCGTGATGATGGAAGCGGCGGTGATCATATTGGTGTATTCGGCCATAAAGAACACGGCAAACTTCATACTGCTGTATTCGGTATGATATCCGGCAACCAGCTCGGTTTCCGCTTCCGGCAAGTCGAAGGGGATGCGGTTGGTTTCGGCAAACATGGCGATCATAAAGGTAAAAAACGCGATGACTCCCGGAACCACAAACCATTGCGGACTGATAATCCACCAGTTCCAAAAGCCGCCGGCTTGCGAATTCACGATTTCACTGAGTTGAAACGCGCCGACCGCCATGATAACGGGCACAATCGAAAGCCCCAGGGATAACTCATAACTAAACATCTGCGCGGATGAACGAAGCGCACCCAGCAAAGAGTATTTGTTGCTGGAACTCCACCCCGCGAAAAAAATTCCATAAACGCCGACCGCGGTCACACCAAAGATGTATAAGATACCTACTTCCGGGTCGGCAATTTGCAAATGACCAATGTCGTATCCTAATAGTTCAACCGGAGGGCCGAATGGAATCACGGCAACCGCGATTAGTGAGGTAAACACCGTCAAAAACGGTGCGGCAATAAACATGACCCGGTCGGCATTGGTGGGGATGATATCTTCTTTGAGGAATAGTTTCAGTCCATCGGCAATTGGCTGCAACAATCCGAAGGGTCCGACGCGCAACGGGCCGAGACGTTGTTGAAAGTGACCCAACAATTTTCGCTCCAGCCATACCAAATATGCAACCGCCAATTGGATGACCGGCACAATCATTGCGATTTTGAGCACTGAGTAAATCAGTGTTTCTAAGATTGTCATTTTAGAACTTTAACCCACGGTGCTTGTTCAGCGACGATGCCGTTCAGCGGTAAATTATCATACATTCCCAAAACAGTAACACACCCTTTGAAGGTAGCCGAAGATACCCGGGCAGGCAACTCCAGCGATCCTTTTTCGCCCTCAATTTTCACTTTTTCTCCCTCGGACACCTGTAAGTTCTTGGCATCTTCAGGATTCATTTCTACCACGCAAGGCTCGCTGCGCTCAACCAAGGCTTCGGCATAGCGTTTCTCGCCTGCGGTATCAAACAAATATTTGCCGCGCACCAAGCGCAATGAACCTTCAGGAGCGTGGCCATTGACCGATGCGGGATTGAATTCACTCTGCGGGACCTTTTCCCAACTGGAAGGATCAACGTCTTTTGACTGCTGACCCTGCGGTCCGAGCACTTCCCACGTAAAGCCTTTGTAATGCGGAACCTGCTCTGCAATTTCTGTCATCAACTTACGGGCGTCGGTCTGCTTCCAACCCAGGCCCCAACGTTCGCCGAGAGCGAGTAAAACTTGATAACCCGCTAAAGTGCCATCTAACTGCACCAACGCTTTGTTGGAACGCTGGACACGGCCGGCTAAATTGGTGTAGGTGCCGTCCTCTTCGGTATATGTGGATAGCGGCAAGAACACTTCGGCATGTTTTTGGGTTTCGAATGGATAGGCATCCGCAACGACCAATAATGGCACCGCATTGAGCGCTTTTTGCACGAATTCGCGGTCGGGGTATTCTTCCACAATATCGGTATCAAAGAGAATCAAAGCCTTAATGCTGCCGTCGATGCAGCCTTGCAGAATTTCCGTGGTGTTTTTGCCGGGATTCTGTACTTTCTTAAATCCGGGACCACGGTGAGGATAGCACCCCATATCGGCGGCACCGCGTGAGTTGTTGTAGGGCAATAATAAACTTAACGGCAACTTAGATTCTCCAACAGAGGCTACCATTTCGGCCAATGCAGCGGCCAATAAGACGGTATCTTTGCCGAATTCACCCTCATAGCCATCTCGACCAAGCAAGATGGTGGGATGACCGGCTGTATCAAGCATTTGGACGATTTCATCAAATTTTTCGCGGGAAACGCCGCATTTGTTTAACGCATCTTCAATCGATGGCCCGGTAATAGATTGTACGGATGCCGGGATGGGAACGCTGCGTTTTTGTGATATTTCGATAATCAAAGCGGATAAGAAAACCGCTTCGGTACCCGGTCGGTATTGCACGGTATGCTGAATGTCTTTATCCAAACGTGTCGGCCGTGAATAGGCCATCGCGACCGGTTTAACTTTCTTATTGGCTTTGGATGGATTGTAGAATGAGATTGGAGTAAACGGTGTGCAGTGCGGATCGGATGCTTCCGGCATGTTCAGCGCTTGCTCACGCACTTGCAGTTTCAAGATCGGCAATTCGTTCGGCAAGTCGGAACCGATGACCAGTACCGCGTCGCATTTCTCTAATTCTTCAAACGGCTGGTTGGCCGCGTTGCGTATCAAGGAAGTGATGTAGCCGTCATCGTTACCGGTAATTACCGCTTCGGTGCGGTGATCAATATTGTTGGTTTTTACCGCTTCACGCAGGAACTTTTGGAACAAATAAAGCGTTTCGTTGCTGGCGCGCGGGCCGATGATACCGGCAACACTTTCCGAACCGTGTTCTTGGATGGTTTGTTTTAAGGTGTTGACCGTGTGGTTCACTACCCTGCCCCACTTGCTGTGTTCCTGTTCACCGTTTTCATTTTTGAATAACGGTGTTCGTTGGCGGCTGTCGCTGTTGAATTGGTCAAAACCAAAGCGGCCGATATCGCAAATCCAGCGGCCGTTTACCGCTTCGTTTTCACGAGGCGTAAAGCGCAATACTTCCCGTGTGCGGTTGCGTTTTTCCATATTCACATTGCAGCCGACTGAGCAGAGTGAGCAGACCGAATCCACCCGCTGCAACTCCCAGGGGCGAACACGAAACCGGGTAATCTTGCTGGTTAACGCTCCAACCGGGCATAAATCAATTGTGTTTCCGGCGAATTCATTTTTCAGCGGCTGATCTTGGAAGGTGGAAATTCGGGCGCTGTTGCCGCGTTTTAAAACGGCCAGTTCGGCATTGCCCGCAATTTCTTCCATATAGCGGGTGCAGCGGGTACACAAAATGCAGCGGTTGCGTTCCAGATCGATAAACGGGCCGATATCCGGCTTGGGAAAGGTTCTACGTTCATAGCGGAAGCGGGTGTTATCCGTTCCGTGATTCATGCTGTATTCTTGCAGTTTGCATTCACCGCCTTGATCGCAAACCGGGCAATCCAGTGGGTGCTGAACCAGCAAGAATTCCATTTGCTGTTCGCGTGCTTCCAAAACCTTTTCGCTATGGGTGTAAATTATTTGGCCTTCCGCGCATGGGGTAGAGCAAGAGGGCAGCAATTTCGGCACCTTTTCTACTTCCACCAAGCACAAACGGCAGCTGGCCACGATGGTTAAATCTTGATCGTAGCAATAGTGCGGGATTTCTTTTTTGAGTTGACGGGCGGCTTCAAACATCGTAGTGCCCTTATCGACCGATAGGAGCTGTCCGTCAATCGTAATGTTGATTTTTTCTTTCACGTTTTCTTTTACGGCTGAATCACTCATAATAATAGGCTCCGAAACAACAAAGGCTTGACCGAATCATCCGGTTATGCCGCCGCTTCGGTGTCTTTCTCAGATATTTTCATTTTCGCCAAGAAATCTTCCGGAAACTTTTGTACCATCGCCCGGATCGGCCAAACAGCGGCAGGCCATAACGCGCAGATGGAAGTAAATTCCGATTTGCTGATTTCCAAAATCAGATCCAAATCTTCTTTTCGACCGTTTCCGGCTTTAATGTTTTCAATAATCTGCATAAACCAGCGGGTGCCTTCACGGCAGGGCGTGCACTGCCCGCAGGATTCATGTTCATAAAAATGCGCGGTTAAATAGGCAATATCCACCATATCGGTGGTGTCGTCCATGACGATCATTCCACCCGAACCGAGGGATGAACCGGCTTCCTGCACGGCTTCCATCGTGAGCGGGATATCAATTTCATCGTCTTTGAGTATCTGCATGGAAGACCCGCCAGGGATCACCCCTTTAATTTTGCGTCCATCCGGAACGCCGCCGCCAAAATCGTTGATAAATTCTCGAACGGTCATGGAACCAAGTTCCACTTCATAAACACCCGGGGTTTTCAAGTGGCCGCTTAGGCACAACAGACGGGTACCGCTGCTTTTTTCTGAGCCGGTTTCAGAATACCACTCACCCCCTTTGTTTACGATCACGGGGATAGTGGCAAGGGTTTCAACGTTATTGATAACGGTTGGGCTTTCGTACAATCCGGAAACCGCGGGGAACGGCGGTTTGTTGCGGGGATAACCGCGATTTCCTTCCAGCGAGGTCAACAGACTGGATTCTTCACCACAAATATAAGCGCCCGCTCCACGGTAGACCATGATTTCGCAGTTAAAGCCGGAATCCATGATGTTTTGGCCGATCAAGCCTTTGCTGCGGGCGTCTTCAACGGCAATTTGCAGCATTTCGGCTTGGTGATGGAACTCACCGCGGATGTAAATAAAGGCCATTTCAGATTTGATTGCGTAACAGGTGATTAACATGCCCTCGATGAGGGACTGGGGGTCTTCTTCAATAATGATGCGGTCTTTACAAGTTCCCGGCTCGCTTTCGTCCGCGTTGCAGCAGAGGTAAACCGGTTTGGGGTTATCCTTGGGCAAGAAGCCCCACTTCATACCGGTTGGAAAACCGGCGCCACCGCGTCCGCGCAAACCGGATTTTTTGACTTCATCCACAATTTGCTCCGGCTTCATTTCGTTCAGAGCTTTTTCTAAAGCCTTGTATCCACCGGACTTCTTGTATCCCTCGACGGTGCGTAAATCCGGGGCACCGAGCCGCTCTAGGAGGATTCTTTTTTCTTCAGCCATAATGGTACCGGGGTTTCCTGGTTAAATAATTCTCTAGTTTGCTATCATATTAACAAACTTAAAAATTCATTCAAGTTTAGATTCCGTGAAATCCAGTTTATTCCAACGAAGACAAAATCTTGTCTACTTCTTCGGCGGTCAAATTCTTATGTTCCTTACCGTTGATTTGCATGCATGGCGCCCATGAGCAGGCGGCGATGCATTCCACACCCTGCAGGGAAAACTTGCCATCAACGGTGGTTTCACCGTTTTTGATACCGAGTTTCTTTTCTAAATGCTTCATCAATGTTTCTGCGCCGCATAAGAAGCAGGAAATATTGGTGCAGAACTCGATGTGGTATTTACCGGTCGGTTTCAGCGGGAACATGGTGTAGAAGCTAGCGATGCCTTCAATCTGCGCGGGTTCCATATCCAAGATGGAGGCCACTTCCACCATCGCTTCGGGTGAGATGTAGCCGTATTCCTTCCATGCCATGTGCAATAACGGGATCGAAGCCGAACGTTTGTGAGGAAAACTGTTGACGACTTCTTCGATTTTTTCGGGGCAAGATTCACGCAAACTGGGCATAGCGCTTCTACCGTCCTACATTTCTTGTTTCTGGTGGTCTGTTTTAACTAGAAACTGGAAACCAGCTAACCAGACACTGAACCGTGGATAAATTTATAACCGAATGGCTTTCTATCCAAGGCCAAAACCGGTGATTTTGTTATTTTGTTCTGATTTAGGCATTGTAATGCGGGTTAAATTGATCCAAAGGGTAGAAGATGATATTTGTGGGAATTTGAGTTGAGTTGGATTGTATGAATTTGACATCTTATTTAATTAGATCATATTAATACCGTAAAACCCATTTGCTTGAAATGATGGTCACAAGTGAAAACTTCTTGAATGCCATATTCTTTCATGATGAGAAACGAAGTGATATCCGTTAAACCCCAATCTTTATCTGTGTATTCTTGGTACATTTGAAGGGCTTTTTCAAAACGCGTTTTGGTTATAGGAATCACTTCGATATCGTCTGATTCTTGTATGAGTTTAAGAAATTTTAGTGCCAGGTGTTTGTGCTTTGAAAGAGAATTGCATACTTCCACAACAATAAAATCGGTTATCACAAAACGGACATGAATTTCTTCCAAATACTGGTTGATCCGAACCGCATTTTCGTGGAACGAATCGCGTCGGTTGGACATTGCCAAAATACCGGCTGTATCCAAAAATACCCTATTCATAGCGGGTGGTTGCTGCCATACCGGTCATGATTTTCTGCCATATCCGAAACACCTAAATCTTCAGAAATATCACGTAATTTGGACAAAATATTCTTCCGTTTGTTTATGGCGTTTTCTACGAACATTTCATAACTGCCGTTATACTCTTTTTCCACCAATTCAACAAATTGCTTTTCCGTATCCGGTTTTAATTGCAAATTCAGGTTTAACATAGCCTTTCTCCATACGATTTCTTTTCTCATATTATGAAGATATGAAGTGCATTTGTCTGCACGCATCCTTCAGTTTTTTTGAAAATTCCGGATCATTTGTTTCTTCACACAGTTGTTCACGTTCAAACTCTTCTTGCTTGAAACAGGCATCAATTTCTTCAAGGCGGCTTAAATAAAACGCAATCGCACCGTATACCTGGTCTAGCGATAAAACGGGAAAACAATCTGATGCTATGGTTTCGGGAGACAATCCTTCCCAAAACTTGTAGACTACAGAATCCAGAGACATGCGGGTTCCGGATATCCTGTATCCACTATCGTATTTTCGACATACAGACTTTCCATTATTCATATTTCCAAAAAAAATTTCTTTATCAAAGATGGAACTGTTTTTTTGTAATATTAACGCATAGAAAATGACCCATTGAAATATGAGAATTTTAAAACGATAAAAGAGATTCTATCATGGGCAAATCATCAATTTTCATAACCATTTTCATCATTAGCATTTTTTGCCTTACCGGCAACTCCAACCCAACCGTGATCGGCTTTCATTTCAGCACGGTGGAACGGAATGGTCTCACCCTGCAAGGGGCGAGCTTCGGCAGCATTCCGCAGGCGGATGTTGCGTTTGGGGATATTCCAACAAGCAACGCATTTGTAGGGGCTACGGACGGCAAAGGGGCCATCATCAATGCGGATCCCAGCGAGGGTGTGATGATGTTCGCGCCGGAGATTGAAACGGCACAGGCTGCTTTTATGTGGTTCAACGTTTCCGTCAGCCATGCCGATGCCGCTATTACACTGGCATCGATCGACCAAGGTCCTGATGTGTTTGTAAATACCAGTTCCCCCGGCAATGCCTCAACTTTTGTCAACAATTATGGGCGTATCACTACACTATATACCCCCGCATCCCTCGGATTTCAGCCGGTGTTTCAAATAGTTAACAACAGCGAAACCTTGCCACTCACGGTCTATGTTGACCATTGGGAGATTTACACCTTTCAAGAAGGGGAATATGTGAACACAGAATTCCTCAGCGGCGCTCAAGCAGGTGTATTCAGTTTCACATTGGGTGAATGTTTTGGATTAAATGACACTTGCACGGATGGCAACTTTACCATTGATATTCCACCATCCATCAATCTTTCGGAATACACTCACATCTCTGTATGGTGTGTCCCTGTTGGTGTGAGTTTTGGTCATGGTCGTTTTATGCCCGGTGCGGAACCTTCCCCACCACCTACTCCGTTGCCATCCGCTATACAGCCCGGATGGGTGGCGGATTTCGGCACTGGAAACGAGCACGCAGTGGCCGGAAAAGTACGGGTTGTGGATGAAGACACGCTGCAATTCGAAAACTTTGAATATGACGGCAACGGAATTGAAGTGGAACTCTATCTCATCCAGACAGATATAGAACGTTTCGTTTCATCCGAAGGCCGGGCGGGTGTGACAGCGTTTAAATTCCCCATAGGAGTTTGCTATGGCTTAAACGCAAGTTGCGCCGATGGAAACTTTACGTTGGATATTCCCTCATCCATCAATTTGCTGGATTATACCCACATCTCGGTTTGGTGTGTTCCGGTTGGGGTTAGCCTGGGAGACGGTAAGTTTAAGCCGGAGAATCTGTAAACCGAAACGGAGTGTGTTTAGAAACCCATTCCAGCCAATGGCTATAGGTCCATTCGTTTTGGATGCGGCGGAGGGCGTTTTGCCGGATTCCATTCGCTTCGTTGGGGTAAAGCCTCAGCGAATCACCAACAAACACAACCGGCAATTTGTGTTCCAAAGCGGGAGGTTCATCCACTCAATAACTCGTCATGTTTTTTTAAAACATGGTCGTATTTGATATTCAGCAAAGGAAACCAAGCGCTATCCATGTGATTTGCTTTGAAGACTGTTATATTTATAACAAAAGAATTTCATTGAGGCATTTTAACGTATGAACACATATTTTCAATTTCAAACCTGCGCGCATGAGGATTG
This sequence comes from uncultured bacterium, assembly GCA_964449065.1. Classification (GTDB taxonomy): domain Bacteria; phylum Hinthialibacterota; class Hinthialibacteria; order Hinthialibacterales; family Hinthialibacteraceae; genus CAYVAZ01. The sequence goes on from CAYVAZ010000038.1 coordinate 21,346, forward strand.
CGGCAAACTCGCACTGACCGGAGAGGCTGTTTGTTGGGGACATTTGGATGACAAAGATACGTTTGTAGTGAAAACCATTACCAACGGAAAAGAAGACGGCTTGCGGTATTGGGTTCTTGCGGACGTGGATTTATCGGGCCGCGATTTATCCGGCATTGATTTTTCCTTTGCATGTTTAACCCATGCGAACCTGAGCCACGCCAATCTTTCCGGGGCCAACTTAACCCGCGCCAATATGGATCGTGCCGATCTTACAAAGGCGAATCTCTCCGGTGCCAATTTGGAACTGGCCATTCTCGGCAGAGCGAACATCTCTTATGCGAATCTTGAGGGCGCCAACATGCAGCGCTGCAATTTGGTCGGCACTACGGCGAAGGGCGCCAAATGCAAGGGAGTGAAGATGTTTTATTCGCGCCCCGGCAACGCGGATTTCTCGGAAGCCATCTTTACCGGAGCCGATATCACCCGCGCTATCTTTCGCGGGGCAAAACTCATCAACGCCGATTTAAGCGGCGCCACCGGACAAGCAAACTATGACCGCGCAGACCTAACAGGAGCCAAACAATAATGCTATTTCAAGCCTTTTTGTTCCCCGATGTGAATGAAGTCAACACCTTCATGGTTGGATGTGAAGAGACCAAAGAAGTGTTCTTGATCGATGCCGGTGCGGATTCGCCGGATTACGATACGTTTTTGCAGCAGCATGATGCCCATCTCACCGGCATCTTTCTCACCCACTTTCATTGGGACCATGATCAAGCCTTGCCGGAGTTAGCCGCTAAGTATGACGTGCCGGTCTATTCTTTCACGGGGAATACCCCCAACGGCACCAAAGTCGGTGAAGGCGATTCTATTCCATTCGGTAAACTCAATACCCTCATTCTCAAAACATCGGGCCATACCCCAGACGGCATTACCTTGGTGGTGGAAAACCGCGTGGCCTTTGTTGGCGATGCCCTGTTTGCCGGCTCCATTGGCGGAACTGCATCCGAAGAATACAAGCAGGAAGAAATAAAACACATCCAAGAAAAACTATTCAAACTGCCGAATGACTGCCTTATCTGCAACGGTCATGGCCCCATGACCACAGTGGGAATTGAAAAGAACCACAATCCGATTATCACTTCATCTTTTTCAAACTGATGATACGCAATAGCAGAAGGAGGCAGGGGTACCACAATACTATTGACTGAATATCTGTGTATTACACAAATAATACCATTTCCAATTTGGGTTGTTCACTCAAATCAAAACGGCTAAACAGATTGCTTCGTTTGATTGCCAAGAAAACTACTTCTTAAACATAGGTTGAATCTTTATGGTTCTCTTCGCACCCCCTCTGTCCTCCTTGCGTCGGACATCTCCCCCAA
>CAYVAZ010000039.1:0-22527 GCA_964449065.1 uncultured bacterium
GTGGGATGAAGTCGCCGAGCTGCATGGGATGGGCTTTGAAATCGGCAACCATACCTGGTCGCATCTGGATTTATCCATGCCCAAAGCGGTCGCGCGCTTGGAAGGCGAACTGGCGTTGGTCAATTCTATGCTCAAGCATGTGGGTGTCCCCAAACCGGTGAGTTTCGCCTATCCCGGCAACTTCTTCAGCCCCGAAGCGGTGCAAAAGTTAGATGAATTGGGCTATCAATTCGCGCGCCGGGGAATGCCGCCGGAAGTGGCGTATGGCAAAATCCAAGCCGCGGCCGCGTTTGATCCAAACAAGCATCATCACTTGCTCATCCCCACCACCGGAGACGCTTACCCCGATTGGACCCTCGATTTCTTCAAGCAAGTGGTGGTTGAAGCCAAAGACGGCAACGCCGCCGTGCTGATGTTTCACGGCGTCCCTGATAAAGCGCACCCGTGGGTGCATACCGATCCGGAGTTGTTTGCGCAGTGTATGCGGTATCTCAAAGAGAATGAGTATAACGTAATTGCTCTGCGCGGTCTGGCGCCCTATCTGCCAAAAACTCCCCCCAACGATTCGCTGCTTTACATGCGGCATCCCAACTGGAACGAAGAATCGCTGGTATACCCGCAAGAGGTAACCGCCTCCCGTAAAAACATGGATTATTGGGTAGAGAACATGCGCCTGTATCACAAATATTCCTGGCAAGAGATTGAAGACGTCCTAGGCGGATACACCGTTCTTCCCTATATGCGGGAAGAGGTGGATAAAAAGACTCCCGCATATCCCAAAGATCAACTCTTGGTCAAACCCTATCCTGGCGGGCGGCATCCGCGCATCGGCTTTTTGGATGGCGCGATTGACCCGCAGCGGGGGACCAAAGCCAGTGTGTTTTTGCCGTGGGATTCACAGGCTTACATTATGGTGGATTTGCCGGAAGCGATGTGGAGCAACTTGGGGTTAACTTTTTTGGCGCATAAGCATGTTCCTACAATTTGGGACAAAGAGCATACCTTCATTGAGAATCAAGATTGGACGATACGGGAAGACGGGGGCTTGGAAAACCGGTGGAAACTGCCAAACGGCATTGAAATGGGAACGAAGATCATGCCATCCTCCCGCCAGGTTGAGATGATGGTATGGCTGAAAAACGGGACAAATGAGATGTTGACGGATTTGCGGCTGCAAAACTGCTTGCTGTTGAAGGGAGCGCCGTCAGTTAACTTGCAAACCTTGGAAAACAAACGCTTCCATCAGCCGGTTGTGTATGTAAAAGACGTGCAGGGCCGATGTATTGTCACCGCATGGGAACATTGCCACAACGTTTGGGGACATCAACGCTGCCCCTGTATGCATTCCGATTCTCAATTGCCGGATTGCCCGCCGGGAGAGACCGTAAGGGCACGTGGAAATATTTGGTTTGTTGAGCAAGAACATGATATTGCCGCAGAAGTAAATCAAACGTCTTGGATGAACAATCCGCACCGTTTATATTGGTGAAAAGAGATGGTACCATTGAATCGGTTATAACCTTAAAACTTGTTTGTTTAAAGGGACGATCATGAAAAGTGAATACAACTCTTGGGGCTACATTGTTTTTCCGGCAATGGTTTTCAATGTAACCAGTTTCCCATAGAAGACTATCAAGATTTGGATTTATCGTGGTGGGGATGGTTTTTCTCTCTCTCGAAGGAGAAATTTACGGCGTGTTTGGCGGCACAGATCAAAGCGGAGTGGAAAACCGCATTACCAAACCGGCGCGCGTTTTTGGTATGGCTGCGGATGAATTACGAACCCGGTGGTACCGTCACAATGACAGCAATTTGCCGCAATGGAGAAACCAAAACGGCGGAGTATACACTGCAACGGCGGGAAGTGTATTTACACAAACAAATACGCAATCATTTGCATAAGTAAAAGCGATTTATTGATTTGAAACACCTACGAATATCTTAAAGTCTTTAAGAGACTATTTAGATTTGATGGAAACATTTGATGGAAATATTGCTGTAATAACAGTTAGAAAGATATATAATAATAGGGTAAAACACGGACTGAAATTTCTTTTTCTGTTTTAAGAAATCTTTTACTTATTTGCATGTACTAAGACCGAATATGGAAAAAAGGAAAGTATAGATGGTGAATGAAAGGCAGAAACGATTTTATCCTCAGATCCCTATTGGCATTATTGCTCTATTTGTATTTTTTATAGAGTTATATCGACCGTATCACTGAAGTTTCTCCTTGATGCAAATTCACCATATATCGGAGCAATTGTTGGATTCATTATCGCATTCCCATCCACAATTGCGTTGCTCTTTTTTGTAACACTTTGGTTTCGAAGAGAAAGTCTTTACAGCCCTGGAGATTTTCGTGACGACACGAGTTTTCTTCACTTAATTCGCAAACTTGAAACGCTGGAAGTGAAGCAAGAAGCTGCTCAATTTGATCCGCGTGGTGATCCGAATGCGGCTCTCTCTGTTATCAAAAGGCTGATTAAGGAAAACGAGATCAACACGGCCATTCATTTTTGGCTCGCTTTTTTAAAAGTTAAGCGGTATGAAAGCAGCCAAGAGCTGTTTCATTACTTAAAACATGCAATACCGAAAGAGACAGAACTTCACTACAAAGCGAAAGAATACCATGCCTATAGTTTAATCGGACTTGGTAAATACTCTGAAGCGATTGAAGAACTAAACCAACTACTGCATCAAAACAGTCAAACGTTCGGTTTCTGGCCCTCGCTTGCTTTGGCGTATGCGCATTACAAACTTGGCAATGAAACGGAATCGAAGAAATGGATTCATCACTTGAAACAGCAAAAATACACGTCCGATATCGTAAGACTTGTAGAAGATATTTATCCTGAACTCGTAGAACAATTACAGTCCTCTGATTAGATGTGAAGGAATTTCTCATAAACAAAGGTGGTGAACAATGATGAGCAGATATTATGTTTTAGGAGATGGTGACAATATCCGTGAAAAGGTTGAGCGTCTTTTACTATCCGGTGATTTAGACGGATTGTCGGTGTTTTCACGGACTCTAAGCGCTTCCATGCAAACCATGGCTGAGCAATTGGAATCCGGCTTGTCTGCACAAATTGTTTTTGTGGGCGGAGATGATATTTTATTCGAAGTGGATAAAGCGTTCTTTGATGAAAATAAAATTTTGATCCTCATTGAGGAATTTAAAGAAAAAACAGGGGTAGCCATTTCATTTGGAATCGGAACAACACTTGAAAGTGCCTATATCAATTTGCGCCGCGCGAAGGTGTATGGTGGAGGAAAAATTGTATCCGGTTCAGATGTACTGTCTGTAACACATGCAAGTATATAAAATCATAGAAATGTGTAAGTGAACAGCAATCCATTTGCCGATTTCAAGATTAATCTGCTTTCTAAAATCAACCGCCAATATGGGTAAGCTTGTGTGTGTTTACTTCCGCCAAGGAGCCGATACATTGTTGGGGCTTAAACGAATCAAGCCGGTACTGTTATTAATCGTTTCAACGGTCTTCGCGATATTTTTGTTGGAAGGTTCATTTCGGGTATACGAACGGTATTTTTTGCAAGATGAAATCACCATTCATGCCCGGACCTATTTTCTACAGCGGCTGGGATACAACGAACCGAAACGTCTCGCCTCCTCAAAAGAGCAAAACGAATACCGCATGTTAAGCTTTGGCGATTCGTTCGCGGAGTCTCCCACCTTACCGCAATACGCTTACAGCCATATCTTGCAGGACGAGTTTAATGCGGCGGCCCCGGATCAACAGGTTGCCGTATACAATTTGGGCCGGGCCGGTATCACCTTTCCCAATTACATAGAGCAAATCGAATTTTGGAAACAAGCGGTGGAGTTTGACGCGGTATTATTGAACTTGTATGCTGGGAATGATTTTACGGATTTTTGGACCAGCAACCTGCTGGGCGCTTCATTCGACGACTTGGCAAAAGCGGCGCGGCTTCGCTATGGTATTTCCACTCAAATTCCTCACCAATTTCCCTTCCGCTTTTTGGATTATTCTTTCGCGATATGGCAATCCTTTCGGTTGCGCGGCGGTGAAGCGCTATACCGCCCCTCAATCATCCATTTGCCAGCATCCGATTATCTTGCCTATCAACGTCATGCTTCTCATGTGTATCAATCCCAACGAATCCCGCAGTGGATCGAACCCGCCATCTGGCTGAAGCGTTTGATGAAAGAATTACAGGATTTACGGCAGGCAGATAAAGATGTTTATGTGTTTCTATCGCATCCGCATTTCTTATTTTCTCCCGATTATTATCAACAAGTACTCAAGCGGGAATCGCTGCGGCCGGATGATTTGGATCCGTACATCCCCCAAACACTAACGGTTCGTTTGCTTTCGCAACTCGATTCTGATCTTGAGGTTTACGATCTATACCCCCTGCTTGAACGTCATTCGCGGGAGGGGCAGGAATTGTATTTCGGAACCAACACCCATTGGAATCTAGAAGGCAATCGTGTGGTAGGGCAATATCTGGCGGAAACCATTGGAAGGCGTTGGAGGAAAGAAGGACGGCTGGACGACTCTTCTGTCAGTACCCATACGGATACAATTGCCTCACGGGCTGCCGGTTCAAACGAGCAATCCATCCGATCTCTGATACAAAAATCCAAGCCGATTGATGAATTGTCCGGCCAAATTTCCGCGCTGTTTGCTTCTGATTCATCATGGAAGCAAGATGAAATCCGCCAGCGGTTGATCGAACAGGATTTTTCATACCGCCCAATGGATATAGAAGGTGAATTCGAGTTTATTGAAGGAAGTTCTGTAGGAAATTTCGGAATGCTGAATGGCTGGGCCTTTGACCGCCATACCCTGGAGAAGCCGCTGCTCTTGGCGGCGTTTTCCCGTGAGCGTTTGGCTGGCATAGGTATGACAAAGTTAGTGCGGGAGGATGTGCGGTCCCGGTTTACTCTTCCAACCCATTTTTCTCCCCGCTATGGCTATTCATTTATGATTCATGAACCGGCAGAAGCCATCAAACCGGACCGGCTCTGGCTGGCGGCGATATCGCTGGACAAACGATTTTCGTTTATAGCAGTCGAACGGACTGTATGGGAGGAAATAGCGTTCACCAGCAGGGATGAACAGTTTGCGCAGGAATGGTACGCGGATCATACCGGGTGGGTAGGCGACAATCAGTTTCAAATTGCGCGGGATTATGACAACAAGACAGAAGGCCCATATTCGTACAAAATCCAATCCGCGGTTGATGACGGTAATATCCGCGATTTGTATTTGGCCCGCTATGTGGACGGATTGCAACCCGGCAAACCGTACACAATCTCGTTTGATTACCGCTTTGATGTGGATGACTCTTCTCCTGATATCAGCAATCATATCCAGGCGGCCGTGCGCGGGGGTGACCACCGCGGCCGTGAGGCTATTGCGGATATTGAAGATTATGGTGAACACCGGCGCCCTGAAACCGTGCGCATTAATGCTGCTACTTTTGATACCGGCTCCTTCCACACCTACACCCATACGGTTACGCTTTCACCTCATGAACAGTCTCTCACATTGTTGTTGATTATTCGGTTTCATTCGCTTCAGCCCAATCAAAACAAACTTTGGATAGATGGCTTTCGCGTACATTAAAGGCCTTCAACTTTTTTGCAGCCAACATTCCGGTTACGGTTGACTGGATATATAGTTCGAAATAGACTAAAAGGCTTGAAAATAATGAAGCGCTTAAACTTTGGAGAAAAGCGGTAATCTAATGAAATCGTACATCGCGAACAAAGAGAAAATCAACGAGACCCACCAGTTCCATCTCATTGACGCAGAAGGAGTTGTGTTGGGACGTTTGGCCTGCAAAGTTGCCGAACTATTGTGCGGCAAGCACAAGCCGATCTACACGCCGTTTTTGGATTGCGGCGATCATGTGATCATAGTCAATGCGGATAAAGTGAAGTTGACAGGCAACAAACCGGATCAAAAACAGATGATTCGCCACAGCCGTTATCCAGGCGGATTGAAAACGCAATCGTACCGCGAGTTGATGGACAAACATCCCGACCGTGCGGTTATGCACGCCGTCCGCGGTATGCTGCCGAAGAACAAATTGGGCAAAAAAATGCTCACCAAACTTCGTGTATATAGAGGAACCGATCAAGCGGAACGCCACAAGGCGCAACAGCCGGTTGAAACCAAAGTGTAAATAGAGGATAAAAACTATGGCAACCACATGGTCAGCAATTGGAACGGGACGGCGCAAAAACGCGGTGGCCCGTGTGTATCTCAAAGAAGGCACCGGTGAAATTACCGTCAACGGCCGCACCTTAAGCGATTATGTAAAGCGCAAAACATTAGAAATGATTGTCAACCAGCCTTTTGGTGTGTTGGATGCCAAAGGCAAGTTTGATGTGAAAGCCCGTATTACAGGGGGCGGATTGACGGGCCAGGCTGGCGCGTTGCGTCACGGCATTGCCCGCGCGTTGGTGCGTTTGGATGAAGCCAACCGTTCCGCGCTCAAAAAAGCCGGCTTTTTAACCCGCGACCCGCGGATGGTCGAACGGAAAAAATACGGCCAGCCCGGCGCCCGCAAACGCTTCCAGTTCTCCAAACGGTAGTCAGACTTTCTTCCAAAATCAAACCAAAGAAGGGATACAAAATGTATCCCTTCTTTATTTAAAAAAGAATAGGAAATTCGATTCAATCTATTTCGTGTCTGTCATTTTAATTAAGATTCAAGCCCTTGCTGTTGAATAATACCCTTTCCAATATTAAAATAGTCAATTTAGCACGGCGGTAAGCCTCAGCGAAAGAAAGACTTAGCCGTTTTCGTTCTTCCCTAATCGGAATAGAATTGGGATAAATATCTCTTTTCCGGGCAGACATCCTTTTATAGAAATGCGCTCTCTTCAGATTTCTACTTCTTTAAACTGATTGAAAAACAGAATTGAAAAACAGAATTTGAATTTCATTTTTTATCAATTATAATTACTAACGCAGGCAAGTTGTTTTTTCTTATAAAACCTTTGATAGATTTAGAATAAAAAGAGAAATTCTTCTTGAAGGATATAGACGCTTGAAAAGTTTTGGTGAACTGCTCCGTGATTTCCGCCGCCGCCTTAGCATGACCCAGCAGGAAATTGCTGACCGTCTTGGTTTATCTTCTCCGTATATCGCGCAAATGGAAAGCGGATTTAAACCGCCGCCGCCGGAGACGATCGTTCAAAAACTGGGGAAGATCATGCGCCTCAGTCCGGAAGACACCCAGCGCTTCCGCGAGGCAGCCGAGGCGGAGCGCGAATTGCAAAGCCTGTTAAAAGCCACCCGCAAAGCCGGATATGTTCTTGCCGGCAACAAAGTTTGTGTCCCGCAGGATTCCGTTAGATTTTGCATGAATTTGGAGTTGGATAAACTCATAGAAGCCATCCCAAATGACGTCACATTCCATTTGGATCTAACCCGTTCGCAAACCAAATATTGGGACAGCAATACCCATGGCTCCAGTTTGACGTCTAAAAAAGATATTCATGCTTGGGCGCTGTCCGCGTTGGGAGATCATCCCGCGGTTTGGCTGACGTTTTTGGGGCAGCTTTATGATGTGCTCATTCTCACGCCGGACAGCCGTCTTTTGTGCCGAACTCCTTCAAAAAAGCGGCAGGGTATTTCAAAATTCGGACGGGATGTCGGTATTTTTTTTCAAAACCTATCTCACACCATTCAAGAAGCCGGTGACCGGGCGGCGGAACAAAACCTACCCAATGTTGTTGCTCCCGACGAAAATTGGCAAAAGATTGATCAAGCGCTGGGCAGCGACGGCGAACGGACAGAACGGGTTACGAACCGTGCCGAAGCCGGCATTCGGGAAATTCCGATTACACGCGCCATCTTGGAGGGAACAGATTATTTGCAGGAACAATCGGGGTTGGGCACGCTGGGGCTTCCGAACGAATGGTTTCAAAACTCCAAAGATTATGAAGCCTGTGTGGTCCATAGCGATGCGTATGTTTCTCTGGGCGTGTGGCCGGGATGCAAAGCGGTGTACGAATTGGGGGGGCAGGCAGTAAACGAAGATCTCGTTGTTGTTTCGATTAATAACCGGCTGTATTTCCGGCGTTATTTCGATATGGGAGACAATGTCATGCTGCAAGCGGGCGGAACCATGGCTCGACCGGAGCAATATAAAAAAAATGATGACACCATTCATATTACCGGTGTGGTGCGTGAAATGGTGGCCCGTTTTCGGGATGTACGAACCGGTGTGTAAATTGTTGGGGATGTTTTTATAATTTATGTTATAATGCCCTATTCGCTGTGGGAAACCGGAAAGGAATAGCGATTCATGTCAGAACTGTTTGGAATGAGCGGCGAACTGCTATTAATAGCGGAAATTTTGATTGTCCTCTTGATTGTCGTGGCTGCAATTTGGCTGGTACGCAGCAACCGTGTGCAAAAACGGACCGCGGTCAAAACGTCTACGCCACCGGAAACTCCACAAAACTTACAAGATTTCATTAACAAACAACAATCGGAAAACCCGGGACAGCCGATCAAGTTAGACTTGGGGCAAAGTTCCTATACCTTAGACGAAGGATTGAAATTTAATTCACCATTTCACATCAAAGGAAAAGGGCAGAAAAACACGCGGATTATTTCGAAGGGAAACCAGCCCGCTATCCAAATTAGAGACGCAAAAAACTGCTCGATTGAAGGCGTTCATATAAAAGGGGCTGTGCAATGCAGCAATGGAGAAGTGTTGGTGGAAAACTGCCATATCGACGCCAATGATGAAGGGGTTTGCATAGAGGCTTATGATGGTTCCGTGGTTACCTTCAGTGGAACGGTTAGCAGTGATGGCGGAGTTGCCATCCATGCCAAAGGGGATTCAAAAGTGATTTTAAAACCGCCCTACACGGTTTCCCCCGATGACTATGTTGTGATAGACCCCCGCAGCAGGGTCTCCGAGCCGGATGAGCAGTAAGATGAGCAGTAAGATGAGCAGTAAGATGAGCAGTAAGATGAGCAGTAAATTGTGTGAAAAACGATTTTCCGGTTGACAGATTTCAATGCAGCCGCATTGAATTGGTCCAGTAGAAACAGTTACTTACTGATGTTACGCAAAAGGGAAAAGATAGTTCATGTTGAAATTGAAGTCTATTGAAAGCCCTTTATTTTCCGTACGACTACCGTCTTCTCCCTTTGGGTGAAGATAAGAGATGAGGGCGAAGAGAGCGATTGCTCCCTACTACTCAGTAGCGTACAAAAAAAGAGGATTGTCTCCCTAAACCCTCACCCCTACCCTCTCCCGGTGGGCGAGGGTGATAGATACAGCGGTAAATTAGAATAACGGACATATCATTACGTATGCGTAACATGAGTTACTTATTTTCTATTGAATTCGTTCCAAAACTATGGTTAGATCATACTCAATTTTACTGAAATAAAGGAAAACAAATGAAAACAGTTTTGCAAAGCGTACTCATCATATTCATTTTTGTCGGCTACATGCAAGCGGCAGAAGAAAGAGAATTATGGTTAACCGATTTTGATGAAGCCCAGGCTCTAGCCAAAAAATCGGATAAAGATATTTTCCTGCTCTTTACCGGGTCGGATTGGTGCCCGCCTTGCCAGATGCTGCACTCGCAAATTTTGTCCAAAGAGGAATTTGAGAAAAACGTGCGGGATGACTTCGTCTTGGTGAAAGCCGACTTTCCCCGCAACAATGAACAAAGCGCGGAACTGAAAGCTCGCAACCGCCAACTGCAAAACCAATTCGCCGAATATGGATTTTCCGGCTATCCCACCGTATTTTTGTGTGAAGAATCCGGGGAACCCTACCATATGGAAGTCGGACCGTGGGGGGATTCGGTGCAGGCGTATTTGGATTTTTTAACGGGCAAAAAAGAGTTTATCACCGGCATTCATACGCTGCTGAAAGAGATGGAAACGAATCCCAAAGAAACGGCCGAAAAACTGGATCAATTATTTGAAACCGTAGACTTTGAAGTGGTGATGAACAATTACAAGGATGAGATGCAATTAATTATAGACGCGGTAGATCAAACGCATCCCTTGCATGTGAAATATTCCCGCTATCTTCAGTTTAATGATACGGTCGAAAAAGCCTTGCAGTTTTACACCCAAGAAGAACACACACTCCGTGAAAAAGAAACGTATCTTGAAAAACAACTGGCGGATGCCAACATTACCAAGCCCGAACGGCAACTCATGCATTTTTTGTATGCGGTAACCTATCATGAAGAAAAACAGATAGACAAAGCGGTTGAGCATTTAAAGAAGGCCATTGCAGCCTATCCCCATTCACGCAAAGCGGTTGAATTTCAAGGATTTTTAGAAACCATGCTAGCACAGCAGCAGTCCAATTAGGGCGTTTGCTCAAAGTCGACCAAACGGCTTTCGGATGTGTGTCCGGTTCCGATAAAGTCTCCTTCTTGGATGGCTGGCTCGACCTCGATTGTTTCCAACACAAACCAAGCGAGTTGATCGCACCAGTAGGTGTTTTCTTTGGCGCTGAACTGGGTGGTTGTGTTTTGAAATTGATACGTGATTTTGGTTTCGGAAACAAAATGCCGGCATAAATAGGCGCCGGCTTCGGTGACAATGCGTTCATCGCGAACACGTTTAGTCGTTCGCGTGAGATTGATCATCCCATAATCTTGACCGGTTTGAGGATTGGTGATGGACACTTCCGATTCCTCGGTTTTTTCTTGATCCACCTTCAACTCGAGATGGCGGTCGGATAGGGGGGGATTGTATTTGTAAACCGCCTGGGCTGCATCGCTGCGTGAAAGTTGCCGGTGGAGTTTATAGTCTGGGGCGTAGATGCTGATTTGACTGTCGCCGTCTGCGGAAAAGGTTTCTTCAATCAGCCAATAGATTTTTTTTTTCTCTTCTTGCGATCCGATTACGCGTACCAAGCGCGTGCCGCTGGCATCCACTTCGCTCTCGCCCCAAGGCCGCGGCCCGGTATGTTGATAGCGAAACCATTGGCCGGTTTTCGGCGGTTCAGGAACCTCATCCAGCGTATACGGCTCATCATCCCGTATGCCGGATATCCCGCATGAATACGGAAAAAGTAGAATGACAACAAAAAGAAACATAAAAAGAAAATGGAATAGTATCCTCATGACGCTCTCTTATTCTTGCAAACTGGATTTACAGTGTAGGATAACCGTGATCAATTCATTTCACAATTACAGATTTTGATATGAACATAGAATTAACCGTTACATCGCTTTCCACCAGTGGTGAAGGAATTGCCAGGAAGGAAGGCAAGGTTGTGTTTCTTCCATTTACACTGCCGGGGGAGAGGTGGGAAGTTGAAATGGTTGACTCCAAAAAGACATTCAACCGGGGGCACCCGGTTCAACGTATTTCTACTGGCGATCCCCTTCCGATTCAAAGAGTAGAGCCAAGATGTCCGTATTTCACTCAATGCGGGGGATGCCATTTGCAGCATATTTCTCATCAGCAACAACTGGAATTCAAACGGGAATGGTTGCGGGAGACGTTTAAACGGATCGGACATATTAAACTGGACCCCAATCCGTTGATTTCAGCTTCGGCTTGGGAATACCGGAACAAGACGACGTTTTCATTGATCGAGCAGAATGGGAAAATTCAGTTGGCTTTTCACAGAATCCACTATCCAAATCGACACATCCCTGTCCAAGATTGCTGGATCAGCAATGCCATAATTCGAAAAGCGGTGCCGATCATCCTGGATTCTTTCCAGCAGGTGAAAATGCGGCTGCGAACATACCAATCTCCACAGCAGCCGGAATCGAAAATGACCCTACGTTCCCATGATGGAAATTTGGTGGTGGGGGTAGCGAATGTCGAAATCGAATATCCGGTATGGCAATCTTGGTGTTCCAATTTAAAGGAGAGACTGCCGGAACTCAAAACCATCGATAAAGAGGATCAAGACGAAGCGTTTGAACAGATCAATTTGTCCGTGAAACAGCAACTCTATGATTGGATTTGCGCGTTGCCGTTTCAAAGCAACGGTTCTTTGTTGGACGGCTATTGCGGACAAGGAGAGTTATCGCTGCGGCTGGGAAACGTGTTTCAGAAGGCGGTGGGTGTGGAAATCAATCCGCAAGCAATTCAATTGGCGCGCTCGCGTGCGGCGCGGCAAAAAAAGCGGACGGTGCAATTCCATGCGGAACCGTTGGAAGGCTTTCTTAAGAACAACAGCCAAGCCTTTGATTGTATTGTATTGAATCCCCCCCGGGCCGGATTATCGAAAGCCGTGCGGCGGCAGTTGCTGCAACAAAGACCCGCGGAAATCGTCATGATTTCTTGTCATCCTGCTGCTTTGGCACGGGATACAGTTGGCCTGTTGGATGGGGGGTACCGGATTCAATCCGTGCAGCCGTTCGATATGTTTCCGCAAACGTATCATACCGAAACCGTGGTTCATTACATCCGGTAAATCGTGAACGTTTCATCAGATGGTTCAGTGCACTTCTGCGTTTCGCCTGCATCAAATATAATTGTTCTATACCAAAATCACTTTGAATTCTTGAGTGTGAAAACGGCTATAGATTCCATTCGTGGATACGGAACGCCCCGTCTGCAAGGCCATTCGAATGGCGGGTGGTATAGTAGGAAATTATTCTCCTGTTGTGTTTATACGGGTTAACCTCTTTTGATGTGATGTTACCCTTACTCAACAGAAAGACAGTCGAAGTAATTTTGAAGCGATGGTGTGGTTTGCTTGCAAATCGCCGCCATCGCTCATTCTTTAGTAATTCGAAAAAGGAGCCGCAACGTTGAAAATTTTGGAACAGTCTGAACCCTATGCATGCACCAAACAGTTGAAGATTGAAATTCAGCAGGATGAAGTGACATCTGAATTGGATGATGTGTTCAAAAACTTTATGCTGCATGCCAACATTCCTGGATTCCGTAAGGGAAAGGTGCCCCGAAAAATCGCGGAAATGCGCTATGGGAAAGACTTGTACAATGAAGCCGTTGGAAAAGCGATGGAGGCGGCTTACAAAGAAGCGTTGGACGAGTTAGACATCACGCCGATCTCTCAACCCGATATTGAACCGGTGAAAGAAGACGGCGAAGAGAAAAAAGAAGGCGGCGAATTGTTCGACCGGTCTAAACCCATCGTCTTCGAAGCGAAAGTGGAATATGTGCCGGAACCGGAATCGGTGGAATACAAAGATATTCGAGTGGAACCCAGTTCCAACGAAGTTTCCGAAAAAGAGGTAAACGAAACGCTTCAGAATATGCGGGAACAAAACGCTTCACTGATAACGGTTGATGACCGGCCGGTGAGTGATCATGATATCGTAACCATCTCATCCAAAGCCACGGTGGATGGGGAGCCGTTTCTGGAAGCCACTCACGAGGAAGTGCAGGTACAAGTCGGTTCCGACCGCTACATTCCGGGGTTTGAAGATCAACTCCGCGGCATGAAGTTGGATGAAGAAAAATCATTCACGCTGACGATTCCGGATAATTACCCTACTGAAAAAGCGCGCGGAAAAGAAGCGGATTTTGAAATTAAAGTCAAACAAATCCAAGAACAAAAATTGCCGGAATTGGATGATGATTTTGCCAAAGATTTAGGCGCGTTTGAAACGTTAGATGAACTAAAAAACCGGATCCGGGAAGACATGGAAAACAATATAGAACAGCGCCGCCGCCAAGAAATTTTGCAGGGGGTACGTGAGCAGTTGCTGCAAAAGAATGCGTTGGATGTGCCGCCCAGCATGGTGCAGCGTCAAAATGAATATTTGCAGCGCATGGTGGATGCCGATTTGCAGCGCTATGGCACAACCTTTCGCGAAGCCGCCCAACGCGATCAAGGGCTTTTTGCGGAGTATGAAAAACGCGCGCAAGATGATGTAAAAATAACCATTCTTCTCAAAGCCATCGCGGATGAAGAAGGTTTGGAAGTGGATGACGAAGAATTCGCTCAATTCATTCAAAAAACCGCGCAGCAAAGCGGTGTCGACCCGGAGATGTTTTTAAAACAAATTCAAGAAAAACAGATGGAAGATCATTTTCGTCATGAAGCGCTGGAAGAAAAAGTGATGAATTGGCTTGTGGAAAGAGCCGTACCGGCTGAAAGCCAATCCCAAAAAATCAACCCTGAAAATGCCCTCACGAACGCGGAAGCAGCTAAAGAAAAAACAAACGATGAAGATTAATTTAAACCGAAGGATACCGGAAATGGAGGTAGCACTGTGGTATTAGTACCAATGGTAGTAGAACAAACAAACCGGGGAGAGCGCGCGTATGATATCTATTCACGTCTGCTAAAAGACCGGATTATTTTTATCGGAACGCCGATCGATGATCATATAGCCAACTTGGTGATTGCACAGTTACTGTTTTTACAGGCGGAAGATCCGGAAAAGGATATTCAGGTTTATGTGAACAGCCCGGGCGGATCGATCAGTGCCGGGTTGGCAATCTATGACACGATGCAGTATGTGCGCCCCGATGTCGTGACTACATGCATGGGTATGGCGGCAAGTATGGGCGCGGTGTTGCTTGCTGCCGGCACCGCCGGCAAACGGTTTGCTTTGCCCAATTCACGCATTATGATCCATCAACCGCTTGGCGGTTTTCAAGGCCAGGCATCCGATATCGAAATTCGCGCGCGGGAAATTCTTAAAATGAAAGAGCGGTTATACGAGATTTTGGCGCATCATACCGGCCAGACTGTAGAAAAAATCGAGCAAGATTCGGATCGCGATTACTTTATGTCTGCCGAAGAAGCCAGTAAATACGGTGTCATCGATCAAGTCTATTCATCGCAAAAGCAATTGGATAAAAAAATTCAAGAGGTCAATGAAAGCGAAGAGAAAAAAGACGATTCAAAATAGCAGGAAACCGATTTAAATTTAACAGAATTTTTGTTATACTATTAAATCACAACGGATTTTGTTTATAGAGAGAGTTTTATGGATTATACGATTAAAAATAAGCCGCTGTATTGTTCGTTTTGCGGAAAGCATCAAGACGAAGTAAAGAAATTAATCGCCGGGCCACCGCAAAAGCACACATCCCAACCTGCTTATATCTGTGATGAGTGTGTTGCTTTGTGCAATAGTGTGTTGGAAGAAGAAGTGGAAGTTGAATTGCGCGAGAATCTCAAACCAAAAGAGATTAAAGACGCATTGGATCAATATATTATTGGGCAGGAACTCCCCAAAAAAACCGTGGCGGTTTCGGTGCACAATCATTTTAAACGCATCCGCTATCACGAAGCGGTCAACAATGATGTCGATTTGCAAAAAAGCAATATTCTCATGATCGGCCCGACCGGTTCCGGAAAAACCTATATCGCCCAAACCTTGGCAAAAATTCTGAATATTCCGTTTACCATTGTGGATGCCACCACCTTAACCGAAGCCGGCTATGTCGGCGAAGATGTGGAAAACATTATCCTCAAACTACTCATGGCCACCGGGTATCAAGTGGATAAAGCCGAAAAAGGCATTATTTATATCGATGAAATTGATAAAATCGCCCGCACAACCCAAAACGTTTCGATTACCCGTGACGTTTCCGGCGAAGGCGTGCAGCAGGCGCTCTTAAAAATTATCGAGGGCACCATCTGCAATGTGCCGCCGCAAGGAGGCCGAAAACATCCGCAGCAAGAGTTTATTCAAGTCAATACGCAGGATATTTTATTTGTCTGCGGCGGGGCGTTTGTGGGATTGGACAAAATCATCGAGCGTCGTATCGGCAAACGCGTGATCGGGTTCGGCGCTTCCGAACAAGGCCCGGTCGCCATTGACGAAGACAACTTGATGACGCTTGTCGAGCCGGAAGATTTGTTGAAATTCGGCATGATTCCCGAATTCATCGGACGGTTTGCCTCCTTAACCGCATTGGATGAATTGGATTTGCAGGCTCTTCTCAACATATTGAGCAAACCCAAAAACGCGCTCTGTAAGCAATATCAAAAGTTATTTGAATTGGAAGGCGTGAAACTGGAATTCACCGAGGACGCGCTTGCGGAAGTGGCCGCTAAAGCCATGGAACGCAAAACCGGGGCGCGAGGATTGCGCGCGATCTTGGAAAAATCGATGATGAATATCATGTACGAATTGCCGTCAATGTCAGGCGTGTCGAAGTGCATCATTACGAAGGATGTGATTGTAAACGAATCCGAACCATTGTTGGTATATGAAGACCAAGAGGAAACCGCTTAATTCCCTGCCGGTGATATTCCCCCTCTTTTGTCCACAGGCGATTTTCACGGACATTTTTGTACCAAACCGTGTTTATTGGTTATAATATTTACTACCATCTAACAAAGCAGGCAGGTTACCCTATGTTTAAAGTTGGAGACGTTGTCGTAAAATCCGGAATGGGCATCTGCCGCATTAAGGCGCTTCAATCTCTCACCGTTGAAGGGACAGAGAAGAACTTGTACGTACTGCAAGCCGGCGAAGTCAAAGTAATGATCCCCTGTGACAAAGCGCATGCTGGAGCGCTGCGTCCCATCCTCACCCCGGAAAAAATTGAAGAACTGGAGTCGTTCCTGCGCGCGGCGTTCCCGCTGCCCGGCGAATACGAAAAAGAAGACCCCGAACAATATTCTGTGGACCCTGGGGCGGCGTTCGATACGGTCAAACATCGCGAACCGCAAGGAACTTGTGATATCATCCACAAACTCTTTTACAAAAGCAAGCTGGTAAAATTGACGGATACGGAAGAGAAAATTTACAAAGAAGCCATGAAAGTATTGTGCGAAGAGATTGCTCATGTACAGCATACAACTCGTCAAAAAGTAAACGCGCAATTAAAAAAAGTACTCACGGAAGGCCGCCAATCACGTAAAGACTGGAAACCACAGCCCTCGACTTAAAGGGATTATGTTGATAGCCGCATCGAAAAATCCATACACTGGAACGAATGGGTTTACGATCCGGCAGAAATGTAATCCACACCGGTTTCGGCTATGCCTGCCACGGTTTCCATCCTATGGGTTGAGACTGTCCGTGAAACCCACCATTGCGGCCCGTCCTGCCATTCTATCTACTATCAATATCTCAAACATCCAACCTCCATTTAATTGTGAATAGCGGTATCTTATCCGTCTCCACTGTTGACAAAGCTGCATAAATGCAAATTATCCATACTACCTGCCAATAAACCGAAGAGCACAAGTTCTATCATAAACAATATTGAAACAGTAATAGAAAATTAACTGACATATCCAATAAATTGATATATATTGAGAAAGACATTAACAGAGAAGAGGGATGAATCGTTGTACCAACAATAGGGTTGCTTTCTGTAGGGGAAGAAAGGATGCTGGTTGGAAAGACTGCGGCATTTCGCACTATCCGTAAAGAAATTAAAACCATTGCCGCAATGAACACTCATTGCACTACTGTAGTCATCAGCGGGGAATCGGGCAGCGGAAAAGAAGTCGTTGCCCGGGAGATTCACGCGCTCGCGTCACTAAAGAAACCACTCCCTTTTGCGGCGGTCAACTGCTCCACCATCGGCCGTGATGTGTTTGAAAGCGAAATGTTCGGACACCGGAAGGGCGCTTTTACCGGTGCGGATTCGGACAAAGAGGGGCTGGTTCACTCCGCGCTGGATGGGGTGTTGTTTCTGGATGAAATCGGCGATTTTCCCTTGCAGCAGCAGCCCAAACTCCTGCGGGTGCTGCAAGAACACAAAGTCCGTCGGGTGGGCGCCATGGAAGAAGAGGATATCTTCATCCGCTTTGTCATCTCGGCCACCCACCGTTCGCTGCCGGATATGGTCAAAGAGGGATTGTTCCGTCAGGATTTATGGTACCGCATCAGCACGCATGTCATCACTCTGCCCCCGCTGCGCGAACATAAGGAAGACATCCCCCTGCTGATAGAGCATTTCCTGCAACAAAAAGGGCTGGAAAAGCCTGTGACGCTGCATGAAGATACCCTGGTAAGGCTGCAGGAGCATTCCTGGCCCGGCAATGTGCGGGAACTGCACAATATCATGGAGCGCGCGTTACTGAAAAAACCGCAAGGGGTCATCCTGCCGGAGGATTTGAAATTCGACTCGGACATCTATGGTAATTCCCCGGATGTTCAACTGCAATTCGACCCGGACAGCATCACGCTGCCTGAACTCAAAACCAAAGTGGAAGAAGAATATCTCCGCAAGCTGGGAGAGAAATATGGGTGGAATGCTTCACTCATGGCGAATCATTCAGGGTGTTCTTCAAGGACGATTTACCGTTTGTTGGAGAAATATCCCTTGTCAGGCAAAAAGAAAAAGAATAAATAACTGCTGTAGCTTCGATACAAGAAAATGAATAGATATGTGACATTTTTGGCGAAATAGGTGACAGAATTAGCAATGAATAAAATTATAAATATACAAGATAGTTACGTAAGATAATTTGAAGAAAACCGTAAATAGTAGTGACAAATATGACAAAAATCGAAGAAAACCTTTTGCACATAAAATTACGTAATATGCTGTATTATAATCAGTTATATAGTTATATTGATTATGGCATAGATGTTGTTTACTAATATAAAAGTTCGAAAAGAAAATATAAGGAGTAATTGTTATGATTAAGTATAGAACATCTTTCGTTATCGTATGCGCCGCTTGGGGGTTCCTAACGCTTATACCATCTTATGTGTTGCCGCAAAACCAGGCAATCGAACCGGAATTAATTGGAACCATTTCACTTGAAGGTTCGATAACTAATCGTGCGAATCAAATTCAAATAGATCAACAAGGTAACATCATTATTTTACTAGGCACCGATCTCGTTTCTTATGATTTACAACAAAATCAATTTACTCGAATAGAACTGGGTGAAACGGACTTAATTAACAGCGGCATTTCCCAGAGTTCAGTATTTTTTGGCATTAATAATTTCTATACTGGTCCGAATAATACGCTATATCTCGTGTACAATTTTGATCATGCAATTCTCACAAGCGATGGAGAATTATCTTTATTACCATGTAATTCCTTTCAGCTTCCAGAACATTGTAGGATTCGAAATTATGCATTTGATGAAAGAGGACGAATATTATTCACCGTTTTGGGTGGTACAAATAGAGCACAATCACAAAAAGGGTGGTCAATTTATCAATACGACGGGACAGAAACAACAATGATTGCAGGCAAGGGTGATGTTGATATCGAACCACTACAAATTGGTGACACATCTGTTCAAGGTCAAGATGCGTTTTTGCGAATAATTAATGAAATGGAATTATTTGAAAATACCTTGTACTTTTTACTGGAAGGAAAAATCTATAAAATCACACCGGAAGGATTTATATCCCCGGTGACGGCAAATAAATTTAACATCTCTGATTTTACTGTCTTTGCGGAAGATGTCATTCTTGCGAATATCAGCCACGTAGATTATCCAAGATTTAGTGTATTGTTTCATTCTCCCACAGTTTCTGAACCCATACTCGCAGCATCAATACCTCCAATTACAAAAATCCGGCCTCCCAATATTGCGCTGGCGTATGATCAAAACAGTGATGATTTGTTTGTATCTGCCCATGATAATATATCTGAACGTGATGATACATCTGACATTGTTTTATGGCGTATTCCAAATATTAGCCGAATTTTGCAATCCAACATTCCCAATTGGAGGCGGTATGATGATTAATAAGTATTTACTATTAATTCTTATATGCAGCACTCTCATTGTAATACCTAACATTGGGTGGACAGATGAAACATTTAATGGTTTAAGTAACAATGATTTGACAATACCACATGAATTAGGTCACAGTTTGGGTTTGTCTCACATGTGTGATGATATTTCGTGCATTGAATTTTTAATGACAGGTTTTGGCACAACAGCTTATAGCAATAAGCTAAGAAGTGGCGATAGAGACGCTTTTGAAACCAATTAATAACAAGGAGAGAATATAATGAAACCAATATACTTACATGTACTCTTTTCAGTGATATTTATAAATGTAATAATATTTGATGTTAGTGCATTAAATATTTCGAATACACTTACAGACAAAGACAAAATGATTTTCGCTGAATATGATCAGAAGTATAGAGATCATCCCGTTGAAGACTTAGCCATTACCCACCTTATTTCCGATCATATTCAAAGCGCCAGCCCTAGAGTTGTAGGAAATGGCTTTCAATTGATATATCGGCTTGCGGATAAACACAAAAAATATTTTGATGACGTTGTCATAGGATATCTACTAAACGAAATTCAAACCGGGATAACCTACAAAAAATATTTAGAAGAAAACGCCAACTTTTTGACGGGATTTCTTGTGTTAGGCGAAACCCGCTCAGAAAAATCGATCGAGGTACTACTCCAATTGATGGAGCCATATGAGAATTGGCCCCTATCGTTTAAAAACCCTTTGGAAAATAACCCGGATCAAAAGAGATGGATTACCAAAATCCGAAAATATGCATTAGACTCATTATTAGAACCAAAAGATAAAAAAGGCGAGGAATTGTTGTCTATCATCAAAGCCAAGTTAAATGGGTATCAAACCAACAAACCGGGCTTTGCTGAAATGAAAGATTCCTATGATTTTTATAAAACCTACTACGCAGAATTGAAACAAGGAATCGACCGTTTCTCTCTCGACCATTTTAATAAACCATAAGATTCTGCATGAGATCAATTTGTATTAGGGCGGATGGCAAAGGCAAGTTTTATCTGCCTTTGCATTAGTCCGTTCAATTAAACAGTATCGCATCTGATTAATGTAGATGTACCAACTCACCCCCCATCACTTAACAGCAAAGACCCCCAGCATGGCTTCAAGTATCACCCGCCGGATAGCCGCATCGAAAAATCCATACAGCGGAACGAATGAGTTAACGCCCCGACCGAGATCAAATCCACTCCGGTTTCGGCGATGTCTGCTACCGTTCCCAGCGTCACCCCGCCGGACGCTTCGGTTTCCGCTCTCCCCCCAATCCGTTTAACCGCTTGTTTCATCTCATCCAAACTCATGTTGTCGAGCATAATGCGGTCGGCGCCGGCTTGCAGCGCTTCGGTTACTTCTTCCAAATTGCGTGTTTCGCATTCTATTGTTAAATCGCCCTGCCAACGGTCTTGGGCGCGTTTGACCGCTTGCGCCACGCCGCCGCTGCCGTCGATGTGATTGTCTTTAATCAGCACCATGTCATACAAGCCAAAGCGGTGGTTCACCCCTCCGCCAACCCGCACGGCATATTTTTGCAGCGCCCGCATCAGCGGGATGGTTTTTCGCGTATCGGTAATGCGGCAGTGGGTATGCTTTACGGCCTCCACATAGGCAGCGGTTTGCGTGGCGATGCCGGACATCATGCCTAAAAAATTCAGCGCAACCCTCTCTCCTTTCAAAATGGAGGGGAGGGAACCGTCCACTTCCGCCACTGGGGTGTTTGCATCAACCCGGCTGCCTTCCGGGATCAGTTCTTTCACTTGCAAACCGTGATCCAGCAAAGAAAACACTTCTGCAAATACCGGCAAGCCGCACACCACTCCGCGTTCTTTCGCGGTCACGGCGGCTTTGGCTTGTGTGCCTTCGACAATGGTGGCGATGGTAGTGGCGTCTCCGTCGCGGATGTCTTCGGTCAGGGCTTGGATGATCAGTTCCCGGATGTCTTCATCTATCACAAGCGGTTTAAACGCTGCATTCTTGTCTGGCATGAATATCTCCTGTACATTACTCGTACTGTGTCAATGATTGATTGACGGGTATCGATCCCCCCTAGCCCCCCTTAATAAGGGGGGAACAACGGATAGCCAGCCGTCATTTTTTGATTGACGATCCACTAGCATCACATTATGATTCGAATCATGCAAAGGGGAACAGATGAGACTCAACCTGTTTATTCTATTGACGTTTGTCTTGATCCATCCTTTGGCCGCGCAGGATGAAACGGCCGAGCTGTACCGCTTGCGGGCATTGGGGCAGGCGTATCTGGAAGAGGATGAATATGCCAACGCGATTGAAGCGTTTCGGGAAGCGGCGGCTTTGCGGCTGCAATCCGCGTCTGATATCATCAATTTAGGCTTTGCGCAATACAAAAATGATGACAATACCGAAGCAATAGCAACGCTGAAGAAAGCTATCGAACTGGATGAAGACAATCCCCATGCCCATTACATGCTGGGGTTGGCCTACAAAAAAGACGGGCAGGCGAACGAAGAGGCCATCCAGCATTTTCGGGTGGCGGCCAATTATCCGGACGCGGATACCGCCCCCCTCTACAATTTGGGTTTGATGCTCAACAAAGCCGAAGAGTATGAAGAAGCGGTGGTGTGGCTGCAAAAGGTGCGTGAACTGGATGCCACCCATTCCGCGGCGGTGTACAACTTAGCCATGATCGCCCAAAAGCAGCGTGACCGCGAACAAGCCATGGCGCTTTTTAAAGAATTTCAAGAATTAAAAAAAGGTGAGGAGCAAAAACCGGCGGATGCGTTTGACGAAAGTGTGTTTGCCAAGGCGGTTTCTTTCGATATCCCACCTGAACATCAGGTGAACTTTGCTTCTTCCTTGCGTCCCCGGCTGGTGCCGAATGAAGATTGGACAAA
>CAYVAZ010000040.1:0-22274 GCA_964449065.1 uncultured bacterium
GCCGAAGCAACTCACAAGGAACATAGCGTTGGCAAATGCATTACTAAATTTTTTTGGGTCAACCTTAGCTGGATGGGGAGGGCTTATGGAGACAATGCCCTCTACGGACACGATTGCGTCATAGGAAGCAATCGCTCTCATCGCCCTCATCTCTTATCTTCTCCCAAAGGAAGAAGACGATAGACCTTGCGTTTGACTGATAGCAAGCAGCAATAAGAGTGTTGGTGAAAATCGAATGAGCAGAGATGATCATGGTGGGCTACACTTCGCTTTGATCCCTACAGTTTCACCCTACAGTTTCATTATCTCGTATGTTTGCGTGAAAGATCACTCCCTTTTTATATGCAGCTTGGTATGGAACCTACTCTTCTACCCGATACTGATGTTCCTGCACACTGTTTAAATTCCCCACCGGGGCATACCGTAAGGTCCAATCGCCGGGCGGCAATTGAATATGCAATTGCAGATTTTGCATCACGGGATTTTCCGCACTGGGCTGCCCTTCAATCGTGTAATAGTGAACCATTTCATTTCTCTCAACTGGTTCATCCGCCAATTCCCCATACCAATAACAAGTCCAGCGGGCATTTACCGGAACAGTATTGGGTTGATTGGCACTCGAAAATTGAATGGGACACCCAATCTCTTGCACATAAAATAAAGAACTGGAAAACGGAATCGCATCCAAAAAATGAAACCGGTAGGCATGAAACAACCCCGGCTGTTCTGTGGTTCGAAACAAACAACCATGAGTCGGCAGCCAATACGGAGAGTAATACTCGAATAGATCACTGCTGTTAAAGTGATTGTCCAACCCCGCGCCCTGTATCGAAGGGGATTGTTCTCCATCGACGTAATAGTACGGATCTCCGGTTAAGATGAAATTAACCGGCTCCAGCGGAACATCGGAATTGGCCGTGAGATGAAATCCCACAAAATTCCCTTTCCCTTCAAATTCAAACAAGGAATAGAGCAGTCCCATGGCGAATTTTCGAAGATCTTGCCGCGCGTAAAAATACAAGGAATCTTCCGGAATCGGGGTAAAATCCACTTTTCGCGCGAAACGAACCCCCACGGATTTTTGGCTTGTGTTCTCGATCATAATTTGTCCCCGTTTTTGAAACGGCATATAAAACTGGCAGTAAAAAAATCCGGTCGGAAAACTATCGGTTTGGGGGAAGTAGCCCATGGGTATGCTGTTCCAATTTTGTGCCGTTCGAATATTGTTGATGAAGAAATCTTTTAACGGAATATTCACGGCCGGTTCATCCATATCGTCCCAATACATTTTCAAACGCATCGCCGAAAGTGTTTCATCATCCATATCATTTAACGCGATGGCGAAAAAGGAATACGCTGCCGGACCGCTCTCGTTGGCAACCAGTTTGGATTCACCCGGTTGAACTTCAAATTTGGAAAACGCGTTGATGATCGTATTTTGAAAACGTCCCACGGCATTTTGTTCAATGAATGTATCGTATTCTTTCAAAGCGGTGCGGATACGGTTATTGAGTTTGCCGTTGAATGTCTCCAGAGCAGCGTCGGAAGGCAATTTGAGCAGATCGAATTCATACCGCAGGTTTTCAGGATTCGCGTCCGTCATGATAGTGCAATGTTCTTCAAACGGCATGGGAAAATACGTCACCCATCCATTGCCGTTTCGGGGAGGATCGAATGTGGTAAATACTTTAAAGAATTCATGCTGCATTTCGTACAATTCTTTAAAGGTCACCTCTACCGTGGGTTCGGCTTGATGATCAAAATAAATCCGAACCCGCCCTTCTAAATCATTGTTGAAAAACATCCGCGTCAGCACTCCCGGCCCTTTTTCATCGCTAAGAACCAACCAATTCACCCCATCTTCCGTATATTGATCCTTGTAGACCCCCGCATCCACCGGTCCATTATCCGGATGGTGACTGCTTTGGGTAACGAGACGGTGTCCCGGATGATGGCGTGCCAACCGTTTTAAATTCATCATTTGCCGGATGAAATAAGCGGTATCTTTCACCTGCACAGTGGCAGCGCTGTCATCCGCTTGCGGTTGGCCGGCCGTGGGGGTGGATTTTACCGCGCTTTTCGGCGGGGGGGGGGGGCCGCAAGAAACCAGCACAAAAGGAACCAGTAAACAGATCAAAAGAATGTTGGAGAGAAAAAGCCGGGAATGTTTATTCGGCATAACGGGTCGGATCGGGTATTTGCGCTTCATAAAATCCTTTCTTTCGCAACAGGCAGCTGTCGCATAAACCGCATGACAAGCCTTCGGCAGTTGGGTCATAACAACTGTGCGTTAAAGAATAGTCAACTCCCAAGGCGCTGCCTCGTTGTATAATTTCGGCTTTGGTTAAGTCAATCAACGGCGTTTCTATTCGTATGGGATTTCCCTCAACACCGGTTTTCGTTCCGGCCGCGATCATTTTTTGATATGCTTCTATAAACGAAGGACGGCAGTCAGGGTAACCGCTATAATCCAACGCATTCACACCAATCCAAAGAGCTTCACTCCCGGTTACCTCCGCCATGGCGGCCCCGTAAGATAAGAAAATTATGTTGCGGGCGGGCACGTATGTAACGGGAATTCCCGTCGGCATCGCTTCTACACTTTGATGTTTCGGAACATCAACGGCGTCGGTTAAGGCGGAACCGCCGAAAATCCGTAAATCTATCCTCGCGGTTCTGTGATCCCGCACTCCAAAGTGTTGGGCTATGGATTGCGCCGCTTCCAACTCAATGGCGTGGCGCTGACCGTAATCAAAGCTAAGCGCGGAACATGTATAGCCCTGTTTTAGGGCAATCGCCAATGCCGTTGCGGAATCAATGCCGCCGCTTAATAAGACAACCGCTTTTTTGCTCATAGATGGTTCACTTGTTTTCTTTAGTTATAGATTCACCCCAAGTTTTTTCAAGCCGAAGAGAAATCCGGTTATTGAATATCGTATGCCCAATGCCGATGCGTTTTGGACATCTCGCGCGATTTGTGTGATAAAAGTGGATGCCACGTGCCGCGCAAACCCATTTGCGTTTTCATGCTTCATTTTTTCATTCCATGACATTGTCTTATACCCCCCGTGCCGAAGGAGACCAAATATATTTATGCTGCTGCAACTGCAAGCGTACTGGAATATTATCCGCCAGAATCCAATTCGCCAAATCCACGTTTGCCACGGCATCAAAACAGGGTGAAAAATGTACCACATGGCGGTCCGGCAACCGGTGTTCCCGGCAAACGTTGACGCTCCACTCAAAATCCGGGCGACTACAAATGACAAATTTGATTTCATCGTGCGGGTTTAAAAAGCGCAGGTTGTCCCAATTATACTTACGCAACATGCGGCTGCCCGGCGTTTTGATATCCAAAATCTTGACCACCTCTTTTGGCAAAGGTTGAACGGAAACGTGTCCACCGGTCTCGATTAATACCTTTGCTCCCAAATCCAGCAGCATCCGGCACAGTTGAGGGGTGTCTTCCTGCTCCATCGGATCGCCGCCGGTAATCTCGACCAAGTCGGTGCCCAATTGCTTGACGGATTCGGCAATCCGCTCCAGCGTCATCTTTTGCCCGGAATCATACGGCAGCGCGTAGCCGGTATCGCAATACACACAGCGCAGAGAACACCCGGCTGTGCGAACAAATGTACAGGGATACCCTGCATAAGACGATTCGCCCTGAATGCTTCTATAGATTTCAAAAATACGCATAGCCTTCGCCTTCAAAAGAGTCAGATTGTGTTCAGTATAAGCGTTGATCAAAAAAACGAAATGCGGTTTCATACCAAATTTAAATGGGATTGTTTAAAACGAAAACCGCGAAGTCATTCTTTCGCTGAGGTGTATTGCCGCGCTTACCCTACAATCCAAAATGGGAACGGTATAATTGTTCATGATTCATTTATCCTGGCAGACAATGCAGAGATATTCCGGGCTTGTGGGGATTCTTTTCTGCCGTAGGCTTATAAAATAAAGACAGAGAGAACGTGGAGAAATAAATGAGTTTTATTATTGAATGCATCCAATTGGCTTTAATCGTGGGCATTGGTGTCGCCTTCTTCAATATGTCCACCATGGCCGAAAAATCCATGAAACACGAAAACACGCACAACGACATCACAAAAATCATTCAACACATGAGTGATCAAGTTCAAAAAATCAAGAAGCGGGTGGAATCAACGCAGGAACGCTTTGACAATTTAGACGCCCGCCTCGAAGTTATCGATCCCGGCGGCGGAGAATAATCCGGAGCAAAACCCGCTTTCGTATGTCCTTTATTTCTTTAAACTGTAGCAAAGCAGCTTTTCGTCGTTCCGCACAAATATATGTCCATACGCAAACGCCGGGTGCATCCAATTCACTTTTCCCGGCCGAAAGTTTCGTTCGCTGGTCGGTTCGATCAGTTTAGCCCGGTCAATTTCCGTAAATCCTTCCGGCGATAGTTTTCCGATGATTAACTCGCCCGCCTCATTATACAGAAACCAGCGATCTTGGTGTTTGATAAAAAAGACGGTGCCCCAACGGGTGTTATCCACTGCTGTCAAATCTTCCCAGATGCGGTTGCCGGTCAATTTCTCCAAACAACGCAATTCACCATAGCTGTCAACACCATAAATATAGTCTCCATCAATCACGGGCGTACTGATAATGGAATGCAGCGCATCTGTCTTCTTTTCATTGCGGCCGCTGCGCGCCCATACTTCTTCGATTCCCATCGTCTCATGATTCACCTTCAGCAGCCAAGCCCCGTCGTAGAAGGAACTAAAGAACAGATGTTCTCCGTCATAGACCGGAGTTGCGATGTTAATCACCATCTTTTTCGGTTTGAACGGATGCGACCAATACACTTTGCCGTTCGAGGGATTTAGTCCTGAAAAACTGTCTCCCGTCCAACACACCAACACCGGTTTGCCGCCTTGCTCAATAATGATGGGAGAAGAATAGGAAGTTTTCTCATTCAATGCAGTCCATACTTCACCGCCGGTATTGCTATCCAACGCCACCAAACACGCACCGTTCAGCCCGCCAATCTGATAGATAACTTTGCCTTCATAAACCAAGGGAGAAGCGGAAATACCCCAAATAGGCACTTGGGCGTCATATTCTTTCTGAAAATCCTTTTCCCAAATCACATCGCCGGATTTTGCATCCAAACAAACCGCATAGCCCATTGCGCCCAACGAAAAGGCTTTCCCATCCATAACCGTCACCGATGAGCGCGGCCCCAGGGCAAAATCGATTTGGTAGGCAACGGGATACGAATAGTCCCATAGTTTTTTGCCGGTTTCCCACTCAAAGCACAGCACGCGCTCTTTTTCATCCGGTTCGGTCAGTTTGTCCATCAAATACACACGGCCATCCGCTACTGTCGGACCGCTGTAGCCGCCTTGAACGGGAGCGCTCCATTTTGGCGATAGTGGTTTTTCGGGGAAAGAATCAACGATTCCGGTTTCGTGCCAAACGGCATCACGGTTTTTCCCCCGCCATTGCGGCCAGTCATCGCTAGACCCAATTGGGGCCGTTAAAATGAGAAATGCAAAGAGTAAACAAACCTGTTTCATCTGAGTTCCCGCTCCATTATGCGTTTGGTTGTGAAGATATTAACAACATAGTATTGTACCAGAGAATTTCCAGTGAACCGTATTAAAAAAGACCGGAAGAGAAAACGCCACTCCGGTCTTTTCGCATAACTTTACGCATATCTTTACGCATACGCTTTTGCTGTTGCTTTATTTCTGCTTAGCTGACGGGTTCCACGTTGAAATTTTGCAGATAAAGCCAGTTGTTGTTCATGTCATTTTCGGCGCGGAAGCGTACAATCATCATCAATGTGGCGCCTTCTTCTTCGCCTTCCGCAACGGTGTGCTCGATTTCTATGGTATGGAATTGTCCATCTCCAATGGTTTCCGGTGGGGAGTATTTCGTGGTTTCCACTGGTTGTTCCGGATAGTCTTCGATTTTTTGAATCGGACGGCGGCTGGTTTGATCGCCATCCAATACATCATATTGGATGTAGTTAAAGGTTTTCATATTTTGTCTGCTCATAAAATCATCTTCATCCGCGTTTTCTTGCAGACCGGGGCGTTCGCTGTCAAAGCGGTAATCCAACGTGATTTTATACGTTTTACCGGCTTCCATTTCTGGGATGTGTTTTGCGATGAACAAATCACGAACCCGGTTGTCCGCGACATTGGCGTTGGCGCGCAGGGTCTGTTTGCCATCCATTTCACCTTCTTTAAAATCAAATTCGGATTTGGACCCCACCCAGATGGTTTTGTTGGTATACCAATCGTCCCAGGTTCCCATGCCGGATGCCAGTTCCCCGCCTCCGGTTTCTTCCGCGGGAACGGCTGTGGGTGCCGGTTCACTGCCGCTATCGGTCGTGGTTGGGGTGTCTGTTCCCCCGCCGCACTGATAAAACGAAACACCAACCGCGGCGAGCAATGCGAGTAATGACAACTTTGTTTTCATAATCCTTACCTCTTTTTTTGGAGTGGTTTTCATAAGATTCGGAGGGGGTGGGATTCGAACCCACGGTACAATTGCTTGTACGACGGATTAGCAATCCGCTCCCTTCGGCCTCTCGGGCACCCCTCCAAAATAATTTTTAAATTTTGCATGAAGAATGAGGAATCATATCCTAACCACGCATTCTTCATTATATTCTACGTAAATTTCCTTTACCCTATTTCAAAATTTGCTGGATGAAAAGATCGTCGAGATGAAACGTTCAGCTAATTTTTTAACCGCTTATCCTTTATCATTCCGTTTTTCCCGTGCTACTTCAAGGTCTTTATACTGGTACTGAACGATGCCCGGACACGTAATCGAAAGGACATTGTCCTTGTCCCCCCTTTATAGAAGGGGCTAGGGGGGATCAAACAACCCCAAAAACCGGCGCTTTCAAAAATCCTATCCTTATTCTAAGCGAATTTCCCGCCGCAAGATGGTGAAATATAGAAAAAATGTCGACGGCTCATTCAGCATTCATCATTCTGAATTTAGAAAACGGTGGGGGTGGGATTCGAACCCACGGAACGCTTGCACGCTCGCCGGTTTTCAAGACCGGTGCCTTCAACCGGACTCGGCCACCCCACCATCTAGTATTATTCTTGTAAATCCCCATTAGGCAAGGGATGAAATTATTGAAATGAGGCGCGAAATGGAATAAAATAAGTTTTCAGAAGGCAAGGTAGCCGCCATGCAAGAAGAACCGTTCGCTTCAACGAAAAAAATGTTAAAAATAATCAACAAAAGGGGTGAATAGGTAATCATGCCTCTAATTAACCCACAACCAAAATATACCTACCACGATTATCTCACTTGGGATGACGACGAACGCTGGGAAATCATCGGCGGCGAACTCTACAATATGTCTCCCGCCCCGGCTTTCAATCACCAAGTTGTAGCCGGTAATATTCATGCCTTCCTCAAGATCGCGTTAAAGGGAAAAAAATGCATTCCGGTTATTTCTCCCGTGGATGTAATTTTATCGGAAACGGATGTGGTTCAACCGGATGTTTTGATCGTTTGTGACCGAACAAAGATTTCAAACAAGGGGATACACGGAACACCGGATGTTTTGTTTGAAGTATTAAGTCCTACAACGACCCGCAAAGACCGTTACACCAAAAAACGCCAATATGAATTTTTTGGTGTCAAAGAATATTTCGTTATCGATATTCCCGCCCAACTGATCGAGCGATTCGTTTTACAGGAAAACGGCAAATTCGATGAAGGGACAGATTACAGCACGGGTGATAACGTAATCATTCAAACGCTGGATAATATGGAACTCCCCGTGAACGAAATCC
The DNA here is from genome assembly GCA_964449065.1 of uncultured bacterium. GTDB lineage: Bacteria > Hinthialibacterota > Hinthialibacteria > Hinthialibacterales > Hinthialibacteraceae > CAYVAZ01. The sequence continues at coordinate 7,803 of CAYVAZ010000040.1, forward strand.
TAGATATCCCATTACGTGAGGATGAACCCAATGCCTCTAATTAACCCACAACAGAAATATACCTACCAAGACTATCTCACTTGGGATGATGACGAACGCTGGGAAATCATCGGCGGCGATCTTTATGATATGTCTCCCGCGCCAAGGCGGTCTCACCAGGATGTGGTTGGCACGGTATTTCGATTGATCGGCAATCAATTAGAAGGGGAAAAATGCCGGGCGTATATGGCTCCAACCGATGTTGTTTTAGACGATAGCGATGTAGTACAGCCGGATATCTTCATAGTATGTGATCTCAAGAAACTGAAAGACCTTTGCATCCAAGGGGCACCGGATGTGATTATTGAAGTTGTCAGTCCTTCCACGGCACGGAAAGACCGCTGGATCAAAAACGCCGGTACGAAATGTATGGCGTGAAAGAATACATCATCATTGATATCGAGGCGGAATACGCAGAACACTTTATACTGCAAGAAAACGGCGAATTTAATAAGGTGCAGGAATACAGTAAAGAGAGCGTCTTGAAAATTAAAACCTTGAATGATCTGCAACTGCCCATGAATATCATTTTGGATTATCCCAAATCCGCGGAAGAAAGAGAGGCCTCCGGTTGAGGATTTTCAATCCCGCTTGTTTTCGCCATTTTCCATTTCCGCAGTCTGCCCATCCTTAGATTCCGGCCCTTCAGAATCCTTTGCTTCCTTCCCCTTTAACTCCTTTGGATCAAACTTGCGCGCGTAGCGGGGGATATTCTGCGAATCAAAATAATTTACATTGCTGAAGACGTACGCATAACTCTCATCGGCTAAGTGAATCTCAGCCAGCGCTTGATGATAGGGGTCGGTTTCTTCCTGCACATTGCATAAGAAAATGAAACCATCCGGCTTTTGCCGAAACGGGAAGGACAGTTCAAACACGGTATAGGAATCGTCTTCTTCCACCGAAAACGAGATATCTTTCAACACCATCCGCAGCTGCCGGCCGCCTCCCAATACCTTGATTTTGTTGGATAAATAGTAATACATCATCGACCAGGCCGATTTCAGTTCTTCTTCCGATAAAAAGTTGTTGCTGTCAACATCGACGGCAAACAATTCCAACGTGCAAAGCAGCGTAAACTTCATCTGCCAGTGCACTTCACTCTCTTTCACCTCAATTTTCGAAAACGACATGCTGTTTAAATGCGCGGAGGAGGTTTGAGCGAAAACCAGCGTCAATAATGAAATCACTAGAGAAATAAACATTCGGCGTTTCAACATGATGTACCCTTCTTTCCTGCGGTGATTTTTCACAAAAAAAGGCGCAACGCGCGCCCGGTTTCGGTATGGTTTCGTGTTTCTTATTCCGTTACTCTGGGGACTTTAAAATATGGACCATCTGTTTCCGGGGCATTGTTTAACGCGTCTTCAACCGGGAGCGATGCTCCGATTTCATCCTCACGCATCACGTTAAATACCGGTATCGCGTGCGACATCGGTTCCACATTTTCCACATCCAAACTGCTGAGTTTCTCGGCATAATCCAAAATGTGAGAGAGATGTTCTGTATACGTATCAACATCTTTCTCCGGCAATTCCAGCCGGCTTAGATACGCGATATGTTTCACCTCGTCATTGCTGATGCTCATGCGCTTCCATCCTTTTCCCGGTAATCTTTGGGTGTAATAATCTTCACGCCTTCTTCCCGGCGGGGCTCTTGCGTGTTATCGTCTTCGCCTTCTTGATTTTGCTTTAACAGTACGGTTTGCGGGCCGGTCAACAGCTTCGGTTCTTTGGAGGCATCTTTGGGAAACAACTTGTGAATCAGCACCTTCACTTCCGCGACGTTTTGCAGTCCTAATGTAACGTGCAGTTCCCGGTTGACGAGCGATTGAAATTCTTGGATGAACTCGGGGATATTGCGCTGCAATTCCAGTACAATCCGGTTGCGAACCACCAATCCGTTTTCTTCTTTTTCCACATGCACTTGCAAATCCCGCACCCCGCGCACGGTTTCCCCTTTACGTTTCACAAACTCTTCTATCGCGTCAATCGATACCCCGACCGCTCCCGCATCATTGCTGAGCACCACGTGTTCATCCGCGCCGGGGTTTATTCCCAGCAGCAGTGCCAGCAAAGACAAACTGCACCCCAAACCCAGCAGGCAGAGCGCGGCCAATACCGCTTTGCCCCAAACCGTTAATGCCGCGTTGCTTAGCGCCGCCCCGGTTAGCAATATTGTTTCGTGATCCCCAATCACCAAAAACCCGCACATAGCGGAGGCACAAAACAACAACAAAAATGACAAAAAGAGTGTGATGATACGGGTCATGTAGATCGCTTTCTATTGATTGACGGCGTCATCCGGCTGTTCGTCAACTTGATCGATGAGTAAAGGTTGCTGAGCCCCGGTTTTTTCGTAGACACTTTCCACATTCACTGAGATCGTTTCCGTATGGATTCCCGATTTCAATTGCAGGGTTTTGGCAATATTGCCTTGCAGTTCCCGTGCTTCTTTGATAATGCGCGCGCCATACCGCACGGCAAGAATCAGCGTGAGTTCGGCGTTCCCCTCATGAAACACCACCCGAATGCAGCGCTCCACCGTTTTGGCGGGAACGGGTTCCGACGGCAGCATACCGTGCAGCAAAAAACTTTTGCTCTTCTGGATTTCCCGCAAAATGATCCCACGCACGATAGCCGGTGAAATTTGCACACGACCCAATTCGGTATCAAAGTGTCCTTGCATTCGTTAAGCACCACCGTTTGCATGATAAACTACACAAAACAAGTATAGACCATTTTTTGAATAATTTAATACGGGAGAGGCGGGAAGTTCTTTCCCACTTGTCCAATTCACCGCGCCGCATAAATCCATTTCCTTTGCCGTCGTAATTTTCTGTTACTGTACCCATGCCTGGGCTTCACGGCCTACAAACCTGAGATGGATGCACCTCGATGGAATATAAATCAACACCACCGGACAACTTCCGGGTAAAGAGCAGCCGGTCATGGGGAGGAAAACAACTTCAACCGGCTGAATGACTGCCGTGATTCAGGATGATCAGAACAAAGCAATCGGTCTCGAATGGTATTTTTTAGCAATCTTGATTTTGACGGCTAACCCTGAAATAATGAAACAAACAACTCTATCTTAATCCAATACATGGGGAGCGAAATTATGTCCGATATACCGTCCACAATGAAAGCGCAAGTGTTTTATGAGCCAGAAAAAATGCAACTAGAGGAAAAACCCGTCCCGCAGCCGGAACCGGATGAAGTGCTGGTGAAAGTGAATACCGTCGGCATCTGCGGCTCGGATGTTGCTTATTATTACGGCTGGAGTTCGCTGGAAACCGAAAACGGCAAAGGCCCGCTGGTGCTGGGGCACGAGTTTTCCGGCGATGTGGTTGCCGTGGGCAGCGAGGCCGAAAGCAAAGGCGGCTTTAAAGTGGGTGACCGTGTTGTGGTTGATCCGGTACAGTCCAATCCCAATTCCGTTTGGAGCAAACGCGGGTTGTCTAATCTCTGCGATGAAAAACGCGTCAAGGGCGTGAGCGAAGACGGCGGCATGGCGGAATACTGTGTTTCCAACTACAACTGGACCGTCAAGATTCCGGAAGGCGTTTCATACCAGCAAGCGGCTTCAACCGAACCTCTCGCCTGCGGATTGTATGCCATGAATAACCTCAACATTCAAGAAGGACAGTTTGTCGTCGTGTTTGGCCCCGGCCCAATCGGGTTGATGATGGTGCAGGTTGCCAAAGCGCGCGGCGCCGGAAAGGTGATGCTGGTTGGAACCCGTGACTACCGCCTGGAAATCGGCAAGAACTTGGGGGTCGATATCATCGCCAACGTAAAGGATGAAAGCTCTCCGCATTATGTGAAAGATTTGGGCGAGTGCATTCAAAACAACAATAACGGAGAGTTAGCCGACCGCGCGATTACCTCCACCAGTTCGCTGGATGCCATTCATTCCGCGATTGAGCATACCGGCAAACATGCAACGGTCGTGATCTTTGGTTTACCCGGCGATAAGGATGTAATTCAAGTGCCGGCGCTGCAAACCATTTTGATGGATAAAACCCTGCGCTTCTCCTGGCTGGCACCCGGCACCTGGCCGGAAGCCCTGGACTGCATCGCCACCGGCAAAGTCAAAGTCGATCCATTGCAAACGCATAAGTTCTCATTGGATCAAACCGAAGAAGGCATCGCGCAAAGCCGTGGCCGGGTGGATAACTGTATCAAAGCGTTGATTACGGTATCTGAAAACTAACATCTTTTCACAAAAGTAGGGGCACGTTGCAACGTGCCCCTACCCTTAGATTTACTATTCCAATTGCTGTTCTTATTTGGTTTTATACTTCTCATAGAGCATGGTGTGGCGGCTGGATAGATCGATAGCGCGGTCTTGGATGTACATGCGTTCGACATGGGTGCGGATGTCAAGCGGGTCGCCATTGGTGACGATCAGTGTTGCGTCTTTCCCCTCTTCGATGGAGCCGACCCGGTCATCCACTCCTAAAATCCGCACGGGGTAGAGTGTGATTAAAATCCCAATCACTTTCTTCTGATTCGTATCTTAGTTGGTTCTATGATGATTAAGTTTCCATCAAAATCATGTTCCGATAGTTTTTCGATCCTTGCTAACAGTTGATGGTTGATTTCAACTGTAGGGATATCATTTGGAAAATGGGCAACAACGATTCCAGAATGATGCCCCAATGGAAAGCGGTAAATGTTGCCAAATCCCCGGTCTCCGGTAAGAATTACGGATTTGTGCTTTTTCGCGAACGCATAAATCAATTCATCTTTTAAGCCCCGAAGTCCATAATCCCGTATATCTTTCACATCATACCCCCGCTCATGCAGAACGATTCCGGTAGAGCGGGGCATATCTTCGTCTATGACAAATTTCAGCATGTTATATGACGGTCTTTATTTCTTCATTGGCTAGGCTGTTTGCCGCATAGTTGAGGGCGGCGAGAATATCCTCTTGTGTGATTTCATATTCCGCGGCTATTTCCTCGTATGTCATTCCTCCTCCCAACTTCCCTAAAATCATAGCAACCGGAACGCGGGTATCCCGGATGACAGGCTTGCCAAACCGCACATTTTCATCAACACAGATTCTTGGAGCGATTTCCATGGTGACACTCTCACTTTCCTAGAGCAATTCAGGTTTGAGTAGATATAGAAAGAGAAAGTTTTTGATCTCTCCTACCCACCTTAATAAGGGGGGGACAACGACAGATTCTGTCAATCCAACTCTGAAACGCTCTAACTAATAACATACATCTTTTAAAAAAAATTTTATCACTGCTGACGATAAACAATAGTGTTTTTTTTGATGTTATGCCACTCGTCCTATTTTCCAATATTTTTCTTCATGCCTCTGTGGCAGCCTGCTTTTTGTTGAGCATATAGCCATGTGCATTCTCAGTTGACGGAAAAGAGAAAGCATTCTTTTGCTTGTGCAAGTTCCCTATCAAAGTTTCACTGGGTTTGTTGTTCATACTTCGTTTTATACTTCTCATACAGCATGGTGTGGCGGCTGGTTAGATCGATAGCGCGGCCTTGGATGTACATGCGTTCGACATGGGTGCGGATGTCAAGCGGGTCGCCATTGGTGACGATCAGTGTTGCGTCTTTTCCCTCTTCGATGGAACCGACCCGGTCATCCACTCCTAAAATCCGCGCGGGGTAGAGCGTGATCGCTTTGAGCCCTTCTTCTTTCGGCAAACCATACGATACCGCTTTCGCGACTTGATAGGGAAGATTGCGCAAATTCGGTGGACGGCCGTTGTAAGCAAACGCGTACTGCACACCCGCTTCATACAACTTTTTCGGCAGGGTAAACCCGGTATCAAACGGTTCCCAAGAGCGGAACGACAGCGAATGGGTGCTATCCACAATCACCGGGATCTCACGCTCTTTCAGCCAGTCCGCAATGCGCCAAGAATCGTTTCCGCCGACCAGAACCACCTTAAGCCCTTCCTCCAGCGCCCAACGGATGGACGTTTGCATTTCCCGCACATGGTTCGCGTGAATAAACACGGGGACTTCACCATCCAACACCGGCTTTATGGCTTCCCAGCGGCTGTCGGTTTCGTGGTCATCCGGGTTGGCCTGCCGGGCTTTCCAATAGGCGCGGGCCTGGATGAAGACGTCTTTGATTTGCTGAATGTGTTCGTCGCGGCGTTCTTTTGAGCCGGCCGCATTGTCGCGGTCAATCCCCATATTGGGCCAATGGATGTGCAGTCCCAGTGGATGCGTTAGGGTCATATCTTCCCATGTCCAGCCGTCCAAAATCATGAGGGAAGACTGGCCGGATATGAGACCGCTTTCCGGCATCGACTCAACGATTGCTATGCCGTTGGCACGCGTGACCGGAATCAATTCGCTATCCGGATTAAACGATACGTTGGCCCGCACGTTCGGGGTGATTTGACCCGTCTCGGCATAATCAAGCGTTGCCCGAACCGCGGAGATTTCCATCAAACCCATGATCGTGTTAAGTGCGATCAAGCCGGGGTAAACATGCTTGCCGCTGATGTCGATTGTCTCCACATCATCCGGCAGTTCGATGCTTTTGCCGATGGCGGTGATTTTGCCGTCTTCGAACAGCACCTGCGCGTCTGCGATGGTATTGCCGGAGACCGTATGGACCGTGCCGTTCATCAACACAATCGGGTTCGATTGCGGCGGGGCCGGTATTTGATCACTCGCCCTTGCCGGGAAGGGAAGCATCAAACACGCGAACAGAATAAACGAAATACTATTGGTTGTTTTCATTGAGATTTCTCCGTAGGGTTTGCAGGGTGGATTGAAAATCGCCTAAGAAATTTTGCTCTTGATGAACTTCATCACAACCGCAGATGCCGCATTGCACTTGGTATTCTTTCTGTTCTTCAAACCAAAAGGCTTCGTCTTCCGCGCTCCACTGTTCATCTTCGGTTTTATCATCATCTTCATCATCATCTTTTTTCTTGTTCTTTTTGTCATCCAATATTTTTTGGATTAACGCGGCGCGTTCTTCCATCACCATTTTTTGCAGTTCGGCATCTTCTTTTAAACCGAAATATTTGTGTCCTTCAATCCAGGTTTGTTCGCAGCGGGTGTAGGTAGAAAGCGGGTGTCCGCTCCAGACCACGAAATCGCCATCTTTGCCGGCTTCCAATGATCCAACGTATGGATCGATTTTTAACTGCTTGGCAGGATTGAGCGTGACAAACTTCAACGCTTCTTCTTCGGGCACACCACCATACTTAACCGCTTTAGCGGCTTCGGTGTTCATGCGGCGTGCCAGTTCGCTGTCGTCTGAATTAAAGGATACGTTCACGCCTTGCTGGTACATCAATGCCCCGTTGTAGGGGATGGCGTCATAGACTTCAAACTTATACGCCCACCAATCGCTAAAGGCGGAACCAGCGGCACCGTGTTCCGCCATAACATCCGCGACTTTGTAGCCTTCTAAAATGTGCTGAAAGGTGCCGACTTGAAAGCCTAGCCGTTCGCCCAAACGCATGAGCATCATGATCTCATCTTGGCGGTAGGAATGGCAGTGAATCCACCGTTCAGCGTTTAAAATTTCCACCAGCGCGTCGAGTTCTAAATCGCGGCGGGGAGGGATGACACCGCGGCGGTAGGGGTGTTGGTTAAATTCATCCCAGGCCTTTTGGTAATCCTTCGCGGCCAAAAAGCGGTCCAGCATAATTTGTTCAACGCCCATACGGGTTTGGGGATAGCGTCCTGTGGGGTTGCTCCAATTGCTTTGTTTTACGTTTTCACCCAGCGCGAACTTGATCATGCCCGGACCGCGCGTTTCTTTCAAGCCTTGATAATTCTGCCCCCAGCGGTGTTTGATGATGCCGCTTTGCCCACCCATGGGATTGGCCGAACCGTGCAGCAACTGCGCTCCGGTCAAACCGCCCGCCAGTTGGCGGTAAAGGTTACTGTCGCGCGCATCGATCACATCGCCGATTCGAACTTCCGCGGTGATTGCCTGCCCGGATTCATTCACCCCTTGTTCTATCGCGGTATGTGAGTGGGGGTCGATTAGTCCTGGCGTGACGTGCTTGCCGGTGCCGTCGATGACAAAGGCTTCTTCCGGCGCTTGCAGACCGAAGCCGACATCCTTAATCTTGCCATCCACAATCAGCACATCGCCATTTTCAATGATTCCACGCTCTCCACAAGTCCATACGGTGGCGTTGCTGATGAAGATGGTTTGAATAAGTTCCGGAAGCGATTCTCTGCCGTACGCTGCCGGGGGATACACAATCCGGCTGATAAATTCTATTTCCTCTTTATCTTCATCCTTCTGTTTATCTTCTTGTTCCAAAGCCGATTGCCATTCTCCGCTCCAAGCATACGATTTGCCTTTTGGTGATGTCGCGTATCCGCCGATACGTTCGCCGTTGATGATCCCGCTGAACTGATAGACCCCTTCGTCATTAAACCGCGAGCCGGATACCGTAAACGACAGACGGTCATGATCGAGTTCAATCCAACTCAATTCTTCTGTGGTTGAACCGATATACATTTTGCCGCTGACTTTGGGTAACTTCCCTTTGATCTCCAATTGCGTTTGATTGGATAACACGATTTCATTCGGGAGATTTGCCTTCCACATTCCCCTCGGATCGATTGCATGCTGCTTGTTGATTTCATAGCGGCGGCCGTCAATCCAGACATCCAACACTTTGGTATCGTTTGCGAATAATTCACCATCGGTAATGATAAAGTGGCCGCGTTTGCCGATTTCCAGGGTGCCCAATTCATCCTCTACACGTAACATCTTTGCAGGAACAGTCGTTAATGAGGCAAGCATGGCGTCTTGAGACAATCCATACTTTATAGCCTTCCGCACACGTTCCGCGAAATCGCCGGCCTTATCCAACTTAAACGTTGTCAGTGTGAATGGAATATTCTCTTCTTCCAACACCGCCGGGTTTGACGGCGCCCGTTCCCAATGGCGCAGCGCTGTGAGACGAACATCCAAGGTTTCTTCGTATGTTTTGATATGAGGGGGTTTGGGGAAATTCAAAGGGATGGGAAGGGGCGCGTTTATAGCGGCGAAGGTTTTTACATCGCGGTATTCATACCCGCTGCCCACATACCAAGCGTTTAAGTGAAACTCATCCGCGACCGCCTTTGCGCGCAGATAACTCTGTTCATCCCAGGTGTAAAACATCACGGGCTGTGCGGCGCTTAGCGCATCATGCAGCGCTTCCAATGACACGTTGTGTTCCGGCTTGGGTTGATACGGGTTTTGCGCGTACCGCTGATGCGCTTGGCGGTACCACCGCGCGTCATACATCGCCTGCCGCACCAACGCGATGACGCCCATCAATGAATTGGGGTAGCGGTGATTGCCCCACCTTCCCTGGCGCTCAAATACGATATGCTGGGCAACCCGGTCACGAATCATTCGTTCTTTCAAAGAGATATCCGCCAGTGAGATCAACGCGCTCTGCCCACGAACGATGCCTTTATTCGGTACTACATGCGCGCTGGTAAATCCCAATTCACGAAGCGGTTTAAAATCCCCGCTGCCGTTTTCAAGGTAATCGGATAGCGTTCGTTCGGGGCGGACATGGATATTCCAATAGCGGCCTTCATCCGATTCTTCCCATTCATCTTTCACCCCGGCATGGGTATGGGTTTCCATCAATCCGGGGTAGATCGTCATCCCGTTCATATCCCACACGCGCGCGTCGGCGGGGATATCCACCATATCGCCGACCGCTTCAATCACGCCGTCGCGCACCACCAACGCGCCTTCTTCAATCCGTTCCCCCGGGCGCGGTACGATTCGCGCGTTCACAAAAGCGTGGATGTTTGGGGTATTATCCCGCAATCCTGCCACCGGTTGGGTTTCCGGCTGGGCGAAGGAGATCGTAGAAATTTCAACAATGAATGCAATAAGAAAGGTATTCAACTTCATGGAAATGATCCTTTAATTTGGTATGAATGGGCACAGACTTTTCGGTATTTATGATATGATATCATATAGGAATCCAGACGAGATTCCAACACCATGAAGGAGGCGCATCATGGAAAGCACAAATGAAAATATGGTTCCCGTTTTTGATATTGAAGATCAAGCGCAAGAAGCGCTGATCCGTTCGGCGTTAGAGAATTCCGGTTTGCACTACGTCATTATCGATAAAGACAATCATTTCGATTGGTCGCAAAGCGAGCCATTCCATCATTACGCGCAGGTACGGGTGTTGGAACATGAAAAAGACCAAGCACAGCAGATCATCGCGCGAACTCTTGGCTCAAACGATTAAAAATAATCGGCGAGCGGCTTCATGAAGATGGGAAATGATTAAACAGTGATTATGCAGTGGAAGGCAAATTCACCAGATTAAATCCGCCGTCCACTCGCAAGGTGTGGCCGTTCACCGCCCGGCATTTTTCCGGGTCCAGCAAATACACAACATGTTCCGCGATTTCTTCCACATCCAAAAAGCGGTGCTGAGATGTGCTGTCCAAAATTTCCTGGCCGCGCGGGGTGGGATTATCGTTGTCATCCAGCAGCAGTTTTTTATTTTGCCGGCCAATGGTAAAGCCAACCGCGACATTGTTCACCCGGCCGAGATTGTGTTTGGCATAAAGAAACGCCACGCTTTGGGTGAAGTTTTCTACCGCGGCAAAAGCGGCGGAATAGTCGATCACCTTCGAAAGCGGTGTAATCCCCGACATGGACGTGATGTTTACCACACTGCCTTGATGTCCTTTCTCACGCAGCCATTTCGCGTAGATTTGCAGGGAATAGCGTTTGGAGAAGTAGTTGTTCTTCATCAAACTATCCGGCACGGAAGCATCCATGTTCACGAAATCCTCCAGGCTGGATACCACCGCGGCGGCTTGGTTGCCGCCCGATCCGTTCACCACGGCATCCACTTGACCAAATGCCTCGTACGCTTGCTGATAGACATCCGCGATATTCGCATACTGAGACAAATCGGCATGTGGGGTAATCATATTATCCGATGAAATGCCGGTTTTTTCTTTCAGTTCCTGTGACAATTTATCGCACGAGTCATCCCAACTGACAAGCACCAACCGGCAGCCTTCTTGCGCGAATCGTATGGCATAGCCTTTCGCAATCGCCCCGGTTCCAAATAGCATTACAGTTCGTTGTGTCATCCGTTATCCCTATCGTGGTTTTGATTTTTAAAGAATACCATACTCTTACAAAATATGAAATACAACGCCGCTGTATTGGGGGATTGATTTGTCCTGGAAAATTCACTTCAAAACCGTTCATCAAACCCTAACGGTGTTTTAACAAATATATTATTCATCAAAACCTTCCATTTTTCCGCAAGAAACGGTTTGATATAAATTTAAATCACCTGAACCGTTTATCCGTAACAAGGAGCCGTTATGTTGAACCTTCATTTTACTGCGTGTATTTTCACCTTCTCCCTTGCCGCGCAATTATCATGTGTCTATGCGCTGGACGCGGAGATTGAATCCAACATGGCCGATGCCGTTGTTCAATCCGAAGTGCCGTCTATTGAGATTGAAACGTTTAAACAGGAAGTCAGCCGGTTTTACACTACAGGTGAGAAATTGCCATCGAATGAAATATTCGGGGTGAGTGTTTTCGGTGACGGAAACCTGTATGCCGGAACCTCTCGGGGTTTGGCTTTATACCGGGATGATGTGGATAGTTGGCGGCCTATTCGGGATTTTCCGAAAACCAACGTAACGGCTTTAACGCGGGGGAAAAATACGTTTTATGCGGCCGTAAACGGCATGATTTGGACGTCTCCATCCTCAAACGGAGAGAACATTCCTCTCCCAAAAGGGTTGGAAGTTAACGCGCTTGCTGTTGTGGATGACGTGCTGTATCTCGCCACCACGGAGGGATTGTTTTCTGTTGAGAATCATCAACTGCACCGCGATCCGCTCTTGTTTCAAATGCTGGATATGCGGGTGAAGGTGAATGATGTTGCCGCCGGGCCGAATGGAACCATTGCGGTTGCGGCGGAAGCCGGGGTATTCATTAAAAAGCCGTTTCAAGCGTGGGAAGCACTTTATCCCCGTGATGATTCCGGCAGAAGTTGGGCTCCGCAAGCAGTGCAGGCGGTTGGATTTCAACCCAATGGCGCGTTGTGGTTTGCGAGTCCGCAGGGTGTGGGGGTAAGAGATAGCAACGGGCAATGGACGCTGTTTGAAGGCAAAGACGGTTTGCCCTTTAGCGACTTCACCTGCATCAATACCTCGCGGGATGATGAAGTATGGTTTGGCACAACAATAGGGGCGATTCGTTTGGATACCGGTACCGCGTCCGGTGAGTATGAATGGCATTACCGCCAGGGCAAGCGCTGGCTGCCGGGGGATCATGTGTATGACATTGCCGTTACCGAAAAGGAAACGTGGTTTGCCACCAACAACGGTGTTGGTGTGATTGAATACAAAGCGATGACGCTGGCGGAAAAAGCGGCGCATTATGAACAGCAGATAGAAGAGTACATCAAGCGTACCAAGTTCGGGTATGTATCCGAAGTGGGATTGAAAAATCCGGAAGACTTTAGTGAGATTCTTTATCATGACAGCGATAACGATGGGCTTTGGACATCGATGTACGGAGCCGGGGAATGCTTTGCGTACGCGGCTTTGAAAGATGAAAATGCCAAGAAGCGGGCGAAAGAAGCCTTTGAAGCATTGCGGTTTTTGCGGACAGTCACCCAAGGCGGTGAGGTTGAGCATCAACCCGGATTTGTTGCACGGACTGTTGTCCCAACTTCCGAGCCGGATCCGAACAAACGCTTTGGCCATACGGTGGAGGGACAGAAGCAAAAGCAGCAAGAAGACAAACTGTGGAAGGTCATTACCCCGCGGTATGTGTTGAATGAAGAAGAGGGCTATTGGTATAAGATCGATACCAGTTCGGATGAGCTGGACGGCCACTATTTCTTTTATGGGCTTTATTACGATTTGGTCGCGGAAACGGAAGAAGAAAAGGCGCGCGTGCGCGAGCATGTGCAAGCGGTTACCGACCACATGCTGCGCAACGATTTTGTGCTGATCGACCATGACGGCGAACCAACCCGCTGGGCGATGTTTCGTCCCTCTGTGCTGAACCGCGATTTTAACTGGTATGTGGAACGGGGGCTGAATTCACTCAGTATGCTTTCTTACCTTGCTGTTACGGAGCATATAACCGGGGATCCAAAATACGGAGAGATCGCCAAGCAGTTGCAGGAAGAACATTATTATGATATCAATTCGATGATCGCCAAGGTGCAATGGGGGCCCGGTTCGGGCAATCAGTCAGATGATGAAATGGCGTTTATGAACTATTACAACCTCATCAAGTACAGCAATGATGACGAACTGCGCAATGAAATTCGTTACTCATTGTTCAACTATTGGGCGATTGAGTATCCGGAAATGAACCCGCTGTTTAACTTTATTTATGCGGCATGCTGTTATGGGGAAACCTATACCGACCCGTGGGGAACGTACGATATCTCGCCGTGGGAAGGATGGCTGGAGGATTCGGTGGATACGCTAACCGGGTTTTCGCTTGACCGGCGCAATTGGGCGCATCAAAACAGCCACCGCATTGATTTGGTTCCCTTGCCCCGGCATTCGATTGCGCGCTATCCCAATGAGCAGCCCGGACGGTTGCGGGCACACCGCATCAATGGGAAAGTAATTCCGGTGGAAAACAGGCATTTCAACCATTGGAGCACCGATGCGTGGGTGATAGATTATGGAGGAAACGGCACCGGCCTTGCCAGCGGGCAGGTGTATTTGCTTCCCTATTACATGGGCAAGTATTATGGATTTATTGAAGAGTAAGGAGGATGTATGAACGGATTTGATCCAGCGAAATATGGTGAAGAAATCGCAAAATTGATCCCTGAGGAAAGGCCAAACAGTTTGGGGCCCGGCACCCCCAATCAATCGATAAAACCACTGCTTGAGGCAGCCAGTGTGGATCAATTATTCAAACACACCTCCATCAAAGATCAGGATATGGCGAAGGCCTGCCTATCCGGCTTATGGCTGTATCATGATTATTTGGATGAATCGCACACCATCAGCCAATCGATCCATAATCCGACCGGCAGTTTTTGGCACGGCATTATGCACCGGCGTGAGCCGGATTACGGCAATTCGGGCTACTGGTTTCGGAAGGTAGGGAATCACCCCGCTTTTGACGCGCTATGCGCGGAGGCTTCGAAACTCGCTCAGTCGATGGAGACTACACCGGACAGCAAATTTTTAGCCGGACAATCCACTTGGGATCCATTCCAATTTATTCAACTCTGTGAGAAATCATACCAAACCGGAACCGCGGATGAACGCTTATGCGAAGCGGTTCAATTGAAGGAGTGGCAAATTTTATTTGATTACAGTTATACCCATGCGGTTTAGCACAAGCAGCGAATTCAGTGAAAGGTAATCGGTCAGCCGCTTGAAGAGAAATTTCCCCTCCCAAAGGTGGGAGGGGTTAGGGGAG